>NZ_CAKLBR010000016.1:0-131661 GCF_920984685.1 Pseudomonas sp. Leaf59 | reverse complement strand
TCAAGCAAAACGCGGTGTACCTGATACGGCTCAGCGTCTGGTTTTGGGGCTGCTGCGCAGCCCAACGCAGGACAAGCCTGCTCGCCACAGGGAATCTGCGCTTAACTGAACGGCATTAGGGCTCGCCCCGCGTTGGGTTCGCAGCCCCCCAATCAAGGACAACGCGGTCTGTCTGACACTGCGCGGAGCCTGGTTTTGGGGCTGCTTAGCAGCCCAACGCGGGGTTAGCCCTAATGCCGTTCAGTTAAGGAAAATGTGTGGGCTTATTGTGGCGAGCGGGCTTGCCCCGCGTTGGGGTGCGAAGCGCCCCCAATCAAGCAAAACGCGGTGTACTTGATACGGCTCAGCGCCTGGATTTGGGGCTGCTGCGCAGCCCAACGCAGGACAAGCCTGCTCGCCACAGAACCGCTCTATCCGGTCAACGCTTTTCCTGTTTATTGGGCAACGGCGCAAACAACGCCTCAATATCGTCATTGCCCAACTGCCAATCCCCGGTGGTTCGGCCGTCCAGTACGCCCGCCGCCAGATCCGACTTTTCCTTCTGCAGGTGCTGGATTTTCTCCTCCACCGTGCCCCGCGCAATCATCTTGTACACGAACACCGGCTTCTCTTGCCCGATGCGGTATGCGCGATCGGTGGCCTGGTTTTCGGTGGCCGGGTTCCACCACGGATCATAGTGAATCACGGTGTCGGCTTCGGTCAGGTTCAACCCCACACCGCCGGCCTTGAGGCTGATCAGGAATATCTGCAACTTGCCGCTCTGGAAGTCCTTGACCGGCGTGCGCCGATCCCGGGTCTGGCCGGTGAGCAAGGCGTAGGCGATCCCGCGCTGTTGCAGCTCCACTTCGATCAGGCTCAGCATCGAAGTGAATTGCGAGAACAGCAGCACCCTGCGCCCCTCGGCAAATAACTCATCGAGCATCTGCATCAGGCTGTCGAGCTTGCCCGAGCTGCTGCCATGGGCGGGCAGGCTGGCGTCGTTGACCAGGCGCAGGTCACAGCACACCTGGCGCAACTTCAGCAGCGCCTCGAGGATGATGATCTGGCTGCGCGCCACGCCCTTGCGGGTGATCTCGTCACGGACTTTCTTGTCCATGGCCAGGCGCATGGTTTCGTACACGTCGCGCTGCGCCTCGTTGAGATCGACCCAATGAATGATCTCGGTCTTGGGCGGCAATTCGGTGGCCACCTGTTCCTTGGTGCGCCGCAACAGGAAGGGTTTGATCCGACCGTTGAGGTGCTGCAAGCGCACCTCACTGGCGCGCTTTTCGATGGGCACGCGGTAATCACGATTGAAGCTTTTGACGTCCCCCAGCCAGCCCGGCAGCAGGAAGTGGAACAGCGACCACAACTCGCCCAGGTGGTTTTCCAGCGGCGTACCGCTCAGGCACAGGCGCTGGCGTGCATTCAGCCCGCGTGCCGCCTGGGCCGCCTTGCTGTTGGGGTTCTTGATGTACTGCGCTTCATCGAGGATCAGCACGTGCAAGGGCAGGGCGGCGAGCTGTTCGATGTCCTTGGGCAGCAGCGCATAGGTGGTCAGCAGCAGGTCGTAGTCCTGCAGGCTCTGATCCTTCGACGGCGCGAAATATTTCTTGCGCCCGGCGCCGTACAGCGCCAGCACCTTGAGTTGTGGAGTGAAATGCGCGGCTTCGTCGAGCCAGTTGGGAATCAGGCTGGTGGGCATCACCACCATGCACGGCCGGTCCAGGCGCCCGGCGGCCTTTTCCGTAAGGATATGCGCCAGGGTTTGCAGGGTTTTGCCCAGGCCCATGTCATCCGCCAGAATCCCGCCCACGTCCAACTGGCGCAGTGACTGCATCCAGCTCAGTCCCTCCAACTGGTACGGGCGCAGCGTCGCATTCAAGCCTTGGGGCGCGACGCAGGTGAAGTCTTTGATGTCGCGCAGGCGCTGGGCAAAGTTGCGGATCTTTTCGCCGCCTTCCCATTGCAGCGGCAGGTCTTGCAACGGGTTCAAGCGAATCGCGTCGGCCTTGGCCAGGCGCAACGTGGTGGTGCCCGGCTCCTGCAGATAGAACTCGCCGAGGGTGGCCAGCACCGGTTTGAGTCGACCGTACGGCAGCGCCACCTGCAGCGGTCCGTGGCCGTTGGGCAGGCCGGGAATATTCACCAGGATCAGCTCTTCATCGCGGCGCCGCGCCAGTTTCTCCGGGTTGAGAATTTCGGTGTGGGAGCGCATCAGGTTCAGCAGAATCGGCAGCAGGCTCAGGCGTTCGCCGTTGACGATGATGCCCAGTTCCAGGTCGAACCAGTCGCGCTCCGGCGCTTCGTCGACGCTGGCGTACCAGTCGTCTACCGGGCTCAGGTCGAAGCCGAAATCCTCATCGATCTGCAGCTCCCAGCCCTCGGCGCGCAAGCCTGGCGATGCATTGAGGGTGAAGTTCAGCCAGGCGCTGTCGTTGACCATCTCGAACAGTTCGCCGGCGCTTTCCGGCAGTGCCTTGCTCTGGCGCGTGGCGATCTTGAAACCGAGCTGGCGCAGGCGCTCGCGATACGGTTGCTCAAGCTCCGGGTGGCGTTTGATGCGCAGGCTCCGGGTTTCCTGGCGCACGATGATGTCGGCGTTTTTCTGCCCGCTGACGTAGTTGCCCAGGTAGTTGAACGACAACGCCGCACGGTGCTGGATGTAGCGCTGCATCTTGCCGTTGCGCGGCTCGAACGCGCTGAACTCGACACTGGCCAGCCACAGGCGCGGCACCGGCAGCACATCCTCCATCACCACCTGCGGCAGCACCACGCGGTTGTCGAGCACGGCCTGCAATTTACCCAGCAGCTCGGCGTCCTGCACCGCCGCCGGGTAGGCCAGGGTTTCCTGGACCTTGAGCAACACCGCAGCGATGTGTTTGCAGTTGGTGTGGACCGGGCAGGTGCAGCGGCTGTCCACCAGGATCAGCATGCCCTTGGCCGACTCACGCAACGAGATGGTCTGGCGATAGACGTTGCCGCCCGAGCCCTCGCAACTGGCGACGATGGTGCTGTCGCCGGATTCGACGATGCGCACGCGGTTTTCCAGCGCATACCGCCGGCCGCGCTCCAGGCTTTGCTCCTTGAAGCGGTTGGCCCACGAGGGGGCCAGGGGCTTGGTCAACGACGGCGTCAGGGACATGGCGCAGGATCAGTCCTGAAGGCCCGGCGGAGGCGCACTGGGGGGCTTGGCGGTCAGCGAAGTGATCTTGATCAGCAACGCCAGGTGGCCGCCGTCCAGGTAGTTGAGCTGATTGTTCTTGGTGCGCACGTCTTTCTGGGCCAGGTGTTCGCTGGCGATCACGCTGCCGTTGGCGTCGAACTGGTTGATCCAGAAGTCCGCGTCGATGTCGGTAAAGCGCCCCAGTTGCAGGCGCAGCACGCCCTGGAGGGGGAACTGGCCGAACTGTTCGGCGCCGTCGGTGATCGCGATTTTTACCGGTTGCTCACCGAGGTTCTGCTCCCAGGCCTTGTGCGCCAACACCGTGTAGCTTGAGTCGGCGCGCAGCTTGTCGACGATGGTGCCCAGGCGCGGCGGGCTCATCCGCTCGCCCAGACGCGGTGCGCCGGCGTCCCAGTCTTCCGCGGCGGGGCGGCTGTTGATCAGCGGTTCCGCGTTCTGGCGCACCAGGATCATTTCGACCTGATAAGGACTGTCGGCCAATGCCGCAGGCGCCACAACCACCAGCAACAGGCTCAAGATGCGGAACAGGCGCATGGGGGCGTCCTTCATGCAGATTTCGGGATGAGGCGCTCAAACAGCGCCTCCAGGGTATTGAAGCGTTCTTCCGGGCGTTCCATCGGCACCATGAATTTGAACAGCGTCGCCCCTTCGAATTTGTAGCGGTTGGGCTGGCCCTGGATCAGCTTGATCAGCACCAACGGGTCCACCGGCGTCTGCGCTTCAAACTCGATGCGCCCACCCTGCGGCCCGGCGTCGACCTTCTTGATGCCCAACTGCTCGGCCTGCAATTTGAGCAGGGTCAGACGCACCAGGTTCTTGGTCGGGTCGGGCAACAGGCCGAAGCGGTCGATCATCTCGACCTGCAGGTCCTTGAGGCCTTCTTCGTCGGTGGCCGAAGCGATGCGCTTGTACAGGATCAGCCGCGCGTGCACATCCGGCAGGTAGTCTTCGGGAATCAACGCCGGCAGGCGCAGGTTGATCTCCGGGCCGCCGCCCAGCGGTTGATCGAGGTTGGGTTGCTCGCCCTTGCGGATGGCTTTGACCGCGCGCTCCAGCATCTCCATATAAAGCGTGAAGCCCACGGCCTGGATCTGCCCGCTCTGGCCGTCGCCCAGCAACTCGCCGGCGCCACGGATTTCCAGGTCGTTGGTGGCCAGCACAAAGCCGGCACCCAGGTCCTGGGTGTTGGCGATGGCTTCCAGGCGCTTTTCGGCGTCGGAGGTGATCTGCTGGCGCGGCGGTGTGAGCAGGTAGGCGTAGGCCTGGTGGTGACTGCGCCCGACCCGGCCGCGCAACTGGTGCAACTGTGCCAGGCCGAACTTGTCGGCACGCTCGATGATGATGGTGTTGGCGCTCGGCACGTCGATGCCGGTCTCGATGATGGTCGAGGCGATCAGCACGTTGAAGCGCTTGTGGTAGAAGTCGCTCATTACCTGTTCGAGTTCGCGTTCGCGCATCTGCCCGTGGCCGATGGCGATGCGCGCTTCCGGTACCAGTTCGGCGAGGTCGGCGGCGCATTTCTCGATGGTCTTCACATCGTTGTGCAGGTAGTACACCTGGCCGCCGCGCAGCAGTTCACGTAGCAGCGCTTCCTTGACCGTGCTTTTGTTCTGCTCCATCACGAAGGTGCGCACCGACAGCCGGCGCGCCGGTGGCGTGGCGATGATCGACAGGTCGCGCATGCCCGACACCGCCATGTTCAGCGTGCGCGGAATCGGCGTGGCGGTGAGGGTGAGAATGTCGACTTCACTGCGCAGCGCCTTGAGCTGTTCTTTCTGACGCACGCCGAAGCGGTGCTCTTCGTCGATGATCACCAGGCCCAGGTTCTTGATCTTCACGTCGTCCGACAGCAGCTTGTGCGTGCCGATGACGATGTCGATCCTGCCCTCGGCCAGGTCGGCGATGGCGGCGTTGACTTCCTTGGCCGACTTGAAGCGGCTCATCACTTCCACGCTCACCGGCCAGTCGGCAAAGCGGTCGCGAAAGCTGTTGTAGTGCTGCTGGGCGAGCAGGGTGGTCGGCACCAGAATGGCGACCTGGCGACCGCCGTGCACGGCAATGAACGCGGCGCGCATTGCCACTTCGGTCTTGCCGAAGCCGACGTCGCCGCACACCAGGCGGTCCATCGGCTTGGGCGCGAGCATGTCGGCGCGCACGGCTTCGATGGTGGTTTGCTGGTCCGGGGTTTCTTCGAAGGCAAAGCCGGCGCTGAAGGTGGCGTAGTCGGCCTTGGGGTCGGCGAACGCATAGCCCTCGCGCGCGGCACGTCGTGCGTAGATATCGAGCAGTTCGGCCGCCACGTCGCGCACCTGTTCGGCGGCCTTGCGCTTGGCTTTTTGCCAGGTCTCGGAGCCGAGGCGGTGCAACGGCGCCAGCGCGTCGTCGCTGCCGGTATAGCGTGCGATCAGGTGCAGGCTGGCCACCGGCACGTAGAGCTTGGCGCCCTCGGCGTATTCCATGGTGAGGAATTCGGCGGCCTGGTTGTCGATCTCCAGGGTCTGTAGACCGAGGTAGCGGCCCACGCCGTGGTCGATATGCACCACCGGCGCGCCTTCACGCAGCTCGGTGAGGTTCTTGATCACCGCATCATTGTTGTGGTCGGCGCGTTTTTCGCGGCGGCGACGCTGCATCACGCGCTGGCCGAACAGCGGGCTTTCGGCGATCAGCGCCAGCGCCGGGTCGTCCAGCAGCAAGCCTTCATCGAGCGGCGCAATGGTGATCGCCAGGCGCTCCTGGCTGTTGACGAAGTCTGGCCAACTGTCGACAGTTTTCGGCCGCAGTTTGAGGCGCTCCAACAGCTCCAGCAGCACTTCGCGGCGCCCGGCGGACTCGGCGGTAAACAGCACGCGGCCCGGGAAGTCGCCGAGGAAGTTGGACAGCGCTTCCAACGGTTGCGTGGCTTTGGCCTGGATCGACAAGTCCGGCAGGGTCGCGGCGGGGAAGCGCTCGCGGCCACTGCCGGCGTCCACGTCCTGCTGACTGGCGACCACACGCGGCCAGTTTTTCAGGCGGGCGAAGCAGTCTTCCACCGGCAGGAACAGCTCGGCGGGCGGCAACAGCGGGCGGGACGGGTCGACGCGACGCTCTTCATAGCGGTTGCGCACGTCGTTCCAGAAGTTTTCTGCCGCCTGCTCGATGCCCGGCAGCGAGAACACCTGGGTGTCCTGGGGCAGGTAGTCGAACAGCGTGGAGGTTTCGTCGAAGAACAGCGGCAGGTAGTACTCGATACCGGCCGGGGTAATCCCGCTGCTCAGGTCCTGGAAGATCGGGCAGCGGCGGAAGTCGACGTCGAAGCGTTCGCGAAAGCGCGCCTTGAAGCGCGTGACCGCGTCCTTCTGCAGCGGGAACTCCCGGGCCGGCAACAGCTTGACCGAGTCGACTTTGTCGATGGAGCGCTGGTTTTCCGGGTCGAAGGTGCGCAACGTCTCGATTTCGTCATCGAACAGGTCGATGCGGTACGGCAACTTGCTGCCCATGGGGAACAGGTCGATCAGCGCGCCGCGCACGGCGAACTCACCGTGCTCGTACACCGTGTCGACGCAACGGTAGCCGCTGGCCTCCAGGCGCGTGCGCATCTGTTCCACGTCGAGCTTCTGGCCGATGTCCAGCACCAGGCTGCTGCCCAGCAGAAATTTGGTCGGCGCCAGGCGGTGCAAGGCGGTGGTGATCGGCACCACCAGCACGCCGTGGGCCAGTTCCGGCAGGCGGTACAGGCTGGCAATGCGCTGGGAAATGATGTCCTGATGCGGCGAGAACAGGTCGTAGGGCAGGGTTTCCCAGTCGGGAAAATGCAGCACCGGCAAATCCGGTGCGAAGAAGCTCAGCTCCTGCTCCAGCCGCTCGGCGCTCTGGCTGTCGGCGGTGAGCAGCAGGGTAAAGCGCTTGGCTGCGCTGGCAGCCTCGGCAATGGCCAGGCTCAGGGCGGCACCGGGCAGGTTGCCCCAGTGCTGTTTACCTGCCGCAGCAGGGAGGAGCGGTAGACGCAGGACGGGCACGGAAGGTTGAGCTCCAAGCGTTGCGACAAAGTCGGTAATTGTAACGGCCAGAGGTGCCGCCTGTCAGTTGCTGACTGTGCCTGATGCGGTTTTCGGGAAATGTAGTGGCTAAGACAAACAATGCTCGGTTTTGACTCAATATGTAGTGCCAAAAACGATGGATATTTCGGAGGGTTACGGACAAGTCGGCCGTGGTGTGCCACTGGTGGCCTTCTGGAACCCGCGTATTTCAAGGGCTGTGGCGGGGTGGTGTTTTTTTGCAAGGGGTTTTTGTTCGCCCTGGCGCATTGCTCATCGCGCACTCGGACGACATAATGTAGCCCCTTTTTTCAGCCCCTACATGTGGAAGGTTCCCGTGACTCAGAAGCCCGACCAGTGTCTTGGTGAATGGATCGACCGTGAAGCACTCGCAGAAGCGATGATCCCGCTTATCGGTCAGCTGTACCGCAATAACAATGTGGTGAGCTCGATCTATGGCCGCAGCCTGATCAACCAGTCTGTCATCGCGATTCTCAAAGCCCATCGCTTTGCGCGTCACCGTTCCGCCGACGACAGCGAACTCTCCGTCCACGAAACATTCCCGCTGCTCAAGGCCATGAGCGAGCTCAAGCTCGGCGCGGCCTCGGTCGACCTCGGCAAACTGGCCTACAAATTTCGCAAGGAAGGCGCCGGCCGCAGCGCCGAGCAGTTCGTGCGTGAAGAAATGGCCGACGTGGTTGGCCAGCAAAGCGCCGCCGCCCGCAAGGGCACCGACGTGGTGCTGTACGGTTTCGGTCGGATCGGTCGCCTGCTGGCGCGCATCCTCATCGAAAAAACCGGCGGCGGCGACGGCCTGCGCCTGCGGGCCATCGTGGTGCGCAAAGGTGCCGACAACGACTTGACCAAGCGCGCCAGCCTGCTGCGTCGCGATTCGGTGCACGGTCCGTTCAACGGCACCATCGTCATCGACGAAGAAAACAGCACCATCACCGCCAACGGTAACCTGATCCAGGTGATCTACGCGAAGAACCCGTCCGAGGTGGATTACACCCAGTACGGCATCAAGGATGCCCTGCTGGTGGACAACACCGGCGTATGGCGTGACGCCGAAGGCCTCGGCCAGCACCTGGCCTGCCCGGGTATCGACCGTGTTGTCCTCACCGCGCCCGGCAAGGGCAAGCTGAAGAACATCGTGCACGGCATCAATCATGGCGAGATCACCGCTGACGACAAGATTGTCTCCGCTGCGTCCTGCACCACCAACGCCATCGTGCCGGTGCTCAAGGCGGTGAACGACAAGTTCGGCATCGTCAATGGTCACGTCGAGACCGTTCACTCGTACACCAACGACCAGAACCTGATCGACAACTTCCACAAGGGCGACCGCCGTGGCCGCAGCGCTGCGCTGAACATGGTGATCACCGAAACCGGCGCCGCCACCGCTGCGGCCAAGGCCCTGCCTGAGCTGGCCGGCAAGCTGACCGGCAACGCGATCCGCGTGCCGACGCCGAACGTGTCGATGGCCATTCTCAACCTCAACCTTGAGACTGCCGCCAGCCGTGAAGAGATGAACGAGTACCTGCGCTACATGGCGCTGCACTCGGATCTGCACAAGCAGATCGACTACGTTAACTCGCAGGAAGTGGTGTCCACCGACTTCGTGGGCTCGCGCCACGCCGGTGTGGTGGACGCCGAGGCCACCATCAGCCAGGACAACCGCGTTGTGCTGTATGTGTGGTACGACAACGAGTTCGGCTACAGCTGCCAGGTGGTGCGCGTGATGGAAGACATGGCCGGGGTTAACCCGCCGGCGTTTCCGCGTTAAGCCTGTGTGTTGAAATGAAAAGGCCCCGACTGGTTCGGGGCTTTTTTATGGCGGGCAGTTTTTGTTGTTTGTGAGGGCCTCATCGGGAGCAAGCCCCCTCCCACATTTCGACTGCATTAACACAGTCAAACTGTGGGAGGGGGCTTGCTCCCGATAGCGGCGGGGCAGTCAACATTCTTCTCAATTGAGTAACGCGCTGCGCAGGCTGTCGGACAAGCCCTTGGGCGCCAGCCAGATGCCCAGATAGGCCTTCGCCAGCGCCTCATCGCGACTGCTGAACACCACCTTGCCATTGATCTCCAGGTTCAAACCGCGTCCCGGTCGAACATCCAGTGCATAGCGATCGCCGCTGCGGATAGTGCGAAAACTGGCGTGCAACTTGTCCAGCGCCGGCTTTAACCGGGCGCTGGCCTGCTGGCGCTCGAGGGTAGCCGTGGCGGCCTTGATCACATCATTGCGGTCAATGTCGCGAAAGTAATAGAGCTCCAGGCGCAGCGCTTTCTGCTGATCCCAGGCTTGCCTTGCGCTCGAATCCGCTGGCGCATACAGCGCAGCCGCATACACATCCGCCCAGAGATAATTGAGCACCGCCTGATTTTTCAGCACCAGCCCCTCGACCTGCGGCCGGAAAGCCGCTTGCCTGAGCCGGTCGGCATCGTTGGCGTGCGCGGTGATCGACAGCATGAGCATCAAGCAGATAAAGAGTTGTCGCATAATGGCCCTTCCTGAATTCAGCGCTGATTTGGGTGCTGTAGTATGGCAAGACTGGCCTACGACGCGACCAAGGGTTAATGTGCGCGGCGGTGAGCCTTCTATAGACTGTGCCCCGGTTCACACACTTGAGCCAAATTGTCCTTCATGACCGCTGGCCGCGGCATGATTTAGCCAGGCGTCCAACCGTACGCCTGGCCTGTTCTGAGGAGTACGCATGGCTGTCTACAACTACGACGTGGTGGTACTGGGTTCCGGCCCGGCTGGAGAAGGCGCGGCAATGAACGCCGCCAAAGCGGGGCGCAAGGTGGCGATGGTCGACAGCCGTCGCCAGGTCGGCGGCAACTGCACCCACCTGGGCACCATCCCGTCCAAGGCCTTGCGTCACTCGGTCCGCCAGATCATGCAGTTCAACACCAACCCGATGTTCCGGGCCATTGGTGAGCCGCGCTGGTTCTCCTTCCCGGACGTGTTGAAAAGCGCCGAAAAAGTCATCGCTAAACAAGTGGCCTCGCGTACCGGCTTTTACGCCCGTAACCGCGTCGACCTGTTTTTCGGCACCGGCAGCTTCGCCGACGAGCAGACCGTCGAAGTGGTCTGCGCCAATGGCGTGGTCGAGAAGCTGGTGGCCAAGCACATCATCATCGCCACCGGTTCGCGCCCATACCGCCCGGCGGACATCGATTTCCACCACCCGCGTATCTACGATAGCGACACCATCCTGAGCCTGGGCCATACCCCGCGCAAGCTGATCATCTACGGCGCCGGTGTGATCGGCTGTGAATACGCCTCGATCTTCAGCGGCCTGGGTGTGCTGGTCGAGCTGGTGGACAACCGCGACCAGTTGCTCAGCTTCCTCGACTCGGAAATCTCCCAGGCGTTGAGCTACCACTTCAGCAACAACAACATCACCGTGCGTCACAACGAAGAGTACGAGCGGGTCGAAGGCCTGGACAACGGGGTGATCCTGCACCTCAAGTCCGGCAAGAAGATCAAGGCCGACGCCTTGCTGTGGTGCAACGGCCGTACCGGCAACACCGACAAGCTGGGCATGGAAAACATCGGGGTCAAGGTCAACAGCCGTGGCCAGATCGAAGTGGACGAGAACTACCGCACCTGCGTGACGAACATCTACGGCGCCGGCGACGTGATCGGCTGGCCGAGTCTGGCCAGTGCGGCGCACGACCAGGGTCGTTCGGCCGCCGGCAGCATTATAGACAACGGCAGCTGGCGCTATGTGAACGACGTGCCGACCGGGATCTACACGATTCCCGAGATCAGCTCGATCGGCAAGAACGAGCACGAGCTGACCAAGGCCAAGGTGCCTTACGAAGTGGGCAAGGCGTTCTTCAAGAGCATGGCGCGGGCGCAGATTGCCGGTGAGCCGCAAGGCATGCTGAAAATCCTGTTCCACCGCGAGACCCTGGAAGTGCTCGGCGTGCACTGCTTCGGCTACCAGGCCTCGGAGATCGTGCACATCGGTCAGGCCATCATGAGTCAGCCGGGTGAGCAAAATACCCTCAAGTACTTTGTGAACACCACGTTCAACTACCCGACCATGGCTGAAGCCTATCGGGTAGCCGCTTACGACGGCCTCAACCGGCTTTTTTGAGCGGCTCCGGCCGGTGGCCTGAGCCGGCCGGGGAGACCGATTTCAGTAATTCCCGAGGGTGGCAGTGGCCAAACCGGGAAAGTCTGTAATCAGGCTATCTACGCCGAAGTCGGCGAGCCTGCGCATCAGCGCAGGTTCGTTGACTGTCCACACCGACACGTGCAAACCCTGGCGCTGGGCTTTTTCCAGCCGTTCAGGGGTGCACAGTGTCCAGTTCAAGGCCAGGTACTCACAGCCGTAGTTCTGCGCGACCTTCAATGGATCGAGCCAGGCGTATTCGGCCACCAGCCCGCGTGACAGGTCCGGGGTGAGGTCCACCGCCGCTTTCAATACTTCCCGCGAGCTTGAGGTGACGGTGACCTTGTCCATCACGCCAAAGCGCACGGCCATCTCGCGAATCGCCAGCACGGTGGTCGCGGCGCGGGTGCGTGAGGCGCTTTTGACTTCCAGTTGCCAATGATCGAAATCGCACTGTTCGAACAACTGCTCCAGGCGCGGGATCGGGCACGGCTTCACCCAGCCGGGTCCGCCTTTGCGCGCATCCATTTTCACCAGGTCCGCCGCTGAATACTCGACCACCTTGCCGCGCCGGTCGGTGGTGCGCTTGAGGGTCGGGTCGTGGATGACCATCAGCTCGCCGTCCATGGACAGGTGCAGGTCCAGTTCGCAGCGGCGTACGCCGTGCTTGAGGCATTCCTGAAAGCTGGTCAGGGTGTTTTCCGGTGCTTCGCCTTTGGCACCGCGATGGCCGTAGATCAGGGTCACAGTTGCTCCTTTGCGCCAGGGTGGCTGGCGTAGTGAATTCGTAGTCAGAGGTCGTCGCTTTGTTCCCGCGCCAGGCGGCGTTCCTGCGCCTGTTTCTGCAGGATGTAGCGTGCCAGCAATTGGCGTTGGGCATCGGTCATGGATTCGAATTGCGTGGCCACCTCAAAGCCGTCGTCCTGTGGCGTGCACTGGGTGACTCGCGCACGCAGCAGCAGGCCGAGCGCCTGGGGCATCAGCACCAGCTTGACCGCCAGGTGCGAATCGGGTGCCACGGGGGCCGGGTGATGGAAGTCGATGCCGCCCTCGGAGATGATCACCGGCTGCGGCGCGCCGACTTCATCGAGCAGGCCGCGCGCCATGATCTGGCTGAGCAGGTCCAGACGTTTGTTCTGCACGCGCAGGAAGGCGGCGAGGGTGCGATCCTTCTCGCTCAGTTGGCGCAGCAGGTGCTGGGCTTCGAATTCGCTGAGGTGCAGTTCGCTGAGCAGATTGAACAGCGGCGAATCATCCAGCAACACTTCCTTGCCCGCCGCTTCGGGGGCCGACAAGGTTTTGATTTGAAGTGCGATCATGTCGTCGATACGGTAGTATTCGCGGCGCTCTTCTTCATCTAATGTCGACATGGCGAACCCCAGTTAGCGGCAATGGTCTGAGTGTAAAGCTGCTGACCAGCCCCCGCCACCGGGACGTCTTCTTTTCCTCCGAACAAGCCCCGACATGTTCAGACCTCTCTTCGTATTTATCGGCACGCGTTATACCCGTGCAAAGCGTCGCAATCATTTTGTGTCGTTCATTTCCTTGACCTCGATGATCGGTCTCGCCCTGGGCGTGGTCGTAATGATCGTGGTGCTGTCGGTGATGAACGGCTTCGATCATGAGATGCGCACCCGCGTGCTGGGCATGGTGCCCCACGCGACCATCGAGGGCGATGCACCGATTAGCGACTGGCAAAGCCTGGCCGCCAGGGTCAAGCAGAACCCAAAGGTGCTGGCCGTAGCGCCCTTTACCCAGATGCAGGGCTTGCTGACCCATGACGGCAAGGTGCAGAAAATCCTGCTCAATGGCGTCGACCCGGCTCAGGAACGCAACGTGTCGATCATCGACAAGTTCATGTTGCAGGGCAAACTCGACGACCTGGCTCCCGGCAGCTTCGGTATCGTGATCGGCGACAAGGCGGCGGCCAAGCTCGGCGTGGGCGTCGGCGACAAGCTCACCTTCGTCGCGCCGGAAGTGACCGTGACCCCGGCCGGCATGTTCCCGCGCATGAAGCGCTTTACCGTGATCGGCACCTTCCACGTCGGCGCCGGCGAGATCGACGGTTACCTGGGCCTTACCAACCTCACCGATCTTGCGCGCCTGCATCGCTGGCAGCCGGATCAGGTGCAAGGCCTGCGCCTCAAGTTCAACGACCTGTTCGATGCGCCGCGCGGCGCCTGGGAAATTGCCCAACATCTGGGCGAGTCCGAGTACTACGCGCGCGACTGGACCCGTACCCATGGCAACCTGTATCAAGCCATCCGCATGGAAAAAGCCATGATCGGCCTGCTGTTGCTGCTGATCGTCGCCGTGGCCGCGTTCAACATCATCTCCACCCTGGTGATGGTGGTGAATGACAAGAAGGGCGATATCGCGATCCTGCGTACGCTCGGCGCCACGCCGGGGCAGATCATGGCGATCTTCATGGTGCAGGGCACCGTGATCGGCGTGGTCGGCACCCTGATCGGCACGGCGGTCGGGATCCTGGCCGCGCTCAATGTCAGCGCCGCGATTGCCGCGCTGGAAAAAGTGCTCGGTCACAAGTTCCTCAACGCCGACGTCTACTTCATCGACTACCTGCCGTCCCAGGTTCAGGCCCAGGACGTGTTGATGGTGGGCGGCGCCGCGTTGGTCCTGAGTTTTCTTGCCACCCTGTATCCAGCCTGGCGCGCGGCACGTACCCAGCCAGCACAGGCCTTACGTTATGAGTGAATCGGGCATGAGTGAAAAAGCAATCCTGAGCTGCCGCAACCTGGGCAAATCCTACGAGGAAGGCCCGGAGTCGGTGGTGGTGCTGTCCAACCTGCAACTTGAGTTGCATCCGGGCGAGCGCGTGGCGATCGTAGGCAGTTCCGGCTCGGGCAAAAGTACCTTGCTCAACCTGCTGGGCGGCCTTGATACGCCGTCCAAGGGCAGCGTATGGCTGGCTGGCGAAGAACTGTCGGCCCTCGGTGAAAAGGCCCGTGGCCAGTTGCGCAACCGCTCGCTGGGCTTTGTGTACCAGTTCCACCATCTGCTGCCGGAATTCACCGCGCTGGAGAACGTGTGCATGCCGCTGCTGATCGGCAAGACCGCGATCCCCGAAGCACGCCAGCGCGCCAAGGCCTTGCTCGAGCGCGTGGGCCTCGGCCATCGCCTGGAGCACAAACCGGCCGAGTTGTCCGGCGGCGAGCGCCAGCGTGTGGCGATTGCCCGCGCCCTGGTCAACAACCCGGGACTGGTGATGCTCGACGAGCCCACCGGCAACCTCGACTCCCACACCGCCCAGGGCATCAAGGACCTGATGCTGGAACTGAGCACCCAGATGCGCACCGCGTTCCTGGTGGTGACCCATGACATGAGCATGGCCCGCCAGATGGATCGCGTGCTGCATCTGCAGGAAGGTCATCTGGTCGCCATCTGACCCGTTTCAGGCCCGGTGCTTCACGTGCCGGGCTTTTTCATTTTTTCAGACGGTGCCCGCTAATGTTCAGACCGTTATCGATTTTCATCGGCACGCGCTATACCCGCGCCAAGCGCCGCAACCGTTTTGTCTCGTTTATCTCGATGACCTCGATGATCGGCCTCGCCCTGGGCGTGCTGGCGATGATCGTGGTGCTCTCGGTGATGAACGGTTTCCAGCGTGAAATGAGCTCACGCATCCTCGGCATGGTGCCCCACGCCACCATCGTCGGCGTGAAGCCGATGGACGATTGGCGGCCGGTGGCAGCGGCGGCGATGAAGAATCCTGAAGTGACCGCTGCCGTACCTTTCACCCAGATGGACGGCATGTTTTCCTACAAGGGCGCCATGCAGCCGATCGAGATCAGCGGCGTCGACCCGGCACAGGAAGGCAAGGTGTCGATCGTGGCCCAGCACATCGTGCGCGGCAAACTCGACGACTTGAAGGCCGGCGAGTTCGGCGTGGTGATCGGTGACATCACCGCGCGGCGCTTTCGCCTGAACGTGGGCGACAAACTGACCCTGATCGTGCCGGAAATCAGTACCGCCCCCGGCGGCATCACCCCGCGCATGCAGCGCTTGAACGTGGTGGGTATCTTCAAGGTCGGTGCCGAGCTGGATGGCTCCATGGCGTTGATCCATATGGCCGACGCCGCCGAGATCCAGCATTGGCAACCCAATCAGGTGCAAAGCGTGCGCCTGGCGGTAAAGGACTTGTATGCGGCGCCCAAGGTCTCGGCCGATATCGCCGCCAGTCTCGGTGCGGCCTACAAACCGGATGACTGGACTCACACCCAGGGCAGCCTGTTCAGTGCGATGAAAATGGAAAAGACCATGATCGGCCTGTTGCTGCTGATGATCGTCGCCGTGGCAGCGTTCAACATCATTGCCACCCTGATCATGGTGGTGAACGACAAGGGCGCGGACATTGCGATTTTGCGCACCATTGGCGCCACGCCACGGCAGATCATGGCGATCTTCATGGTGCAGGGCACGGTCATCGGGATTGTCGGCACCCTGATCGGCGGCGTGCTGGGGGTGATTGCCGCGCTTAATGTAAGCGAGCTGGTGGGCTGGCTGGAGCGGGTGAGCGGGCAGCATATCTTCAGTTCGGACGTGTATTTTGTCAGCAACCTGCCCTCGGAGCTGCAAGGTGGGGATGTGCTGCTGATCTGCACGGCGGGGTTTGTATTGAGCTTTCTGGCCACGCTGTACCCGGCGTACCGGGCGGCGAAAATCGAGCCGGCGCATGCCTTGAGATATTCCTGATTCGATCATTGTGGGAGCGTTGAAATGACCTTGCGTACATCCTTGTTATTGGCAGGCTGCCTGCTGGTGTTGAGTGTCGATGCTCTGGCCGACGCGGCGCACGGCTTCGCCTTTGGTCATCCGGCTGCGGCGGATAAAGCCACGCGCAGTGTGGAGGTGACCCTGCAGGACATTGCGTTCGCGCCCAAGTCCCTGGATGTAAAGGCCGGTGAGACCGTGCGCTTTGTGCTGGTCAACAAAGGCCAGTTGCTCCATGAATTCAACCTGGGCGACGCGGCGATGCATGCCGAGCACCAGAAGGAAATGCTGCAGATGCTGGCCAGGGGCATGCTCACGTCCACTGGCATGGCGAAGATGGATCATGCTGCCATGGGCCATGGTGCGATGAAGCACGATGACCCGAACAGTGTGCTGGTGGAGCCGGGTAAAACCGCCGAGCTGACCTGGACCTTCGCCAAGGCCACCGGTCTTGAGTTCGCCTGCAACCTGCCGGGGCACTATCAGGCAGGAATGGTCGGCACGCTGACCGTTGAGTGAGGCGATGATTAAGGGCGGGCGCAAAGGCTGGTAGACTGGCGCGGTTTATTTAGCCAGGTTCCCGTCATGCATCCCGCCGCCGAACACTCACCGCTGGGCAAGTCCAGTGAATACATCAGCACCTATACCCCTTCGTTGCTGTTCCCGATTCCGCGCGCCGCCAAGTGGGCCGAGCTGGGCCTGAGCGCCGAGACCCTGCCGTACAAGGGCGTGGACTTCTGGAACTGCTTCGAACTGTCCTGGTTGTTGCCTTCGGGCAAGCCGGTGGTGGCCATCGGCGAATTCAGCATCCCTGCCGACTCGCCGAACATCATTGAATCCAAGTCCTTCAAGCTGTACCTCAATTCGCTGAACCAGACCGCGTTCGCCGATACCCAGGACCTGCAAGCCACACTGCACAACGACCTGAGCTTTGCCGCCGGCAAGCCGGTGAGCGTGCGTATCCGCAGCCTGGCCGAGGTCGAGGCCGAAGGCGTGATGGCTTTGCCGGGTGTGTGCATTGATGCGTTGGATATCAGCGTCAGCAACTATGAGCATCCGCGCCCGGAACTGCTGCGCTGCGACGATTCACGCGTGGTGGAGGAGAGCGTGCACAGCCACTTGCTCAAATCCAATTGCCCGGTCACC
Source organism: Pseudomonas sp. Leaf59 (assembly GCF_920984685.1). Taxonomy (NCBI): domain Bacteria; kingdom Pseudomonadati; phylum Pseudomonadota; class Gammaproteobacteria; order Pseudomonadales; family Pseudomonadaceae; genus Pseudomonas; species Pseudomonas sp. Leaf59. The sequence goes on along the minus strand of NZ_CAKLBR010000016.1, from coordinate 114,478 downwards.
AGCCAGCCGGACTGGGGCAGCGTGGTGGTGGACTATCGCGGTGCGGCGTTGGATCACGCCAGTCTGCTGGAATACCTGGTGAGCTTTCGCCAGCATTCGGACTTTCATGAGCAGTGTGTGGAGCGGATCTTTCTCGACCTGCAGCGCTTGCTCAAGCCTGAAAGGTTGACGGTGTACGCGCGCTATGTGCGCCGTGGCGGGCTGGATATCAACCCGTATCGCAGCACTGAGGAGGTGGCGTTCCAGAACGTGCGTCTGGCGCGTCAGTAGCCTGCACATAAAACCCAATGTGGGAGGGAGCAAGCCCCCTCCCACATGAAGCGTTTAGATACCGATGTTGCCCAGGGTGATCATGATGTTGCGCAAGGTCCCGGAAATAACCGGGTGATCAGCGTCGAACTCAATGGCCGCCTGATTCACGTCGTCGGAAATGCTCGGCGTCTGGGTGGCCGGCTCCAGTTCAAGTTGCGTTTCAAACCTGGCAAGCAGGGCTTCCAGCGCTTCACGCTTTTCGGCCGGCAGTGGCGGATCCTGTTCCAGTTGCTCGCGCAGAATGTTGACCTGTTCTTGCAGTTTTTCGCGGGCAGGCATGGTGTTCTTCCTTTTATCGATAGGCACTGGCATAGACCGCGGCGTGCCGCGAAAGGTCTACGGGCTGATCGGTAGATTAATCCACTGCGGCCCGCCGTGCATGCTCTCGATCAGGGCTTCTCGCCTTTGAGCCGGCGCAGGCTGATGTCCGCCAGGCAGGTGCCGAGTTCACCGAGGTGGTCGATCACCGAGTGCACACCCAGCCCATACAGGGCCACAGTCGCCTTGCCGCGCTTTTGCTCGCGTTGCTGCTCGGTGAGCGCTTGCCACTGCTCGGGTGCCAGGCCGCACAGAGAGCCGCAGGAAGCCAGACCGATGGTCCACAGGCCGGCGTTGAGGCCCGATTGCAGCAGGCGCGGCTCGCCGCTGACCAGCACGCAGCCTTCCAGGCGTTCGATGTTCAATTCCATCAAGGCTTGCCAGCACGCATGAGGCGCGGGCCAGCGAATGGAGGAGGGCGATGTGGCCTTGATCCAGGCGGGCAGCGTAGCCGCCAGGGGCGCGGTCACCGAGGGCGGCAGTTCATCCAGCCAGGCGCAGGGCACGCCTTGTTCCTTCAGGCTGCGCAGACTGTTCAGTGCGCCGGGGGTGGCTTGGGAGTCGGGGGCTGGCGAGTCATTGCGGGCCAGGGAACCGAAGTCCACCAGGCAGCCACTCAGGCCAAATAGCACGGCAGTCAATGACGGGGCCGTGGCGACGGCAATCTCGGCGTGTGGCATCAGAACATCCCTGAAATAGCTCTGACGCTATCGAGCCGGCATGACAAGTCAATGACACCGAGGCTGATTGTGAGAAATTTGCGCATTTTTCGTAAGACGTTTCCAGGTGGCTGCCTAAACCCGCACTTCCGTCATATACTGACGGCCAAATTCAGGGCATAGCGCCCATGACAGATCATTCAAGGAGCAAAAGCTATGCGCTGGAGCCAGTACTTCGCTCAGCTGTCGGTGTGTGCCACCGTACTATTCGTACCCTTTGCTGCACAGGCGGCATCGGAAGATGATCCATGGGAAAGCGTCAACCGCCCCATCTTCTCCTTCAACGATACGGTTGATACCTACGCCCTCAAGCCAATTGCCCAAGGCTATCAGTTCATCACTCCGCAATTCGTGCAGGACGGCGTGCATAACTTCTTCCGCAACATCGGCGATGTCGGCAACCTCGCCAACAACGTGCTGCAGCTCAAGCCGCACAACGCTGGCGTGGACACCGCCCGTCTGTTGGTCAACACCACCTTCGGCGTGCTGGGCTTCGTCGACGTCGGCACCCGCATGGGCCTGCAGCGCAGCGATGAAGACTTTGGCCAGACCCTCGGTTACTGGGGCGTGGGCAGCGGTCCTTACGTGATGCTGCCACTGCTCGGCCCAAGCACCTTGCGTGATGCGCCGTCCAAATACGTCGACAGCTACACCTCGCCGTACCGCTACATGAATGACATCGACTGGCGCAACAGCGTCTTCGGCTTGAACCTGGTCGATACCCGCGCCAGCCTGCTCGACAGCGAAAAACTGATCACCGGCGACAAATACACCTTTATCCGTAACGCTTACCTGCAGAACCGCGAGTTCAAGGTCAAGGACGGCAAGGTCGTCGACGACTTCTAAGTCGAGACGTTTTGAAACGAAAAAGGCGACCCAATGGTCGCCTTTTTTGTGCGCAGCTTTTAGCGCATTTTCAGGATCCTGAGCCCCAGTTGCTGTTCTTCGCCCGCCGTCTTAGCCCATACCACTTCGGTATCAGCCTCCAGGCCCTTGAGGGCGGCGTGCTCCGAATCGATGCGGACGGTCAGCTGATCGCCGACGTTGAACTGGCGAGGTGCCTGCACCTGCATGCCGGAACTGGAAAGGTCCACGCAAACCCCGGCAATTTCCTGCCCGGCATGGATCAATGACACATCGGCATCCACCCGCATGCGGATGAAATCGCGTTTTTCAGCGTAGTCGCGCTCGTGTTCGCTCACAGGTTCCATCCTTACTTTGTGTTGTGGTGGTAGCTGTTCTTATAACTCCCGGTGATTTGCGGTGTAAAGAGGCTCGGCGACCATCGGCGTGAGCTTGAAACCCCTGACGGATGGGAGTACCGTCTGCGCCTTAGAAGGGCACCTCTGCTTTACAGTTGTGCGTGGGCAAAACGCCCGTGCTTTGTAGGACAGAGAGGCTAGAAAGCGAATCCAGTAGTGTGAGCCCGGCCATTGTCGCGCTGCCTACGCCAACCTAATTCTGGCGCCGTTTGCCCACATGCAAAAAACCAGTGCCACGCTGCTGATAATCGATGACGACGAAGTAGTGCGCGCGAGCCTCGCGGCCTATTTGGAAGACAGTGGCTTCAGCGTCCTGCAGGCCAGCAATGGCCAACAGGGTCTCCAGGTGTTCGAGCGCGACCAGCCCGACCTCGTGATCTGCGACCTGCGCATGCCCCAGATGGGCGGCCTGGAGCTGATCCGCCAGGTGACCGAGCGCGCGCCGCAGACGCCAGTGATCGTAGTGTCCGGTGCCGGCGTGATGAACGATGCCGTCGAGGCCTTGCGCCTGGGCGCCGCCGATTACCTGATCAAGCCCCTGGAAGACCTGGCCGTGCTGGAGCATTCGGTGCGCCGCGCCCTTGACCGCGCGCGCCTGCTGCAGGAAAACCTGCGCTACCGCGAAAAGCTCGAAACCGCCAACCGCGAACTCGAAGCCAGCCTGAACCTGCTCCAGGAAGACCAGAACGCCGGTCGCCAGGTACAGATGAATATGCTGCCGGTGAGCCCCTGGACCATCGACGACTTTCAGTTCGCTCACCAGATCATCCCTTCGCTGTACCTGTCGGGAGATTTTGTCGACTATTTCCGCGTGGATGAGCGCCGTGTGGCGTTCTACCTGGCCGACGTGTCCGGTCACGGTGCGTCCTCTGCATTTGTCACCGTGCTGTTGAAGTTCATGACCACACGGCTGTTGTTCGAGTCCAAGCGCAATGGCACGCTGCCGGAGTTCACGCCTTCGCAGGTGCTGGGCCACATCAACCGGGGCCTGATCAGCTGCAAGCTGGGCAAGCACGTAACGATGGTGGGCGGCGTGATCGATGAAGAAACCGGTCTTTTGACCTACAGTATTGGCGGTCACTTGCCGATGCCTGTTCTATACACTCCAGACAGTGTGCGTTATCTGGAAGGCCGTGGTCTGCCGGTGGGCTTGTTCAATGAAGCCACCTACGAAGACCATATCCTGGAACTGCCGCCGACGTTCAGCCTTACGCTGATGTCCGACGGCATCCTGGATCTTCTTCCAGAGCCTACACTCAAAGAGAAAGAAGCCGCCTTGCCCCAAAAGGTCAAGTCGGCGGGCGGCAGCCTGGATGGCCTGCGGCAGGTTTTTGGATTGGCCACGCTGGGGGAGATGCCGGATGATATCGCCCTACTGGTGTTGAGCAGGAATCTTTGATGAGTACCGGAAGAATCCAATTCGCCGAGCAGGACGGAACCTTCGTCCTCAAATTCGTCGGTGAAGTGCGCCTGACCTTGTGTTCAGCGCTGGATGCGACGATTGAGCGGATCTTCACTGCGCTGAACTTCTCGGCGATCGTGATCGATCTGACCGAAACCCGCAGCATCGACAGCACCACCCTGGGGCTGCTGGCCAAGCTGTCCATTCTGTCGCGGCAGAAGGTCGGCCTGTTGCCCACCGTCGTCACCACCCACGACGACATCACCCGGCTGCTGCAGTCCATGGGCTTCGATCAGGTGTTCAACATCGTCGACCGTCCGATCCCGTGCCCGGAATGCCTCACCGACCTGCCGTCCCAGGACCAGTCCGAGGAGATCGTGCGGGTCAAGGTGCTCGAAGCGCACAAGATCCTGATGGGGCTCAACGAGTCCAACCGCGAAGCCTTTCACGACCTCGTGAATGCTCTCGAACGCCACTGATCCCCCACTGCTGGAACACAATCAAATGTGGGAGTTCGGCTTGGGATCAGCGACCACAAAAAAGGGCGGCACCCTCACAGGTGCCGCCCTTTTTGCTGCTGCCTGCCTTTACAGCTTGGCAGTCAACAACGCCTCCAGCTTCTCCTGATCGCGGGCAAACTGACGAATCCCCTCCGCCAGCTTCTCGGTCGCCATCGCATCCTCGTTGGACTCCCAACGGAACTGCGCTTCAGTCATGTGCACCCGCGCTTCCCCGGCGTGCCCTGGCGACAGCTTGCGCTCAAGCTTGCCTTCATCGGCCGCCAGCTTCTCCAGCAGGTCCGGGCTGATGGTCAGGCGATCACACCCGGCCAGCTCTTCGATCTGGCTCAGATTACGGAAGCTCGCACCCATCACTACGGTCTTGTAGCCATTGGCCTTGTAGTAGTTGTAGATGCGCGTCACCGACTGCACGCCCGGGTCATCGGAACCGGTGTAGTCGTTGCCATTGGCCTTCTTGTACCAATCGTAGATACGGCCCACGAACGGCGAAATCAGGAACACCCCGGCCTCGGCGCAGGCTACGGCCTGGGCAAACGAGAACAGCAGCGTCAGGTTGGTCTGGATGCCTTCCTTTTCCAGCTGCTCGGCGGCGCGGATGCCTTCCCAGGTGGAAGCGATCTTGATCAGCACGCGGTCGCGGCCAACGCCGGCTTTGTCGTACAGATCGATCAGACGGTGCGCACGCTTGAGTACGGCGTCGGTGTCGAACGACAGGCGGGCATCCACCTCGGTGGAAATACGCCCCGGCACCACCTTGAGAATCTCCTGACCCACCGCCACCGCAAAACGGTCACTGGCCAGGCCGACATCGCCGTTACAGTCCTGCACACACTCGTCCAGCAGCTTGGCGTAGCCCGGGATCGACGCGGCCTTGAGCAGCAGGGAAGGGTTGGTGGTAGCGTCCTGCGGCTTGAGCTTGGCGAGGGTGGAAAAATCGCCGGTATCGGCTACCACGGTGGTGAATTGCTTGAGTTGTTCCAGCTTGGAAGTCATGGGCGTGCTCTGTCCTATGGGTCTGATGACATTACCCGAGCGCCAGCAGGCGCTCAAGGGCGCAAATGCGTTCGATCGTTTGCGAGGGCAACAACCTGAAAACAGCCGTTTGAATGGCGGGCCTTACTCGGTAATTGGAGGCCGCAATCGGTGGCAGGTTCAACCCGATTACCGGATGCCATCCCGATCCCAATGTGGGAGGGGGGCTTGCTCCCGATAGCGCCAGCCCAGCCACCACACATTAACGATCAACGCCCCTCCAGCAACTCCCCCGCCTGATCCAGCAACGCCAACGGATCCGCAGCCTTGTGAATATCCACCGACAACAACTGCCGAAACTTCCGAGCCCCCGGAAACCCGGTGCCCAACCCCAATATATGCCGAGTAATGTGATGCATCGTCCCACCACTGGCCAGATGCTCAGCAATATAAGGCCGCAACTGCACCAACACCTGCGCCCGACTGATCACCGGCGCCTCGCTTCCAAACAACCGCTGATCCACCTGCGCCAGCACATAGGGATTGTGATAAGCCTCGCGGCCCAGCATCACCCCATCGAACGTCTGCAAATGCGCCTCGCACTCCTCCAGCGTCTTGATCCCGCCGTTGAGAACAATCTCCAGCTCGGGAAAGTCCTGCTTCAACTGCGCCGCCACGTCATAGCGCAATGGCGGAATGTCACGATTCTCCTTGGGCGACAACCCCTCCAGAATCGCGATCCGCGCATGCACGGTAAAACTGGTACAGCCCGCATCCTTCACTTGCCCGACGAAATCACACAGCTGGGCATAACTGTCCCGTCCATTAATGCCGATACGATGCTTGACGGTCACCGGGATCGACACCGCATCACGCATCGCCTTCACGCAATCGGCCACCAGCGCAGGATGCGCCATCAGGATCGCGCCGATCATGTTGTTCTGCACCCGGTCACTCGGGCAGCCGACGTTCAGGTTCACCTCATCGTAACCGGCAGCCTCGGCCATGCGCGCACACGCGGCCAGGTCGGCGGGAACACTGCCACCCAGCTGCAGCGCCAGAGGATGCTCGGCTTCGTTGTGGCGCAGGAAGCGCTCGTGATCACCGTGGAGGATCGCGCCGGTAGTGACCATCTCGGTGTAGAGCAGGGCGTGTTTGGAGAGCAGACGCAGGAAGTAGCGGCAGTGGCGGTCGGTCCAGTCCATCATCGGGGCGACGGAGAAGCGGCGGGAGAGTGGGGCGGTTTGTAGGGGCATTGGGGATCTGAGTCAGCGAGGTGAATGGGGCGCAGTTTATCAGGGATGGGTCTGGGGGCGGAGGTGCGTGTTTTGCGCCCGTCACCACTGCGAGCGCGGACGTTGTCTTGTGTGGAATATGCCAAGAATTTGTAAGCGATCTCCACGTACCCGATACGGGATCAAGTAGGACCAGTTGGGCACCGCCCATTCTCGGGTGTGCTTTACCCGACCTTCACGGCCCATGGAAGGAAACTGAGCTAGCTTGTCGACACTAGCGAAAATGGCATCGGAGAAGTCGTCAGCTGCCTTGGGATTTTCGAGAGCGATATAGTTTGCTTCGTCTTCCAGATTTTTGAGTGCTGTTGCAAGCCACTCAACCTGCATTCCGGCTCCAGCGCCGAGCGCGCATTGCTGCCACCTGATCATCGGTGGCGAATTTGCCTTGATCGGCTTCTTTTACTGCCAGCTCGATCTGAGCGGTCAGCGTTTTTTCGTGCTCGATGTAGTCGCGGAGGACGTCCATCGCCAGATAGGTCGCAGTCTGGCCGCTGGTTTTGGCCAAGTCGGCGAGAGAGTTGGACAAGTCTTCCGGGAGGTTTAGGGAGATTCCAGTCATGGCGGTCTCGATGGTGGATGGTTGTAGGGCATCTTACACCGCGGAGCGCTGGCTTGAATGAGCAGGTCGTCGCTGTGTGTATCCGGAAGTGATCTTGCGTCTTCAGGCAAGTCGGGAAGCTTCAACGGTGGTCGCGCTGGGGATGTGATATCGAGCTTCAGGTCTCTGAAGGATAGTACGTTTCCCCCAAAGTAGTAGCCAAGGATGGCAGCGACAAATACGTTACCTGATGCTGTCTGAAAATAGGCACTTTCCAGAACTTGACCCTTTAGCTGTCCAGGATCGTGACCATGAAGAAGGCTGAACGGAGCCTCGTTCACGCTGGCAACTAGCTCATGGGGGTTCAGGTCCAGTAGGAGCTCACCATCGTCACTGCGTGCATCCGACCATATTATCGAACGCACAATTTTTCCGAAGGTCCCAGGCGAGTGTCTCCTCTCGGCCTCCTCAAACCACTGAAGAGCCTGAGGGCTGTCGTTCAAAAGATCACTCATGGATATACCGCGAAAAGTAGTGTTTCGCAGAGCATAGCAGCGAGCGTGAACGGGTGATCCGTAAGATTGTTTTGACCGAATTGTTTGACATTTTTGAAGGGGGGCAGCGGTGCGGTGGTACGAAAGTGGTACGGAGAATTGTTGGCGGTTCACAACACTATGTATCTAGGGACGTCGGTAATTAGTAGTTCCAATCCATCATCGGAGCGACGGAGAAGCAGCGGGAGAGTGGGGCGGTTTGTAGGGGCATTGGAGGGATCTGGATCATGGCGAATGACGCGCAGTTTATCAGGGATGCATGCTGGCTGTCGGAGCGGCGTATATTGCCCGTTTCACGACAGTGCTGGGCAAGGACGCAAAGCGCCTCTGTCGCCCGGGTCGCGTTCTGACGCTGAGCGACGCCTTATCACGCGTCGGTAGGATCCGAGCTAGTATTGAAGGATGTGGTCTTAAAAAGTCAGCGCTTATTTCTCGCCGAAATTGCCGCGACGTTCTTGATGCCCATCATCGGTTCCCGGCCTGACCGCCAGGACGCAGCCAACCTATGTCCCTCTAGCCGTTCGGAGTGATCAGAAAACAATGATAACTATCCAGGAACTCAACGAGTTCACCAGCAACCCGGAGTTGACTGCCAGCATCGCGCAGGTTTGGGAACTGATCGGCCAGCATTTCGAACAGGCCCAGGCCAGCTTGCCGTCTGAGCAGGCGATGGAGCGTCGTGAGTTGTCGTTCCATGATCACGTACGCCTGCTGGGCTACCTGTCGCTTTTGGTGGCCGAACTGCCGGGTGACGTGGTGGAAATCGGCGTGTGGAAGGGCAAGTCGTTGATGCTGATGAACGAGGTGTGCAATGGCGAGCGGCGTGTCATCGGTATTGACCCGTTTGAGTTGCCGAACCAGTTTGAGGAGTTCAGTCACTATCAGGCGTTGATGCTGCCTGATGCGGTGGTGATTCGCGGCTTCTCGGAACTCAGTGCCGAGCGTTTCTACAATCTGGCGCCCAGGGTTGCGCTGTTGCATATCGATGGCGGTCACACCATGCGCAACGTGTTGCTGGATTTCCTGCTGTATTCGCCGAGCGTGGTGCCGGGCGGTTTTATTGTGCTGGACGATTATCGCGACTTTAAACACTCGCCTGAGGTGGGGCCTGCGGTCGATCTGCTCAGGGCTACGGGGTTCTTCAGAGACTTCAACGTGCTGGGAAGCGTGCATGGTTTTGAGAACAGCTACGTGTTACAGCGGATGTAAGCGTTTCCCAGGTCGGCGCTCTGGACGCATCCTGTCCCCAGGCAAAATTTCATCATTCTCTGCCGTGTTGAGGTTTACGATTCTCTGCAAGAGAGGCCCAACGCCTCCAGCCTGCAGAGAACCCAGGAAATGACCTCAAACCTCGTCAAACTTTTGCTGATCAGCGGCACATTGCTATTGAACGCCTGCTCCTCGGGCGCGAACGTCAGCAGCGACCCATGCTTCTCGGGTGGATGCCAGGCGTTTGGCGACCATAGCCCGAGTAAAGCCGCCAAAACGAGTTTTGGCGGCAGCGGGCTGGGTAGCAGTTATGAAGAGTATGGTTCGGGGTTGTTGCATGATGATTGATGCGGCACTGGGCCAGCCAGTTTTGTGGTGACTGACCCATTGCTATCGGGAGCAAGCCCCCTCCCACAGTGGTACTGCGCAGGTTGGCGAGTTAGTGCCCGCCTTTCATGCGTCGGGCGATGAGGTAAAGGCCCAGGCCGAGCAGTGCGGTCGCTGCGCCGATGTAGCCGGTGCTGGTCCAGCCAAATCCCGCTGTAATCGCCATTCCTCCAAACCACGGCCCCAGCGCGTTCGCCAGGTTGAACGCCGCGTGGTTGGACGCGGCCGCCAGGCTTGGGGCTTCGTGGGCGATGTCCATCAGGCGGATCTGCAACGGTGCCGCCAGCGACACCATGGTGCCGACCAGGCCCATGCTCAGCAGCACGCCCCACAGCGACGATGCGGCGAACGGGAAGAACAGCAGCACGGCAATCGACCACACCAATATCAGCCCCACCGCGCGAAACTGCATGCGATCAAACAGTTTGCCGCCTGCGATGTTGCCGATGATCCCGCCGACACCAAACGCCGCGAGGCCAAACGGAATCCACTGTGGCGACACTTTGGTCACTTCCAGCATGGTCGGCGCCAGGTAGCTGAATACGCAGAACATCCCGGCAAAGCCAATCGCGCCGATGGACAGGGCCATCCACACCTGCGGTTTGGTGAAGGCGCGCATTTCCTTGCGCGGGTCGCTGCGTTCTTCGTCGTGGCGGTGGGGCACGAATTGCCAGACCAGCGCGATGGTGCACAGGGCAATCACGCTGACCAGGGCGAAGGCCGAGCGCCAGCCCAAGTGTTGGCCGAGGAAGGTAGCGATGGGGTTGCCCAGCAACATGGCGAGGGTCAGGCCCATCATCACGCGGGCGACGGCGCCGGCGCGTTTATCCGAGGGCACCATGCTCGAGGCGACCACCGCGGCGATGCCGAAGTAGGCGCCGTGGGGCAGGCCGCTGATGAAGCGGAAGGCCACCAGTGAGCTGAAGCTCGGGGTGAAGGCGGTGGCGAGGTTGCCCAAGGCGTAAAGCGCCATCAATAACAGCAGCATATGTTTGCGCAGCAGTTTGGCACCGAGGATCGCCAGCAGTGGGGCGCCGACCATCACGCCCAGGGCGTAGGCGCTGATGGCGTGGCCGACCTGGGGTTCGCTCAGGTTGAGGTTTTGGGCGATGTCGGGCATGAGGCCCATGATGGCGAATTCGCCGGTGCCGATTGCGAAAGCGCCCACGGCCATGGCCGCTTCCATTTTGGCGGCACTGCGCGCGGGCAGCAGGTGCCCGGGTGTTTGCTGGATAGACATGGATGGCTCTGTTTGAATGGGTGCACGAAAGACAGTCGTCGATGCTACGCACGCGACGGTGAAGGTGTCTAGAACAGCCGCTTGTCCGAGAGTTCCAGGCCTGTGACCTCAGGTCGCGCCTGCCAGCCTTGACACCTGCGCAATAAAAGCCGCGATTTAATGCTGTCAATTGGCCAAACGACCCATAAACGCTGTTTGGCATGATATTCTGCGCGCCGTTCTGGACAGGTCTTTCCCGGGTGCGTACATCCGTATACGTCCCGGCGGTGGGCTGTCGCCCAGGTAGCTGAAGCCAATAATGATAAAAAGTCAGCGCAGAAGGGACAAAAGTGAGGTCGATACGTCGGCCTTGTGTGCCCACCCTACGGTCTGCAGAGTCAGGGGCGGTAGGGCGGATGGCGTTTTATCATAGGTGCTACTGATGTTTAAAAAAGTAAACACTGCCCTGCTGGGGCTGGCTTTGTCGATGGGGATCACGTCCGTTCACGCGGAAGAGGCAAAGAAAGTCGATGTGCTGCTGATCGGCGGCGGCATCATGAGCGCAACCCTGGGTGTGTGGCTCAACGAGTTGCAGCCGGACTGGTCGATGGAGATGGTCGAGCGCCTCGATGGCGTGGCCGAAGAAAGCTCCAATGGCTGGAACAACGCCGGTACCGGTCACTCGGCGCTGGCTGAGCTGAACTACACCCCGGAAGACAAGAACGGCAACGTTGAGATCCCGAAAGCGGTCGAGATCAACGAAGCGTTCCAGATCTCCCGTCAGTTCTGGTCCTGGCAGGTCCAGCAGGGCGTGCTGAAGAACCCGCGTTCGTTTATCAACTCCACACCGCACATGAGCTTTGTGTGGGGCGATGACAACATCAAGTTCCTGAAAAAACGCTACGAAGCCCTGAAAGCGAGCCCGCTGTTCGCCGGCATGCAGTACTCCGAAGACCCGGCGCAGATCGCCAAGTGGGTTCCGCTGATGATGCAAGGGCGTGACCCGAGCCAGAAAATCGCGGCCACCTGGACCCCGATCGGCACCGACGTGAACTTCGGCGAGATCACCCGCCAGTTCGTCGCGCACCTGCAAACCACGCCGAAATTTGACCTGAAACTGTCGAGCGAAGTGCAGGACATCACCAAGAACGCCGACGGCTCGTGGCGTGTGAGCTACAAAAACCTGAAAGACGGCACCAAGACCGAAACCGACGCCAAGTTCGTGTTCATCGGCGCGGGCGGCGGTGCACTGCACCTGCTGCAGAAGTCGGGTATTCCTGAAGCCAAGGAATACGCAGGCTTCCCGGTTGGCGGCTCGTTCCTGGTGACCGATAACCCGGCCATCGCTGAGCAGCACATGGCCAAGGCCTACGGTAAGGCCTCGGTTGGCGCACCGCCGATGTCGGTTCCGCACCTGGACACCCGCGTGCTGGACGGCAAGCGCGTGATCCTGTTTGGCCCATTCGCGACCTTCTCCACCAAGTTCCTGAAGGAAGGCTCGTACCTGGACCTGCTGACCAGCACCACCACTCACAACATCTGGCCCATGACCAAAGTCGGTATTCGTGAATACCCGCTGGTCGAGTACCTTGCCGGCCAACTGATGCTGTCGGACGACGACCGCTTCAAGGCACTGCAGGAATACTTCCCGAACGCCAAGCAGTCCGACTGGCGCCTGTGGCAAGCCGGCCAGCGCGTGCAGATCATCAAGCGTGACGAAGAACAGGGCGGCGTCCTGAAACTCGGTACCGAAGTGGTCAGCTCCGCCGACAACACCATCGCAGGCCTGCTGGGTGCATCGCCAGGCGCGTCCACCGCGGCTCCGATCATGCTGACCGTGCTGCAGAAAGTGTTCAAGGACAAGGTGGCGACCCCTGAGTGGCAGGCCAAGCTGCACCAGATCGTACCGAGCTACGGCACCAAGCTGAACGACAGCCCGGAAGCGGTTGCCAAGGAATGGGCCTACACCGCCGGTGTTCTGCAATTGACGCCACCGCCTGCGATCCCGCAAATGGCGGCGCCAAAGGCCACCGAGGCTGCCAAACCTGCGGCTGAGCCGAGCAAGCCGGCGTCCGACCTGGCGCTGTAAGCTGCTCAGCAACACGCATCGCTGAAGAAAAAGCCCGCTGAACCGGTGACGGTCAGCGGGCTTTTTTATGGGCGACGTTCACACCTTGAAATGCCTGACCTGCTCATGCAGGCAGAATGGCTTGCCCCCTGGCATTGCGGCCATCATCGCCGCGCTGCAGCCGCTGATGACGGCGGCACTGTCCACCGGCAGCGATACCGAGCGCAGCGGCGGCTGGCAGTGGGTAGGGCTGTTGATCAGTTTTGTCGGCGTGGCGATCGTGAAACGACCGACAGTCGCATGCACCTCATAAGGCGTGCAGGTTCAGCAAGCTGACAGACACACCCTGTTAAAAAATACCCAGGGCCATGCAGGAGCGTGGTTGCAGCAAGGGGGGATTTTTACCATTGCAGGGTGTAAGCGCCCGAGGGTTTTGTATGTTGTTACGTTATGCGGCATTGGCGGCAGTGGTCGTCGCAGCATCTGGATGTGTACAGGAGCGCGTGGTTCATGAACGCGTTCCGATGCAGCGTGATTACGTTGAAGTGGTCGCGCCACAACCGCCGCCGGTGCAGGTGATCGAGGTCGAGCCGGCGCCACGTTATGGCTATGTATGGTCGCGCGGTTACTGGCGCTGGACGGGCGGGCGGTATGTCGCGGTGCACGGTCATTGGGAGCCGGTTCGCGAGGGTTATCGTTATGTGCATCCGCACTGGGTGCAGCACAGCGATGGTTTCCACTGGCAGGTGGGTGGCTGGGTGCGCTGAGCCTGGTTAAATCGGCTTCTGGGTACCCAGGAGCCGAACCTCTCGCAGCAGTGCCGCCCCGAGTTGATCGGTGCCCAGCTCGCGATATCCCACCGCCTTAACGTCGCCGTTTTCCTCCGCCTGGATAATGATCACCGGTGTTTCCTTACCCGATGTTTCGTCCATATGCATCGCGTACTGCGGAATATCCAGCGCTATCGGCGTACCTGCGGCCTTGCCCTTCACATTGATCAGGAACGCCGCGCACCCGCTGTCCACGTCCTCATTGGTGGCCGAGCGGCCGCTGACGAAGCAGCTCTGCGGCAAGTCGGGCCAGACGATGGCATCGCCCAAGGCGAGGGCAGGCAGTAGGGTCACGGCTGTGAGCAGAAGCGTGCGCACGTTCGGTGTTCTCTTGATCAAGGGGACAGTCGATTTTTTACCAAAGCTCGCCGTCGGCTGCAACGCCGCGGCTCAGCCCAGCCGCTTCATGCCCGTCGTTTTGGCGGCGTCGAGGTCGAATGTGGCGGTGTATTCGCAGCCGGCCGCGTGGGCGCAACGCTCGATCAGGCAGTCCGCAAAGTCGGCCTTGCTGGCGATGAACTTGCGCAGTGCCTTCCAGACGATATCGGCGTGTTCGATGGTCAGTTCGCGGGTGTGCAGCAGGGTCTCCAGCACCAGCACCACGTCGGCCTTGGCCGATTGGTAGCAGGACTGCAGGACCCACACCAATTCCACGATGGACACCACGCTGACAAAACCTGGCGATGCGGCAGTCAGTGATTCGATCAGGTGCGATGCCTTGGCCGACTGCACCGCATCGTCCTGGGTGACGTAGCGCACCAGCACATTGGTATCCAGGCCGATCATCGCGCTTTTGCTCCCCGGGCCGCGATGGCCTGATTCATGTCCTCGATGGATACGGCCCTGGCAGGCGTGTTGATCAGCCCCTTGAGATCCTTGACGGTTTTGCTCGCGGCAATCATGGAAAACTTGCCGTCTTCCATCTCGACGAACTCCACCCGGTCGCCTGTTTCCAGGCCCAGGGCTGTCCTGACCTGGACAGGAATAGTGATTTGCCCCTTCGACGTCAGTGTGGCGGTTGCCATGGTTAATACCTCCAACATAATGCCCCTTACCCTAGAGTAAGGAGTGCTGAAGGACAAGATCCGTTGGTCCATAGGTTGCTCGCAGAAGTGAGTTGGAATAGGAAAACCCTAGTCCGAACGCAGGATCCTCACACGCTCGCTCGTGCCCTAAAGCGCTACAAACTATGACCAACCGCGCGCGGGGCTTATTGCACCACGCGATAGCACGGCACATACGCTGCGCCGCCCGGCAGTTTCATCCGGTGCTGGGCCACGAATGCCTTCAGCAGCTCATCCAGTGGTTTCATGATCGCCGGGTCGCCGTTAATTTCGTAAGGACCGTTTTCCTCGATCAGGCGAATGCCCTTGTCCTTCACGTTGCCCGCCACGATTCCCGAGAACGCACGACGCAGGTTGGCCGCCAACTCATGGGGTGCCAGCGCATGACTCAACTGCAGGCTGGCCATGTTTTCGTGGGTGGGATCGAACGGACGCTGGAAGCCCTCGTCGATCTTGAGCAGCCAGTTGAAGTGAAACGCATCGTTGCGCTCGCGACGGAACTGCTTCACCGCCTTGAGGCCGGCGGTCATCTGGCGCGCCACTTCGGCTGGATCGTCGATGATGATCTGATAATGCTGTTGCGCGGCTTCACCCAGGGTGGCGCCGACGAACGCATGCAGTTGTTCCAGATAGGGCGCCGCGTGTTTGGGCCCGGTAAGCACTACCGGGAACGGCACGTCGCGGTTGTCCGGGTGCATCAGAATGCCCAACAGGTACAGGAACTCTTCGGCCGTGCCTGCACCGCCCGGGAAGATGATGATGCCGTGGCCCACGCGCACAAAAGCTTCCAGGCGCTTTTCGATGTCCGGCAGGATCACCAGTTCGTTGACGATGGGGTTCGGTGCCTCGGCGGCGATGATGCCAGGCTCGGTCAAACCCAGATAGCGCCCGCCGGTGATGCGTTGCTTGGCGTGGGAAATGGTCGCGCCCTTCATCGGCCCTTTCATCACGCCGGGGCCGCAGCCGGTGCACACGTCGAGGCTGCGCAGGCCCAGTTCGTGGCCGACTTTCTTGGTGTATTTGTATTCTTCGGTGTTGATCGAGTGCCCGCCCCAGCACACCACGATTTTCGGCTCGACGCCCGGGCGCAGCGTACGGGCGTTGCGCAGCAGGTGGAATACGTAGTCGGTAATGCCCTGTGAGTCGCTCAGGTCGATGCGCTGGCTGCCGAGTTCGTTCTCGGTGTAGACGATGTCGCGCAGGGCGCTGAACAGCATCTCACGGGTGCTGGCGATCATTTCGCCGTCGACGAATGCGTCTGCCGGCGCGTTCACCAGTTCGAGGCGTACGCCGCGGTCCTGCTGATGGATACGCACTTCAAAATCTTTGTAGGCGTCGAGGATGGTCTTGGCGTTGTCGATGTGCGCGCCGGTGTTGAGGATGGCCAGGGCGCACTGGCGAAACAGGGTGTAGATGCTGCCGGTGCCGGCGGCGCTCAGTTGCTGGACTTCGCGTTGGGAGAGGGTTTCGAGGCTGCCCTTGGGGCTGACGGAGGCGTTGATGACGTGACGTTGGGGCATTCTGATTCCTTGAAAGCACAGCCACCGCATCCTTTGGGATTCGTTGGCTTGAGAAGAGTGGGCGCCGTTGACGGCGCGCGAGCCGAATATTTACCTCAGGCGCAAGGCCGAGCGCAAATACCGTCCACCCCCATCATGCCGCAGAACCTACTGAATCAGCTTCCAGTTTTTGTAGAAAACCCGACGCAGGGTAAAGACCAGGCCGGCAAAACCGGCAATCACGGCATTCAGCACCGAGGGCAGCATTGTCGGCCGCACGATGTCGATAAACAGGCAGTAACGCTTTGCGTCGTTCTTGTTGAAGGAGGCGTGCATCAGCGTGTCATCGAAAATAAACAGCGGGTCGTCGTGCCAGTAGTGTTTGTGTTTGCCGACCTGGATGTACACGCCTTCGTGGTGCGGTGCCGGCGCCATGTTGTAGAGCACGCGAAACATCATGCGCAGCGGGCCGAAGTGAAACGAGGTGGAGCGGTTTTCGTTGAACACCGATACGCCGATGGTCTTCACGAACGGCAGTTTCTTGCGCAGTTGCGGAATATCCAACGTGGTTTCGATCGGACGGCCGTACCACTGGAAAAACAGCATGCCGCGCTTTTTCTCGGCCATGCGCGTATCCAGGTAGCCGATGATTTCGTCCTTGTGGGCCATGGCGTCGTCGATCACCTGTTGCAGGTCCTCGCGCCAGGCGGGCGGCAGATCATGCATCGTATAAACATGGCGATTACGGCGGCTCAGCAGGTCGAGCAGGGTGTTGAACGGTGCCAGCACCCAGGTGTTGCGTCCGTTTCCGATGAAATATTTCTTGATGGTGTCGCGGTCGTACAGGCCGTTGCGCAGGAAGTCGTACACACCGCACACCAGTACCAGCCCAAGGAATACCGCCGAGGTCAGGGGGAACAGACCAATGATCAGCAGGACGCCTGCTACCCAGGCGAGCGACACTGCTCTTTTACGTAAAACCGACTTGCTCATCAAACTCAGCTCCAGCTGGACGCCATTCGACAGGTCCGGATCCATGGCCGCGAGTGGTTGGTTTTGAAACATATTGAAACAATCCGTTCATGATAAAGGCGTTCTACCGTTCGCGGGCGTTTTAAGTAGTGGGAAATTGTGAAGAATGCGCTCAGTTCTAACCCTAGCCGCACTTGGCCCGCTGTGCGGATTGGATTTTGTAAACGGAAGATTTGCGACTATCGTGACGCTTCGGTTTTTTGGGCGTCATAGACCGGTACGATTAAGTTGAATGGCCACCATTGGCCTTCGACACCTTGGAAGAGGCAGAATTTTTATGATCATCAAACCGCGGGTTCGTGGCTTCATCTGTGTGACCGCTCACCCTGTTGGCTGTGAAGCGAATGTCAAAGAGCAGATCGACTACGTGACTCAACATGGCGTCATCGAGGGCGGCCCCAAAAAGGTGCTGGTACTCGGTGCTTCCACTGGCTACGGCCTGGCCGCGCGCATCAGTGCTGCGTTTGGCTGTGGCGCCGACACCCTGGGCGTGTTTTTTGAGAAAGAAGGCGAAGAGGGCAAACTCAGTTCCGCCGGCTGGTACAACAGCGCGGCGTTCGAGAAGTTTGCCGTCGAGAAAGGCCTGTACGCCAAGAGCATCAACGGCGACGCGTTCTCCGACGAGATCAAGCGCCTGACCATCGACACCATCAGGAAAGACCTGGGCAAGATCGACCTCGTGGTCTACAGCCTGGCCGCGCCGCGCCGCACCGACCCGCAGGGCGTGGTGCACACCTCCACCCTCAAACCGATCGGCAAGGCCGTGACCCTGCGCGGCATCAACACCGACAAGGGCGTCGTGGTCGACACCACGCTTGAACCGGCCACCCAGGAAGAAATCGACGGCACCGTGAAAGTCATGGGCGGCGAAGACTGGCAGTTGTGGATCGACGCCCTGCGCGACGCCGACGTACTGGCCGAAGGCGCGAAGACCACAGCGTTCACCTACCTCGGCGAGAAGCTGACCCAGGACATCTACTGGAACGGTTCCATCGGCGAAGCCAAGAAAGACCTGGATAAAAAAGTCCTGACCCTGCGCGACAACCTCACGGCGCTCAAGGGCGATGCCCGTGTGTCGGTGCTCAAGGCTGTGGTCACCCAGGCCAGCTCGGCGATCCCGATCATGCCGCTGTACCTGTCGCTGCTGTTCAAGGTGATGAAAGAGCAGGGCACCCACGAAGGCTGCATCGAGCAGGTCTATGGCCTGTTCAAGGACAGCCTGTACGGCAACGAGCCCAAGCTGGACGCCGATGGCCGTCTGCGCGCCGACCTGGCCGAGCTGGAACCGAAGGTCCAGGACGCCGTGGCCGCATTGTGGAATCAGGTGACCGACGACAACGTCAACGAGATCAGCGATTTCGCCGGCTACAAGGCTGAGTTCCTGCGCTTGTTCGGTTTTGAGGTCGACGGCGTGGACTACGAGGCCGACGTGAACCCGACCGTGAAGATCAATGGTTTGATCCAGGCCTGAGACACGGTTTAAACAATGTGGGAGGGGGTTTGCTCCCGATAGCGAGGTGTCAGCCACACACGTTGACTGACACTCAGCCATCGGCAGCAGGCCTCCTCCCACAGTTGCTTTGGGTGTTTTTCAGAAGCGTCCTACGTGCTGACGCGCAGCTCCTGCCTGACAAACTCTGCCAGAATCCTTCGGCTATCACGCCATGCCAACGGAGGATCTGATGACGATTCGTGCAGTAGTTTTCGATTTCGGCGGTGTCCTGTTCGACTGGAGCCCGCTGCACCTGTACCGCAAGCTGATTGCCGACGACGATGAACGCCAGTGGTTCCTGGACAACATCTGCACCCAGGCCTGGAACACCGAGCAGGATGCCGGCCGCCCCCTGGCCGAGGCCACCCGCACACTGATTGATCAATACCCGCGCCACGAACCCCTGATCCGCGCCTACTACGACCGCTGGCCTGAAATGCTGCGTGGCCCGTTGCCCGAAGGCGTGGCGATTCTCAAGGCCTTGCACGCCGTCAATATGCCGCTGTTCGGGCTTACCAACTGGTCCGCTGAAACCTTCCCCTACGCCCGCGCCAACTACCCGTTCCTGCAGTGTCTGCGCGATATCGTCGTGTCCGGCGAGTTGAAGCTGATCAAGCCCGATCCCGCGATCTATCACGCCAGCCTCGAACAGGTGCGCGCCCATCTGCCGGATATCCAGGCGGGAGAAGTGGTGTTTATCGATGATGTGGCCGGCAATGTCGAGGCCGCCATCGCTCTGGGCTGGCAGGGCATTCATCATGTGTCAGCCGAGCGCACTGCCGCGCAGTTGCGTGGGTTGGGGGTGGGCTTTTAGCGCGCGAACTGTTCCACCACAAAGTCGACGAACGCGCGCAGCTTCGGCAAACGGTAGCGGTCCTGGCGATACACCAGGTGCATGGGGCGGCTGGGCAGTTGGTAGGTGGGCAGCAAGGCCACCAGCTTGCCGGCCTCCAGGTCCGGCCGCACCAGCGCATCGGGCAACATGACGATGCCCATGCCGTGCACGGCCGCCTGACGCAGGCCTTGTGAGCTGTTGAGGGTCAGTGAACCGGACACCTCGACCTCGATTTCCCCTTCGGCGCCGGTCATGCGCCAGAGTTTGTCGGCGTTGCGCCAATCGTCAGCGGCGGGGTAGGCGAAGGCGAGGCAGTCGTGTTGCCGCAGGTCTTCGGGTGTCTGCGGGGTGCCCTGGCGTGCCAGGTAATCCGGTGATGCGCACAGGGTGATGGTGTAGTCCTGCAATGGGCGAGCGATCAGGCCGGAGGTTTCCAGTTCGCCCAGGCGGATGGCGACATCGAAGCCGCTGTCGATCAGGTCCATACGCTCGTTGCTGAGCACCACATACAGCTTGATCAGCGGGTAGCGGCGGGAGAACTCACTCAGCGCCGGCGCGAGGCGCTCGGTGCCAAAGGCCGGCGGCGCGGTGATGCGCAAGGTGCCTTTGGGAATCTCGCTGTGCGCCTGTTCGGCCAAGTGCTCGGAGTCGGCCACCAGCCCCAGCACTTCCAGGCAGCGCTGGTAATACTGGCCGCCGAATTCCGTGAGGCTTTGCTTGCGTGTGGTGCGCTTGAGCAGACTCACGCCCAGGCGCTGCTCCAGTGCGCGCAGGTGGTTGCCGACCATGGTGGTCGACAGGCCGCACGCCTGGGCGGCGGCGGTCATGCTGCCGCTTTCGACCACCTTCACGTACACCGACATTGCCTGGAATAAATCCATTATCAAGCCCTGCTTTAAAGTCATTGCACAAAAGCGGAGTTTATCCAGCTGAGGTGGCTAACGATACTTCAAGCCACCCCAACAAGACACTGGAGCCCGCCACCATGACCGCCGCCTGCCTGATGAGCACTTATCAACCCCTGGCCCTGAGCTTCACCCGTGGCCTTGGCACGCGTCTTTGGGACCTGCAGGGCCGTGAGTACCTGGACGCGGTGGCAGGCGTGGCGGTGACCAACGTCGGGCACTCCCATCCCAAACTGGTGAGCGCCATCAGCGAACAGGCAGGACTGTTGTTGCACACTTCCAACCTCTACAGCATCGATTGGCAACAGCGGTTGGCCCGGCGGCTGACGCAGTTGTCCGGCCTGGACCGGGCGTTTTTCAACAACTCGGGCGCCGAGGCCAACGAGACGGCACTCAAGCTTGCCCGCCTGCATGGCTGGAAAAAGGGCATTGAGCAGCCGTTGGTGGTGGTGATGGAAAACGCCTTTCACGGCCGCACCCTCGGCACCATGGCGGCCAGTGACGGGCCTTCGGTGCGCCTGGGGTTTCAGCGTTTGCCGGGAGATTTCATCAAGGTCGGCTTTGGCGACCTGGCCGCCCTGGACACGATCACTGCACAGTGGGGCACGCGTATCGCGGCGGTTTTACTGGAGCCGATCCAGGGCGAAAGCGGTGTGCTGATGGCGCCGCCGGGCTATCTGAAAACCCTGCGCGACCACTGCACACGCCACGGCTGGCTGATGATGCTCGACGAGATTCAGACCGGCATCGGCCGCACCGGCACCTGGTTTGCCTTTGAGCATGAAGGCATCGTGCCTGACGTGATGACCCTGGCCAAAGGCCTCGGCAACGGCGTGCCCATCGGCGCCTGCCTGGCCAAGGCCTCGGTCGCTCAATTGTTCACGCCTGGCAGTCACGGCAGCACCTTTGGTGGCAACCCGCTGGCGTGCCGTGTGGGTTGCACGGTGCTGGACATCATCGAAGAACAAGGTCTGCTGCACAACGCGGCGCGCCAGGGCGAACACCTGCTGGCGCGGTTGCGCATGGAGTTGGACGAGTGCGCGCAGGTGGTGGCGATTCGCGGCAAAGGCTTGATGATTGGTATCGAACTGGCCAGTCCCTATCGTGACCTGGCCCGGCGCGCCGCCCATGAACATGGGCTGCTGATCAACGTGACCCGGGGCAAGATCATCCGTCTGTTGCCTCCGTTGACCTTGGACGGCAAGGAAGTGGAGATGATCGTGCGGGCCATCACCCGGCTGCTGAACTGAAAAAATGCAGTCTCATGGTGGGAGGCAGCAATCCCCCTCCCACAGGGGAACAGCGTGATGCTCAAAGGTCAGCGCCATTGAGCCACTCCTGGTTCAGCGTCTCGGTGTCTCCCAGGTACTCCAGCAACCACGCCATGGCCGGCGACAGTCTGTTCTGCGCCCAGGCCACGCACGACGGGCTGGCGGGGAAGGGCCGGTGCAGTTGCAGCGCCATCAACTCGCCACGCTCGATCCACGGCAACACCTGATGCGCCGGTGCCATGCCGACGCACAGACCGTCGCGCAGGCAGTCGATGGCCGAGGACCAGTTGGGCACCACCAGCCGCAGTTGATTGTCCAGCGTCCAGGTGTCGCGCTTGGGCAGGTTGCGGGAGGTATCGGTCATGCACAGCGAGGCGAACGGGCGCAGTTGATCGTCGCTGAGCAAGCCGTCCACCGCCGCCAACGGATGCCTGGCGCTGACCACGCACAGCCAGTTCATAAGGCCCATGTCACGAAAGGTGAAATGGCTGGCCACCGGCACCGCACTGGTGGCGCCGATCACGATGTCGGTGCGCTCATCGGCGAGGGCGTCCCACACGCCGTTGTACACCTCGTATTCCAGCAATAACTCCACGTCGGGAAACTGCCGGTAGAAATCCAGCACCAACTGCCGACAGCGCTGCGGTTTGACGATGGAATCCACCGCTACCTTCAACTGACCGCTCCAGCCATTGGCCACCTGCTGGCACAAGCGCCGGGTGCCGAGCATTTTTTTCATCACGCCACGGGCTTCATCAATAAACAGACGGCCGGCGGGTGTCAGTTCCACATCCCGGTGGCGGCGGATGAACAGCGGCACCGCCAGCCATTCTTCGAGTTGCCGCACGGTGTAGCTGATGGCAGACGGCACGCGGTGCAGCTCCTGGGCGGCGGCGCTGAAACTGCCATGACGCGCCACGGCGTCCACCACATCCAGGGAGTATTCGGACCACATGAGCGGATGCCTTCAAATTAGTTGATAGGAATGTCCAATTATTCTCGCTTCACACAGGATCTGTCAGCTTCATAATGGGCGCCAGTCAGCAAATAGTTTGATGGCAAGGTAGAAAAGGCTTCAATGAAAAATTCGTTTGGTTTTATCGGGTATCTGGCGGGGCTGAGCATGCTCGGTTATCTCGCCATGGACATGTACTTGCCGGCGTTCGGCGCCATGGGCGAGCAGTTGCAGATCGGCGCGGGCGCAGTGGGCGCCAGTCTGAGTGTTTTCCTCGCAGGGTTTGCCGTGGGGCAGCTGCTGTGGGGGCCGCTGTCGGACCGCCTGGGGCGCAAGCCGATCCTGCTGACAGGTCTGAGCCTGTTCGTGCTGGGTTGTGCCGGGATGTTCTGGGTCGAGACCGCGCCGCAGTTGCTGGCCTTGCGTTTCATCCAGGCCATTGGCGTGTGTGCCGCCGCCGTGAGCTGGCAAGCGCTGGTGATCGACCGCTACCCGGCCGACAAGGCCCATCGCGTGTTTGCCAGCATCATGCCGCTGATGTCGCTGTCGCCGGCCCTGGCGCCGCTGCTGGGGGCGATGGTGTTGAACCATTTCGGCTGGCAGGCGATTTTCGCGGTATTGCTCGGGGTGTCGCTGTTGTTGCTGCTGCCCACCTTGTTCCTGCGCAGCCCGCCGAAACGCCCTGCAGACAAACCGGCGGTACGCCTCGGCTACGGGCAGTTGCTCAGCTCGCGAGTGTTCACCGGCAATGTGATGATCTTTGCCGCGTGCTCCGCGAGCTTCTTTGCCTGGCTCACCGCTTCGCCGTTCATTCTCGGGGGCATGGGCTACAGCCCCAGCGATATTGGCCTGAGCTATGGGGTGCCGACGCTGGCCTTCCTGATCGGTGGCTACAGTTGCCGCAGTGCCCTGCAACGCTTCGAGGGCAAGGCGCTGCTGCCGTGGCTGCTGGTGGCGTACTGCATCAGCATGGTGGCGCTGTACCTGGTCGCCACCTTTACCGTGCCGACCCTCACCACCTTGCTGATTCCCTTTTGCCTCATGGCGCTGGTCAACGGTGCGAGCTATCCCATCGTGGTGGCGAACGCGCTAATGCCGTTCGCGGAAAATTCCGGCAAGGCGGCGGCGCTGCAAAACACGTTGCAGCTGGGCCTGTGTTTTTTCGGCAGCCTGCTGGTGTCGTCGCTGCTCGACCAGCCGCTGATGATCACCGTGAGCGTGATGCTGGCAACCGCGCCGTTGGCGGTGTTGGGTTATTGGCTGGCGCGGCCGAGCGCTGAGTGCAGCATGCTGGCGAGTGACATGTCCGGTTGATTGTATACAACTCTATGGACATATAGTCTTTACATTGCATACAGTGGTCTCACAACAAAAACAGAGACCCTCTCACCATGACTACCCCGAAGGCATCACCGCAGCGGCCAGAAGATGAGAATCTGGGCGTCGCCGCCAACCTGGCGTACGGCCTGCAGCATGTGTTGACCATGTACGGCGGCATCGTTGCCGTGCCGCTGATCGTTGGCCAGGCGGCCGGCTTGGCGCCGGCGGAGATCGGCCTGTTGATCGCCGCATCGCTGTTTGCCGGTGGCTTGGCGACCCTGTTGCAGACCCTGGGTGTGCCGTTTTTCGGCTGCCAGTTGCCACTGGTGCAGGGCGTGTCGTTCGCGGGCGTGGCAACCATGGTGGCGATTATCGGCAACGACGGCCCGGCGGGGCTGCCGGCGGTGCTCGGAGCGGTGATGGCTGCGTCGCTTATCGGCTTGTTGATCACCCCGGTGTTCTCGCGGATCACGCGTTTTTTTCCGCCGCTGGTGACCGGCATCGTGATCACCACCATCGGCCTGACCCTGATGCCCGTGGCCGCGCGCTGGGCCATGGGCGGCAACAGCCAGGCGGCAGACTTCGGCAGCGTGCCGAATATCGGCCTGGCTGCGCTGACGCTGGTATTGGTGCTGTTGCTGAGCAAGATCGGCAGCGCGGCCATCTCACGGTTGTCGATCCTGCTGGCGATGGTCATCGGCACCGTGATTGCGGTGCTGCTCGGCATGGCGGATTTTTCCGGTGTGACCCAGGGGCCGATGTTCGGTTTTCCTGCCCCGTTGCACTTCGGTATGCCCACCTTTCAGGTGGCCGCGATCCTTTCCATGTGCATCGTGGTGATGGTGACGCTGGTGGAAACCTCGGCGGACATCCTTGCGGTGGGTGAGATCATCGACACCCGGGTCGACTCCAAACGCCTGGGCAATGGCCTGCGTGCCGACATGCTGTCGAGCCTGTTCGCGCCGATCTTCGGCTCGTTCACCCAAAGCGCGTTCGCCCAGAACGTGGGTCTGGTGGCCGTTACCGGGGTGAAGAGCCGCTTTGTGGTGGCGACGGGCGGGGTGTTCCTGGTGATCCTCGGCCTGCTGCCGTTCATGGGCCGGGTGATTGCCGCCGTGCCCACGTCGGTGCTGGGCGGCGCGGGCATCGTGTTGTTCGGCACCGTGGCGGCCAGCGGTATTCGCACGCTGTCGAAGGTGGATTACCGCAACAACATGAACCTGATCATCGTCGCCACGTCCATCGGTTTTGGCATGATTCCGATTGCCGCGCCGAGCTTCTACGACCAGTTCCCCGGCTGGTTCGCGACCATTTTTCATTCAGGGATAAGTTCGTCGGCGATCATGGCGATTGTGCTGAACCTGGCGTTCAATCACTTCACCGCCGGCAACTCGGACCAGCAGTCTGTATTCGTGGCCGGCACCGAGCGCAGGCTGTGTTTTCACGATGTGGCGGCGTTGCGTGATGGCGATTATTTCCGCGGCGGCAAGCTGTTTGATGCCGAGGGGAAGGAGGTTCCGTTGTTGGCCGACATTCCAGGGAAAACAGCGAAACCTGAAATCACTTAGGTCTGAATGTGAGAGGGGGATTGCCCCACCCCTCGCATCACCTGTTCAACCGGCCTTGAGTTCAGCGTGCCGCACCGAACACACCTCATCCAGAAACTTCACCACCGTGCCCATGCACGCCTGGCGTTCTTCCACATGGGGCATGTGGCTGGAGTCTTCAAACAGTGCCCAGCGCACATCGGTGATCTCATCCAGGAACGGCTTGACCACCAGCGGCGTGGCCTCATCGTGCCGCCCGGAGATCACCAGCGTCGGCACGTTGATCGCCGACAGCCGGCCGATCACGTTCCAGTCCTTCAAGCTGCCGATCACGTGGAACTCGGTCGGGCCGCTCATGGCGTGGTACACCGTCGGGTCGGCGTCGACCTGGGCGAAGGTGCGCGCCACTTCTTCGGGCCACGGGTTGACGCGGCACACGTGCTGGTCATAGAAAATTCGCGAGGCGGCGAGGTATTCCGGGTCCTGGTAGGTGCCGGCTGCTTCGTGCTTGAGCAGGGTTTCATCGACACCTTCGGGCAACAGTTTGCGCAGGCGGTTGGCTTCGCTGACCCAGGTGCGCATGCAGGTGGGCGAGTTGGCCGGGATGAATGCGCGCAAGCCTTTGGGTTGCGCAATGGCGTGCTCGCTGCCGAGCATGCCGCCCCAGGATTGCCCGAGGATTGCGTAGTCATTGCTGATTTGCAGGTGGTCCAGCAGGTTGTTCAACTCATCGAGGAACAGGCTGACGGTCCAGAAGGAGGGGGGCTTGTCGGGCAGGTGGGTGGAGCGGCCATTGCCCAATTGATCGTAGTGGATCACCGCGTGGCCGCTGGCGGCAACGTCCTTGAACGCGTCGACGTAATCATGGGTGCAACCGGGGCCGCCATGAAGGATGACCAGCGGCGTACGCCCGTTGCTCAGGTCGCCGGTGACGCGGTACCAGGTCTGGTAGGCGCCGAAGGCCGCGTAGCCTTCGCGGATTTTGTCGATGAATTCCATTTCGTACCCTGCTCTGAAAAAATGATCAGGGCTACGATAATTGGCCTGGGCGATTCCGGTAACTAGCAAAACAGCTAGGTTTTGCCGAGCGGTCAATCTTCCAGCAAACGGTAATGGCTGGCACGCACCACCGCCTGCACGCGGTTCCTGGCACCCAGCTTGTGCATCGCCGAGGCCAGGTGCAAGGTGACCACCGCCAGTGAGCGGCTCAACTGCGCAGCGATTTCGGCGGCGGTCATGCCCTCGGCGGCCCATTTGAGGCACTCGCGCTCGCGTTTGGTCAGGTGAACATGCGGGTAGGTGCGCAGCTCTTTGCTGAACAGCGGGTAGGCCGCTTCCTGCAAGGCGTGGGTAATCAGGCTGAAGTCCGGCAGCGTGTGCCGGGCATCCTGCAGCACCGCGCCGGCGCTGCCGGTGCGCAGGCCGGTCAGTGAAGCGAAGCCGCCGCGCGGCAAGTGGATAGGCACGCTGACGCCGCAGGTCAGTTGCTGGTCGTGCAGGTAAGAGGACACCGGGGCGTGGCAGGGGTCGATGATGGTTTGCAGCGCGGTTTCGGCCTTGGCCTCGTAGGACCACACAAACGGCGACACCGTGCGCAGGGCCAGGTGCTGCACCGGATCGATCTGGTAGAACCCTTCGCTGCACCACAAGGCGTGCCAGTCGGGCGGGGTGTTGCGCAGTTCCAGCACCGAGGGGGTGATCAGGCTGCCGTCGTGGTCGATCGGCACCGGGGTGTAGTCGTAGACCAGCGCATCGAAACCCAACTGCTGGGCAAGAACAAACGTATTGTCCATCTGCTCATCCAGGCTCCTGCCCGGCATCAGACGATTGTTGATGGCAGTTAGCTTGGCCAGCATCCGTTCTGCTCCCGAATTCATTTGAATCTCGACTTGCGGCAAGTAGAATGCCACGCCCCGGCGAAGGACTGCCAGACCAAACCTATAAGAAATACTAGGTTATGGACACGCGGCATCCTCGGTAGTGTTGGCCTGATCAGCGGCCACTGCCAGCCAGGCCGATACCACACAAGGAATGTACGCATGTGGCGTGAAATTGCCCCCGACCAGCAGTACAACGTGCAAGTCGACGGCCACAACCTCGTGGTCTACAGCTTTGGCGAAGGCGATGAGGTGTTGCTGTGCCTCAACGGCGGCCCGGGCCTGCCGTGTGACTACTTGCGCGACGCCCATGGCTGGCTCAAGGACCATAACCTGCGAGTGGTTGCATTCGACCAGCTTGGCACGGGCGCTTCTGCCAGACCCACCGACGTCTCCTTGTGGGAAATCGGCCGTTATGTCGAGGAAGTCGAAACCGTACGCCACACCCTTGGCCTGGGCCGCGTGCACTTGCTTGGCCATTCCTGGGGCGGCTGGCTCGGCATCGAATACGCCATTCATTACCCGCACGCGTTGAAAAGCCTGATCCTGGAAAATACCGTCGGCGATATCCCGCACCTGTCCCAGGAACTGCAACGGCTGCGCGGCGCCCTCGGCAGCGAGACCGTGGCGATGATGCAGCGCCACGAAGCCATGGGCACCCTCGACCACCCGCAGTACCAGGCGGCAATCACCTTGCTCAACTATCGCCATGTGTGCCGCCTGGACGAGTGGCCGGAACCGGTCAAACGCTCCCTTGGCGACTGGAACATGGGGCCTTACGAAACCATGCAGGGCCCCAACGAATTCCTCTATATCGGCAACCTCAAGGACTGGAACCGCCTTGAGGAGATGGCCGCCTTCAGCATGCCGATCCTGATCACCACCGGCCAGCACGACGAACTCACGCCGGCCTGCGCACTGCGCATGAAACTGGCGGCCCGGCACGCCGAATTGCATGTGTTCCCCAACAGCAGCCATATGCCGTTCTACGAAGAACCCCAGGCGTATTTTCCGGTGCTGCTGGACTTTCTCGCGCGTCATCGAGGCTGACGAATGAACCTTGCGCGCTACCGTTTCGTGCTGTCCCGGCCGCTGCAATTGCTGCCGGTGCTGTTTGGCATCAGCCTGATCACCTTTGTGCTGGTGCGCTCGATCCCCGGCGACCCGGCGCGGGCCTTGCTCGGCTCGCGCAGCACGCCGGATGCGTTGCTGAAGATTCGCGCGCAGTTCGGCCTCGATCAGCCGCTGTGGCTGCAATATTTCTACTTCCTGAAAAACCTGCTCAAGGGCGACCTCGGCCAGTCACTGCTGTACAAGGTCGATGCCCTGAAGCTGATCGTGACCCGCATTGAACCGACCCTGGTGCTGGTGCTCGGCAGCGTGCTGCTGGCGCTGCTGATCGCGGTGCCGCTGGCCACGGTGGCGGCGCGTCGCAAAGGTGGCTGGGCGGACAACCTGATCCGCGTGTTCACCACGCTGGGCCTGGGCATGCCGGCGTTCTGGCTGGGCCTGATGCTGATTCTTGTGCTGAGCGTGCAATGGGGGCTGTTCCCGGTGTCCGGTTACGGCCGTACCTGGCTGGACAAGGCGCACCACATGGTGCTGCCGTGCCTGACCATTGCCCTGGCGCTCTCGGCGGTGCTGGTGCGCAACCTGCGGGCGAGCATGTTGATGGAGTTGCAGGCCGACCATGTCACCGCCGCCCGGGCCCGTGGGCTGTCGGAAGCGGCGGTGTTTCGCCGGCATGTGCTGCCCAATTCCCTGGTGCCGGCGGTCAACCTGCTGGCGGTGAATATCGGCTGGTTGATCAGTGGCACGGTGGTTATCGAAAGCCTGTTCGCCATTCCCGGCATCGGCCAGTTGCTGGTACGCGGCATTTTTACCCGCGATTACATGGTGGTGCAGGGCGTGGCGATGGTGCTGGCGTGCGCGACGGTGCTGGTCAACTTCATCGCGGACATAGTGACCGTGACCCTCGACCCACGGGTGAAGATGCAATGAGCAGCGCCCCGATGATTGCGCCATGGCGCCTGCGCCTGCGGCTGGGCTTTCGCAATGGCCGGCTGACCGCCGCGTGGGGGCTTTTGGTATTGCTGGTGTGGCTGGCTCTGGCGCTGTTTGCGCCCTGGGTCGCGCCCTATGACCCGATTGCGCAGAACACCGAATTCAGCCTGCTGGCGCCGAGCCTGGCGCACCCGTTCGGCACCGACAACTATGGGCGCGACATTCTGTCCCGGGTGATCTGGGGCGCGCGGATTGACCTGCAACTGGCCATTGTCGGCGTGATCTTCCCGTTCATGATCGGCACCTTCGTCGGCGCAGTGTCCGGCTATATCGGCGGGCGCTTCGACAGCGTCTGCATGCGTGTGATCGACGTGATCCTGGCGTTTCCGTTCCTGGTGTTGATGCTGGCGATCATGGCCATCCTCGGTCCGGGCCTGAAAAGTTTTTATATCGCCATGGCGCTGGTGGGCTGGGTGTCGTACGCGCGGCTGATCCGCTCGCAGATTCTGGTGCTCAAGGAAAGCGAGTTCGCCCTGGCTGCCAGAAGCCTGGGCTTTGGTCATGGGCGCATCCTGTTCCGGCATTTGCTGCCCAACGCGATGTTTGGCTCGATTGTGTTTTCCATGTCGGATGCGGTGCTGGTGCTGCTCAACGGCGCTGCCGTGAGTTACCTGGGCCTGGGCGTGCAGCCGCCGACGGCCGAGTGGGGCACCATGGTGGCGGAAGGGCAGGCATTCATCACCACGGCCTGGTGGATCTGCACCTTTCCAGGGCTGGCCATCGTGACCCTGGCCATGGGCTTCAGCCTGCTGGCCGACGGCGTGGCGCAGGTATTGGGAGACCGCACATGAGCCTGCTGCAGGTGCGCGACCTCAGCGTGATCGCCAACAACGCCGGGCGCGATGTCACGCTGGTCGACCGCGTGTCCTTCGACCTGGCCGAAGGCGAAATCCTCGGCCTGGTGGGCGAGAGCGGCTCGGGCAAGACCATGGCCTGTCGCGGCTTGATGCGCCTGCTGCCATCGCCGAACCTGCGGGTACAAGGCGGCGCCGTGCGGCTGGCCGGCCAGGACCTGTTGCAGCTTGACGATGCCGGCATGCGCGCGGTGCGTGGTGGACAACTGGGCATGATCTTCCAGAACCCCAGCAGTCACCTCGACCCGTTGATGCGCATCGGCGAGCAGATCGCCGAAGGCATCCGCCTGCATCAAGGGGCATCGAAAAAGGAGGCGCGCCTTCAGGCCATCGAGGTGTTGCGCCAGGTGGGCATTCCCGACCCGCAGGCGCGGGTCGACAACTTTCCCCATGAGTTTTCCGGCGGCATGCGCCAGCGCGCAATGATCGCCGTGGCCCTGGGCTGCAACCCGAAGGTGCTGATCGCCGACGAGCCGACCACGGCGCTCGACGTGACGGTACAGGCGCAGATCCTGCGCCTGTTGCTGGACCTGCGTGACACGCGCGGCCTGTCGCTCATCATGATCACCCACGACCTCGGCGTGGTGGCGCAGACCTGTGACTCCATCGCCGTGATGTATGCCGGTCGCCTGTGCGAACACGGCAGCAAGTACGCGCTGCTGGCCCGTCCGCAGCATCCGTACACCGCCGGCCTGATCGACTGCCAGCCCGCCCACAGCAGTGGTCATGCCTTGCTGCGCACCATCCCCGGCCAGCCGCCGTTGCTGGATGCGCTGCCGTCCGGTTGCCGTTTCAACCCACGCTGCCCGCAGGTGGGCGCGTTATGCACCGAAGTGCTGCCCGAGGGCGCGCGGGTGGCGTGCCACTATCCACTGGGAGAGCACCCATGAGCCTGCTGCAGATCAAGGACCTGGAGGTGAAGTTTGCCGCGTCCGGTACCGGCTTGTTCGGCTTGAACACGCAGTGGGTGAGGGCGGTGAACGGGGTGTCGCTGAACCTGGAGGCCGGGCAAACCCTCGGTCTGGTGGGCGAGTCCGGCAGCGGCAAAAGCACCCTGGGCCGCGCGATTTTGCACCTCAACCCCATCAGTGGTGGTCAGGTGCTGTTCGATGGCATCGACATGGCCCACGGCAGCGCCATCGACATCGCCCGCCTGCGCCATGAAACCGCGATGATCTTCCAGGACCCGTACGCGGCGTTGAACCCGCGCCACACCATCGGCGAAACCCTCGCCGAAGTGTTGCGGGTGCAGCGCAAAGTCGCGCCGCAGCAGATCCCGGCGCGTGTGAATGAATTGCTCGATCTGGTCGGCCTGCGCCCCGAGCTGGCGTCACGCAAGCCTGGCGCCCTCAGCGGCGGCCAGTGCCAGCGCGTCGGCATCGCCCGCGCGCTGGCGGTGGAGCCGCGCCTGATCATTGCCGACGAGTGTGTGGCGGCGCTGGATGTGTCGATCCAGGGCCAGATCATCAACCTGCTGCTGGAACTGCAGCAGCGCATGAACCTGGCGATTCTGTTTATCGCCCACGACCTCGCCATCGTGCGCCGTCTGTGCGACCGCGTGGCGGTGATGTACCTGGGCAAAATCGTGGAGGAAGGACCGGTGGAAGCAGTGTTCACCGCGCCCCGTCATCCGTACACAGCGGCGCTGATCCAGGCGATCCCGGAGATCGATCCTCATCGGCCGTTGCCTGCCGAGCCGCTGCCGGGCGAGCCACCCAGCCCGCTGAACCTGCCCGACGGCTGCGCGTTTCACCCGCGTTGCCGGCATGCGCGGGCCATGTGTTCCGTGGTGTTGCCGCCGACCCATTTCCTGCACGAGCATCGGTACAGTTGCGTGCTTGAAGAACCTTTGCTTTGACCCACCCCTGCCATTCATAGACAAGGAGTTATGACATGCAATCACGCCACTTGAAGTTGCTTGCCGCCGCCACATTGACCGCTTGGTCCCTCACCGCCGGGCTCGCCCAGGCCGCCGGGGTGCTGACCATCGGCTGCCGCGAGGACAGCACCACGTTCGACCCGATCAAGAGTGCACAGAACCGCGACACCTGGGTGTTCGCCAACGTTTATGACACCCTGGTGCGGGTGGATAACCTGGGCACCAAAATGGAACCTGGCCTGGCCGAAAGCTGGGAGATTTCCAGGGATGGCCTGACCTACACCTTCAAGCTGCGTGACGCGAAATTCTCCGACGGCTCGGCAATCACCGCTGCCGACGCAGCGTTCAGCCTGCTGCGCATCCGTGACAACAAAGCCTCGCTGTGGGCCGACCCGTTCAACCTGATCAACACCGCCAAGGCCGCCGACGCGAAAACCCTGGTCGTCACCCTGAAGACCCCGGCCGTGGCCTTCCTCTCGCAGTTGGCGTCGCCAACCGTGTCGATCCTGTCGGAAAAAGCCATGACCGAGATGGGCGAAGACGCCTACTCGGAAAACCCGGTGACCTCCGGCGCGTTCACCGTGGAGGAGTGGCGCAAGGGCGACCGTGTGATCCTGAAAAAGAACCCGAACTTCTGGCAGGCCAAAAACGTCAGCCTCGATGGCGTGGAATGGGTGTCGGTGACCGACGACAACACGCGCATGCGCATGGTGCAGAACAACGAGCTGGACACGGCGATCTTCGTCCCGTTTTCACGGGTTGAAGAGCTGAAGAAAGACAGCAACGTAGTGATCCACGCCGACCCGTCCACCCGTGAGGATCACCTGCTGATCAACCACGCCCACGGTCTGCTGGCCAAACAGCAAGTACGTGAAGCGCTGGACATGGCCATCGACAAGCAGTCGCTGGTGAAGGCCGCCACCTACGGTCAGGGCACTGTGGCCTATTCCTACATTCCCAAAGGTTCGCTGTACCACTACGCCGACAACCTGCAACGCCCGTACGACCCGACCGCTGCCAAAAAGCTGCTGGAAGCGGCCGGTGCCAAGGACTTGAAGCTCAACTACGTGGTCAACGCCGGCAACGAAGCCGACGAGCAGATTGCGGTGATCATCAAGGACCAGTTGGCCAAAGTCGGCGTCACCGCCAACCTGCAGAAGGTCGACCCGACCCAGAGCTGGCAGATGCTGGTGGACGGTGAATACGATATTTCGGTGATGTACTGGACCAACGACATCCTCGACCCGGACCAGAAGACCACGTTCGTGCTGGGCCACGACACCAACCAGAACTACATGACCCGCTACAAGAACGACAAGGTCAGGGAACTGGTAGCCGCCGCGCGGATCGAGGCTGACCCGGTCAAGCGCGGGCAGATGTATGTCGAGTTGCAGAAGTTGGCTAAACAGGATGTGAACTGGATCGATCTGTATTACAGCCCGTACATCAATATCTCGCGCAAGAACGTGAGCAACTTCCTGCAAAATCCTCTGGGCCGCTTCACCCTCGAAGAGGTGGTGAAGAACTGACCTTGCAAACCCGATTTGACAGGGTACCTGTGGCGAGCGGGCTTGCCCCGCGTTGGGCTGCGAAGCGGCCCCAAAACCTGCCACCGTGGACTCTCGTTGAGATCGCGGTGACTTTACTGGGGCCGCTTCGCGGCCCAACGCTGGGCAAGCCCGCTCGCCACAAAGCCCCCTCCCAAACTGGGATTACTGCGCGTCGAATGCCTGCCCACTTACCCCGGCACTGTCCGGGCCCATCAGGTACAGGTAAACCGGCATGATCTCTTCCGGTGCCGGCCTGTCCATCGGGTTTTCCCCGGGATACGCCTGGGCGCGCATGCTGGTGCGTGTGCCGCCCGGGTTGATGCTGTTGGCGCGTACCGCCGCCACGTCTTCCAGTTCATCGGCCAGGGTTTGCATCAAGCCTTCGGTGGCGAATTTCGACACCCCATAGGCGCCCCAATAGGCCCGGCCCTTGCGTCCGACGCTGCTGGAGGTGAACACCACCGACGCATCCTGGGACAGCTTGAGCAGCGGCAGCAGGGCGCGGGTCAGCATGAACACCGCGTTGACGTTCACCTGCATCACCTGCATGAAGTGTTCGCCGGACAACTGCTCGAGCGGCGTGCGCGGGCCGATGATGGAGGCGTTGTGCAACAAACCGTCGAGGCGGCCGAAGGCCTTTTCGATCATTACCGCCAGCTCATCGTATTGATGGGGCAGGGCGGTCTCCAGGTTGAACGGAATCACCACCGGTTGTGGCTGGCCAGCGGCTTCGATGTGGTCATACACCTCGGCCAGGTTGGCTTCGGTCTTGCCCAGCAACAGCACGGTAGCGCCATGGGCCGCATAGGTTTTCGCCGCTGCAGCGCCGATCCCGCGACCGGCACCGGTTACCAGGATCACGCGGCCTTTGAGCAGTTCCGGGCGTGCTGAGTAATCAAACATAAACAACCTCGAATTTGAAAACACTGACGATCCCTTATGGGAGGGGGCTTGCTCCCGATGGCGGCGGATCAGTCAGTGCCTGTGTTGAATGACACACTGCGATCGGGAGCAAGCTCCCTCCCACAGGGGATGTTCATGGGGCAACAAGACCTTGCAACGCTCAGCAGCTGCACAGTGCGTTATCCAGCACCTTGCGCAGTTCCAGCGGGTGGTCCACCACCACATCGGCGCCCCAGTGACGCGGGTTGTCGTCCGGGTGGATGTAGCCGTACGTGACCGCAGCGGTACGCGTGCCGGCATCACGGCCGGATTCGATATCGCGCAGGTCATCGCCCACGAACAGCACGCTGGCCGGGTCGAGGTTGAGCATTTTGCACGCCAGGATCAGCGGCTCCGGGTCCGGTTTGCTGTTTTTCACGTGGTCCGGGCAGATCAGCAAGGCCGAGCGCTCGGCCAGGCCCAGTTGCTGCATGATCGGCTCGGCGAAGCGCAGCGGCTTGTTGGTGACCACGCCCCAGATCAGTTTGGACTTCTCGATGTCCTGCAGCAGCTGCTCCATGCCGTCGAACAACGTGCTGTGGATGGCGCAGCCCTTGAGGTAGCGCTCGAGGAATTCCTGGCGCAGGTCTTCAAAGCCTGGAGATTCCGGGTCCATCGAGAAGGTCACCGCGACCATCGCCCGTGCGCCGCCGGAGATTTCATCACGCACATGCTCGGGGTTGATCGGCGCCAGGCCGCGGTCGGCGCGCATGGCCTGGCAGATGGCGATAAAGTCCGGCGCGGTGTCCAGCAGGGTACCGTCCATATCGAAGAGAACCGCTCGCAGCTTCACAGGCTCACTCCTCGCGCAGGGTCTGGATCATGTAGTTGACGTCAACGTCGTTGGCCAGCTTGTAGTGCTTGGTCAGCGGGTTGTAGGTCAGGCCGATGATGTCCTTGACGGTCAGGCCGGCCTGACGGCTCCAGGCGCCCAGTTCGCTCGGGCGGATGAATTTCTTGAAGTCATGGGTGCCGCGCGGCAGCAGCTTCATGATGTATTCGGCGCCGATGATCGCGAACAGGTAAGCCTTGGGGTTGCGGTTGATGGTGGAGAAGAACACCTGGCCGCCGGGCTTGACCATGCGGAAACAGGCGCGGATCACCGACGACGGGTCCGGCACGTGCTCCAGCATCTCAAGGCAGGTGACCACGTCGAATTGCTCGGGCATCTCTTCGGCCAATGCTTCGGCGGTGATCTGGCGGTATTCGACGCTGACGCCCGACTCCAGCTGGTGCAGCTGGGCCACGGCCAGCGGCGCTTCGCCCATGTCGATGCCGGTCACGGTGGCGCCGCGCAGGGCCATGGCTTCACTGAGAATGCCGCCGCCGCAGCCCACGTCCAGCACCTTCTTGCCGGCCAGGTTGACGCGTTCATCAATCCAGTTGACCCGTAGCGGGTTGATGTCGTGCAGGGGTTTGAATTCGCTTTCGCGGTCCCACCAGCGATGGGCCAGGGCTTCGAATTTGGCGATTTCGGCGTGGTCGACGTTGCTCATGGTCAATCCTCTGAATCTGATAATCGGTTGGTCGGTGCTGGACGTACGGCCCAGCCCCTTCGTTATTCGTTATGCCCGCTGATGCGTTGGCCCCAGGCGATGGCCTTGGCGGTCAACTGTTGTTCATCCATGCGGGTCAGTTGCCGGTCGTCGAGCAACTGCTTGCCGGCGACCCACAGGTGTTTCACGCACTCGCGCCCGGTGGCATAGATAAGTTGTGAGACCGGGTCAAAGATCGGTTGTTGCGCCAGGCCTGAAAGATCGAAGGCGACCATGTCGGCGGCCTTGCCCACTTCCAGTGAGCCGATCTGGCTTTCCAGGCCCATGGCCCGCGCGCCGTTGAGGGTAGCCATGCGCAAGGCGCGGTGGGCGTCCAGCGCGGTGGCCGAGCCGGCCACGGCTTTGGCCAGCAGCGCGGCGGTGCGGGTTTCGCCGAGGAGGTCCAGGTCATTGTTGCTGGCCGCGCCGTCGGTGCCGATGGCCACATTGACCCCGGCCTGCCACAGGCGCTCCACCGGGCAAAAGCCGCTGGCCAGTTTCAGGTTGGATTCGGGGCAATGGATGAGGCTGGTGTTGCTCTCGACCAGCAAGGCCAGGTCGTCCTCGCTGATCTGCGTCATGTGCACGGCCTGGAAGCGCGGACCAAGCAAACCGAGACGGCCCAGGCGCGCCAATGGCCGCTCGCCGGTCTGTTCGACGGCCTGCTGCACCTCGAAGGCGGTTTCGTGCACGTGCATCTGGATGACGGCGTCGAGCTCTTCGGCGATGACCCGGACCTTTTCCAGGTTGGCGTCGCACACCGTGTAGGGGGCGTGGGGGCCGAAGGCGATCTTGATGCGTGGGTGGTGCTTGAGGTCGCCGAACAGTTCGATGCCCTGGCGGATCGCCTCGTCGGCGCTGCTGGCGCCGGGGATCGGGAAGTCGAGGATCGGGATCGCGATTTGCGCGCGCATGCCACTGTTGTGTACGCAATCGCTGGCGACCTTGGGGTGGAAGTACATGTCGGCAAAGCAGGTGATGCCGCCCATGAGCTGCTCGGCGATCGCCAGATCGGTGCCGTCGCGTACGAAGGCTTCATCGACCCACTCGGCCTCGGCGGGCCAGATGTGTTTTTCCAGCCAGGTCATCAGCGGCAGGTCGTCGGCCAGGCCGCGAAACAGGCTCATCGCCGCGTGCCCGTGGGCGTTGATCAGGCCGGGACTGAGCAGCATGCCCGGCAGCTCGCGCACTTCGTTGGCCGCCAGCTTCAACGCGGCCGCCCGTGGCCCGATAAACGCAATGCAGCCATCGCGAATGCCCAGCGCATGCTCCTTGAGCACCACACCGGCGGGTTCGACAGGTACCAGCCAGGTCGGCAGCAGCAATAAGTCGAGCGGGGCGGCAGTGGCGGTCATCGCAGGCTTCTTCCCTGGCAGCTATAAAAAGAAGGGCGAAGTATACCCGAGCGTCCTGGCTGGCGGATCGCTATAATCGGCGGCTTTTGTTCATGAGTGCGGGGTTAGGGATGCGCGACCGACTGTTGGCTGCGGAGAAAGTGAAGGCCATCGAGTGGCGGGATGGCGCACTGTACCTGCTCGATCAGCGTACCTTGCCGGCCCGCCAGAGCTGGGTGGCTTGCTCGACAGCGGAGGAAGTGGCCACGGCCATTCGCGCGAGGGTGGTGCGCGGGGCATCGGCCATCGGCATCAGCGCCGCCTACGGTCTGGTGCTGGCCGCCCGTGCGCGTATCACCGAAGGCGATGACTGGCAGGCGGCGTGGGAGGAAGACTACGCGCTGCTGGCCGATACCCGTCCGACCGCCGCCAACCTGTTCTGGGCACTCAAGCGCATGCGCGACCGCCTGGACCGCCTCAAAAAGCACGCCGACCCCCTGGCAGCGCTGGAAGCCGAAGCGATCACGATCCATGAGAGCGACCGCGAAGCCAATGTTGTCATGGCCCAATTGGGCATGGAGCGGATTCGCAAGCATCAGGGCAATGTCCAGGCGATCCTCACCCATGGCAACGCTGGCGCCCTGGCGACGGGCGGCGTCGGCACGGCACTCGGTGTGATTCGCGCGGCCTTTTTGGAGGGCCTGGTCGAGCAGGTTTATGCCAACGAGACCCGCCCCTGGCTGCAAGGCTCGCGACTGACCGCCTGGGAGCTGGCGGGCGACGGGGTCCCGGTCACGGTGAATACCGACTCTGCCGGCGCACATATCCTCAAGACCAAGGGCGTGACCTGGGTGGTCGTCGGCGCCGACTGCATTGCGGCCAATGGTGATGTGATCAGCACCATTGGCACCTACCAGTTGGCCGTGTGCGCCATGCACCATGGCGTGCGCTTTATGGTGGTGGCGCCGAGTTCGACGGTCGACTTGATGATGGCCACCGGTGAGGAGGTGACGCTGGAAGAGCGCGATGTCGAGGAGTTGCTGGACATTGGCGGCCAGCGCCTGGAGGTGCCGGCGTTGAATCCGGCGTTCGACGTGACGCCGGCTGACCTGATTGATGTGATCGTCACTGAAAAAGGTGTTGTGGAGCGGCCGGATACCGCCAAGCTGGCCAGGTTGATGTGCCGCAAGCGATTGCATTAAAGGCTGCGGTGTCTGTGTCATTGCTATCGGGGGCAAGCCCCCTGCCACATGTTTGACTGTGTTCACCCTTCAAGTGTGGGAGGGGGCTTGCCCCCGATTGGCCCTCAAAGTCAATAAAACTCCCGGATTCACCCTCAAAAAACACCACCACCCCACCTCTGAGCCCCTCTCGTCCCCCTCAAGCCTGTCACCGGTCAAATTACTGGCCTCCATGCGCATGAGGGGGATAGGTGCGTGGCGGCGATTGTGATAACATCCAGCGGTTTCCAGGGCCACCCAAAGGGGTTGCCTGTAACGTGCAGATCCGTGTCATAACTCGTTGATTTGTCGTAAGTCGTTGTCAGGCACCCTGCCGGCAGCGGCGAGCTTCGTTCATCCCGAATGGATGTGACGAGGTTTCACCCGAAAAAGGAATCAGGCTTCTCATGGGCGAACTGGCCAAAGAAATCCTCCCGGTCAATATCGAAGACGAGCTGAAACAGTCCTACCTTGACTACGCAATGAGCGTAATCGTGGGTCGGGCACTGCCTGATGCGCGCGATGGCTTGAAGCCCGTGCACCGGCGTGTGCTGTTCGCGATGAGCGAGCTGGGTAACGACTGGAACAAGCCGTACAAGAAATCTGCCCGTGTTGTCGGTGACGTGATCGGTAAGTATCACCCGCACGGCGACACTGCGGTGTACGACACCATTGTTCGGATGGCCCAGCCATTTTCCCTGCGCTACCTGCTGGTAGACGGCCAGGGCAACTTCGGTTCGGTCGACGGCGACAACGCCGCGGCCATGCGATACACCGAAGTGCGCATGACCAAGCTGGCGCACGAGTTGCTGGCCGACCTGCACAAGGAAACCGTGGACTGGGTGCCGAACTACGACGGCACCGAAATGATCCCGGCCGTCATGCCGACCCGTATTCCCAACCTGCTGGTCAACGGTTCCAGCGGTATTGCCGTGGGCATGGCCACCAACATTCCGCCGCACAACCTCGGTGAAGTCATCGACGGTTGCCTGGCCCTCATCGACAACCCCGAGCTGACCGTCGATGAGCTGATGCAATACATTCCCGGTCCGGACTTCCCGACCGCCGCGATCATCAACGGTCGTGCCGGCATCATCGAAGCCTATCGCACCGGTCGCGGCCGCATTTACATGCGCGCCCGCTCGATCATCGAAGACATCGACAAGGTCGGTGGCCGCCAGCAGATCGTTATCACCGAACTGCCGTACCAGCTCAACAAGGCGCGTCTGATCGAGAAGATCGCCGAGCTGGTTAAAGAGAAGAAACTGGAAGGCATCACCGAGCTGCGCGACGAGTCCGACAAAGACGGTATGCGCGTGGTGATCGAGCTGCGTCGTGGCGAAGTGCCTGAGGTGATCCTCAACAACCTCTACGCCCAGACCCAGCTGCAAAGCGTGTTTGGTATCAACGTGGTTGCACTGATCGACGGCCGCCCACGCATCCTGAACCTCAAGGATTTGTTGGAAGCCTTCGTGCGTCACCGTCGCGAAGTGGTCACCCGCCGTACCGTGTTCGAACTGCGCAAGGCCCGCGAGCGCGGCCACATCCTGGAAGGCCAGGCGGTTGCGCTGTCGAACATCGACCCGGTCATCGCGCTGATCAAGGCTTCGCCGACGCCGTCGGAAGCCAAGGAAGCGCTGATCAAGATGCCGTGGGAATCCAGCGCCGTTGTGGCAATGGTTGAGCGCGCCGGTGCCGACTCCTGTCGTCCGGAGACCCTGGATCCGCAATACGGTCTGCGTGATGGCAAGTACTTCCTGTCGCCGGAACAGGCCCAGGCCATCCTGGAGCTGCGTCTGCACCGTCTGACCGGTCTGGAGCACGAGAAACTGCTGGCCGAGTACCAGGAGATTCTCAACCAGATCGGCGAGCTGATCCGCATCCTCAACAGCGCCGTGCGCCTGATGGAAGTGATCCGCGAAGAGCTGGAAGTGATCCGCGCCGAATACGGTGACGTGCGCCGCACCGAAATCCTCGATGCCCGCCTCGACCTGACCCTGGGCGACATGATTCCGGAAGAAGACCGCGTGGTGACCATCTCCCACGGCGGCTATGCCAAGACCCAGCCGCTGGCGGCATACCAGGCCCAGCGTCGTGGCGGTAAAGGCAAATCGGCTACCGGCGTGAAGGATGAGGACTACATCGCTCACCTGCTGGTCGCCAACAGTCACACCACGCTGCTGCTGTTCTCCAGCAAGGGCAAGGTGTACTGGCTCAAAACCTACGAAATCCCCGAGGCGTCCCGCGCCGCCCGTGGTCGTCCGCTGGTCAACCTGCTGCCCCTGGACAGTGATGAATACATCACCACCATGCTGCCGGTCGACGAGTACACCGAAGGTCACTTCATCTTCATGGCGACTGCCAAAGGCACCGTCAAGAAGACCCCGCTGGAATCCTTCAGCCGTCAGCGCAGCGTGGGTCTGATCGCCCTGGAGCTGGATGAAGGTGACGTATTGATCTCGGCCGCCATTACCGATGGCGCGCGTGAAGTGATGCTGTTCTCCGATGGCGGCAAGGTCACGCGCTTCAAGGAATCCGACGTGCGTGCCATGGGCCGTACGGCCCGTGGTGTACGCGGCATGCGTCTGCCGGAAGGGCAGAAGCTGATTTCGATGCTGATCCCGGAAGAAGGCAGCCAGATCCTCACCGCTTCGGCGCGTGGTTACGGCAAGCGCACAGCCATCAGCGAGTTCCCCGAGTACAAGCGTGGCGGCCAGGGCGTGATCGCCATGGTCAGCAACGACCGCAACGGCCGTCTGGTCGGCGCGGTGCAGGTGCTCGACGGCGAGGAAATCATGCTGATTTCCGATCAGGGCACGCTGGTGCGTACCCGTGTGGCCGAAGTCTCGAGCCTGGGCCGTAACACTCAGGGCGTGACCCTGATCAAGCTGGCCAAGGACGAGAAGCTGGTAGGCCTTGAGCGTGTGCAGGAGCCTTCGGAAATTGAAGGTGAAGAGCTGGAAGGCGAAGAATTTGACGGTGAGGTGATCGCAACCGGCGATGACAACATCGACGAGCCAACCCTCGATGCTGCCGCAGACGAAGAAGAACCGCAGGAATAAGCGGACACACAGGGGGCGGATGAAGATTCGCCCCCTTGTTGTTTGTGTCCCCTTTGAAATACCTATCCTTGGTCTGGCACCGATCCCTGTGGGAGCTGGCTTGCCTGCGATAGCATCACCGCGGTATCACTGGAACCACCGCAGTGCCTGTATCGCAGGCAAGCCTGCTCCCACCAGGGTTCGCTCCAGCGAAAGGTTGTTGCCGAACATGATTGCAGCCCCACCAGATCAGAGTGAGATTGGATGTGAGCAAGAGAGCCTATAACTTCTGTGCCGGTCCCGCGGCGCTTCCTGAAGCAGTCCTGCAGCGCGCGCAGGGTGAACTCCTCGACTGGCATGGAAAAGGCCTCTCCGTGATGGAGATGAGCCATCGCAGCGATGAGTTCGTCTCCATCGCCACCAAGGCCGAGCAGGACCTGCGCGACCTGCTGGGCATCCCTTCAAACTACAAGGTGCTGTTCCTGCAAGGCGGTGCCAGTCAGCAGTTCGCCCAGATCCCGCTGAACCTGCTGCCCGAAGGCGGCACGGCCGACTACATCGACACCGGCATCTGGGGGCAGAAGGCGATTGAGGAGGCCTCCCGTTACGGCAACGTCAATGTGGCAGGCACCGCCAAGCCCTACGACTACTTCGCCATTCCCGGTCAGAACGAATGGAAGCTGACGAAGGATGCGGCCTACGTGCACTACGTGGCGAACGAAACCATCGGTGGCCTGCAATTCGACTGGGTGCCTGAAGTGGGCGACGTCCCGCTGGTGTGTGACATGTCCTCGGACATTCTTTCGCGCCCGATCGATGTGTCGCGCTACGGCATGATCTACGCCGGTGCACAGAAGAACATCGGCCCGAGCGGCATCCTGGTCAACATCATCCGTGAAGACCTGCTGGGCCGCGCCCGTGCGGTGTGCCCGACGATGCTCAAC
Organism: Pseudomonas sp. Leaf59; assembly: GCF_920984685.1. Lineage (NCBI taxonomy): Bacteria > Pseudomonadati > Pseudomonadota > Gammaproteobacteria > Pseudomonadales > Pseudomonadaceae > Pseudomonas > Pseudomonas sp. Leaf59. The sequence goes on along the minus strand of NZ_CAKLBR010000016.1, from coordinate 71,712 downwards.
TACAAGGTCGCAGCCGACAACGGCTCGATGTACAACACCCCGCCGGCATTCGCCTGGTACCTCTCGGGCCTGGTGTTCGAGTGGCTGAAAGAGCAGGGCGGTGTCGCTGCCATGGGCAAGCTCAACGAAGAGAAGAAGCGCGTCCTGTACGACTTCATCGACGCCAGCGGCCTCTACAGCAACCCGATCAACCTCGGCAACCGCTCGTGGATGAACGTACCGTTCCGCCTGGCTGACGACCGCCTGGACAAACCATTCCTGGCCGGTGCCGACGCGCGCGGCCTGCTGAATCTCAAGGGCCACCGCTCGGTGGGTGGCATGCGCGCCTCCATCTACAACGCTGTGGACATCCACGCGATCAACGCGCTGGTTGCCTACATGGCAGAGTTCGAAAAGGAACACGGCTAATGTCTGAGCAAGAACTCAAGGCCCTGCGGGTCCGCATCGATAGCCTGGACGAGAAAGTCCTGGAACTGATCAGTGAGCGTGCGCGCTGCGCCCAGGAAGTGGCGCGGGTGAAGATGGCTGAACTGGCCGAAGGCGAGGTGCCGGTGTTCTATCGGCCCGAGCGTGAAGCGGCGGTGCTCAAGCGTGTGATGGAGCGCAATAGGGGCCCATTGGGCAACGAAGAGATGGCGCGGTTGTTCCGCGAAATCATGTCCTCGTGCCTGGCCCTCGAGCAGCCGCTGAAAGTGGCTTACCTCGGCCCTGAAGGCACGTTCACCCAGGCGGCGGCCATGAAGCATTTCGGCCACGCCGTGATCAGCAAGCCTATGGCGGCCATCGATGAAGTGTTCCGTGAAGTGGCGGCCGGTGCGGTGAATTTTGGCGTGGTGCCGGTGGAAAACTCCACTGAAGGCGCGGTCAATCACACCCTCGACAGCTTCCTCGAGCACGACATGGTGATCTGCGGCGAAGTCGAGCTGCGCATTCACCATCACCTGCTGGTGGGCGAAAACACCAAGACCGACAGCATCAGCCGTATCTACTCTCACGCTCAGTCCCTGGCCCAGTGCCGCAAGTGGCTGGATGCCCATTACCCGAATGTCGAGCGCGTGGCAGTGTCGAGCAACGCCGAGGCTGCCAAGCGGGTCAAGGGTGAGTGGAATTCGGCGGCGATTGCCGGTGACATGGCTGCGGGCCTTTACGGGCTGACGCGCCTGGCCGAAAAGATCGAGGACCGCCCGGACAACTCCACGCGGTTCCTGATGATCGGCAGTCAGGAAGTGCCGCCGACCGGCGACGACAAGACTTCGATCATCGTGTCCATGAGCAACAAGCCAGGCGCCCTGCATGAACTGCTGGTGCCGTTCCACGACAACGGGATTGACCTGACGCGCATCGAGACGCGTCCTTCGCGCAGCGGTAAATGGACCTATGTGTTCTTTATCGACTTCATCGGCCACCACCGCGACCCGCTGGTCAAGGGCGTGCTCGAGAAGATCAGTCAGGAGGCCGTGGCACTCAAGGTGCTCGGCTCTTACCCGAAAGCGGTTTTGTGAGGCTTTGACATGAGTGGCAACTTCCTCGCCCTGGCGCAGCCGGGCGTGCAACAACTCTCGCCGTACGTGCCGGGCAAGCCTGTGGACGAACTGGCGCGTGAGTTGAACCTGGACCCTTCGAAGATCGTCAAACTGGCGAGTAACGAAAACCCGCTGGGCCCGAGCCCCAAGGTGCTGGCGGCGATTCGTGAAGAGCTGGCCGAGTTGACCCGTTATCCGGATGGCAACGGCTTTGCGCTGAAGTCGCTGCTGGCGCAAAACTGCGCTGTGGAACTTAACCAGGTGACCCTGGGCAACGGCTCCAACGACATTCTTGAGCTGGTCGGTCGTGCCTACCTGGCGCCCGGCCTGAATGCGGTGTTCAGCGAGCATGCGTTTGCGGTCTACCCCATCGTGACCCAGGCCGTTGGCGCCGATGCGCGGATAATTCCGGCCAGGGATTGGGGGCATGACCTGCCGGCAATGCTCGCGGCCATCGACGCGCAGACGCGCGTGGTGTTTATCGCCAACCCGAACAACCCCACCGGCACCTGGTTTGATGCCCAGGCGTTGAATGACTTCCTGCGAGACGTGCCCGAGCACGTGCTGGTCGTGCTCGACGAAGCCTATATCGAGTACGCCGAAGGCGGCGAGTTGCCAAACGGCCTCGACTTTCTGGCGACCTACCCGAACCTGCTGGTGTCGCGCACCTTCTCCAAGGCCTATGGCCTGGCGTCGTTGCGCGTTGGCTACGGCCTGTCGACGGCGGTGGTTGCGGATGTGCTGAACCGCGTGCGTCAGCCCTTCAACGTCAACAGCCTGGCCCTCGCGGCAGCCTGCGCGGCGGTTAAGGACACCGAGTACCTGGAGGAAGGCCGTCGCATCAATGAACGCGGCATGCTGCAACTGCAGCAAGGTTTCCGTGAATTGGGCCTGGGCTGGATTCCGTCCAAGGGCAATTTCATCTGCGTCGACCTCGGCCAGTTGGCCGCTCCGGTATTCCAGGGCCTGCTGCGCGAAGGCGTGATCGTGCGCCCGGTGGCCAACTACGGCATGCCGAACCACCTGCGTATCACCATAGGCCTGCCGGCCGAGAACAGCCGCTTCCTTGAGGCACTGGCCAAGGTTCTCGCTCGTGGTTGATGTCACTGCATTGCAACCTGCTGTGCCTATGATCGGTCGCCTGGTGGTGGTCGGCCTGGGGTTGATCGGTGGTTCCTTCGCCAAAGGCCTGCGTGAAAGCGGGCTGTGCGGCGAAGTGGTCGGTGTGGACCTGGACCCGCAATCGCGCACGCTGGCGGTTGAGCTGGGCGTGGTCGACCGCTGTGAAGCGGACCTGGCCCTGGCTTGCCAGGGCGCGGATGTGATCCAGCTGGCGGTGCCGATCCTCGCGATGGAAAAGCTGCTTGGGGTATTGGCCGGCATGGACCTGGGCCAGGCGATTCTCACCGACGTCGGCAGTGCCAAAGGCAATGTGGTGCGCGCGGCGCAACAGGCGTTTGGCGGCATGCCGGCGCGCTTTGTGCCGGGCCACCCGATTGCCGGCTCCGAGCAGAGCGGGGTGGAAGCCTCGAATGCGCAGTTGTTTCGTCGGCACAAAGTGATTCTGACGCCGTTGGTGCAAACCGATCCGGCGGCGCTGGCCGTGGTTGATCGTCTGTGGCGCGAGCTGGGGGCGGATGTCGAGCATATGCAGGTCGAGCGTCACGACGAAGTGCTGGCGGCGACCAGCCACCTGCCGCATCTGCTGGCGTTTGGTCTGGTGGATTCGCTGGCCAAACGCAACGAAAACCTGGAGATCTTCCGCTACGCCGCTGGCGGCTTCCGTGATTTCACGCGGATTGCCGGCAGCGACCCGGTGATGTGGCACGACATCTTTCTCGCCAATCGCGAAGCGGTGTTGCGCACCCTGGATACCTTCCGCAGCGACCTCGACGCCTTGCGCGACTCGGTCGATGCCGGAGATGGTCATCAGTTACTGGGCGTGTTCACGCGTGCTCGGGTGGCGCGTGAGCACTTCAGCAAGATCCTGGCACGCCGGGCCTATATGGAAACCGCTGTGAGCGCTGATGAGGTGGTCTTCGTGGCCAGCCCGGGTGGTCGCTTGAGTGGGCGCATCCGTGTGCCGGGCGACAAGTCGATCTCCCATCGCTCGATCATGCTGGGCTCGTTGGCCGAGGGGGTCACCGAAGTTGAAGGTTTCCTGGAGGGCGAGGATGCCCTGGCGACCTTGCAGGCGTTTCGTGACATGGGCGTCGTGATCGAAGGTCCGCACCATGGGCGCGTAACGATCCATGGCGTCGGTCTGCAGGGGCTGAAGGCGCCACCGGGGCCGATCTACCTCGGCAACTCCGGCACCTCGATGCGCCTGCTTGCCGGGTTGCTCGCGGCGCAGCGCTTTGACAGCGTATTGACCGGCGACGCCTCGCTGTCCCGGCGCCCGATGAATCGTGTGGTCCAGCCGCTGCGGGAAATGGGCGCGGTGATCGAGACGGGGCCTGAAGGGCGTCCGCCGTTGAGTATTCGTGGTGGTCAGTCGTTGAAAGGGTTGAATTACACGCTGCCGATGGCCAGTGCCCAGGTCAAATCCAGTCTGCTGCTGGCGGGGTTGTACGCCGAAGGCAAGACCGCTGTGACCGAGCCTGCGCCGACCCGTGATCATACCGAGCGCCTGTTGCGCGGGTTTGGTTGCCCGGTGGTGGTGGAGGGCGCGATCGCTTCGGTGGAGTCGGGCCATGTGCTCAGCGCAGCGCCTATAGATGTGCCCGGGGATATCTCCTCGGCGGCGTTTTTCCTGGTGGCAGCTTCGCTTGCCGACGGGGCCGAGCTGCTGCTGGAGCATGTCGGCATTAACCCGACGCGCACCGGCGTGATTGATATCCTTCGATTGATGGGCGCTGATATCAGCCTGGAAAACCAGCGTGAGGTGGGCGGTGAGCCTGTCGCGGATCTGCGCGTGCGTTCGGCTGCATTGAAGGGGATCGAAATTCCCGAGGCGCTGGTTCCGTTGGCGATTGATGAGTTTCCGGTGTTGTTTGTCGCGGCAGCCTGCGCTGAAGGTAGAACGGTGCTGCGCGGTGCTCAGGAGCTGCGCGTGAAGGAATCCGACCGCATTCAGGTTATGGCCGATGGTCTGCTGATGCTCGGGGTGAAGTGTGAACCTACCGCCGATGGGATTATCATCGACGGCGGCCCGTTAAGCGGCGGCGAAGTGCAGGCCCATGCAGACCACCGGATTGCCATGGCCTTCAGCGTGGCTGGCCTGCGAGCGGCGGCGCCGATTCGTATCCATGACTGTGCCAATGTAGCGACGTCTTTTCCGAATTTTCTTACCCTGTGTGCCCACGTCGGCATGCGTGTTGCCCAAGAGGCTCAATTGTGAATATCAAAGCACCGGTGATTACCATCGACGGGCCAAGCGGCTCGGGCAAAGGCACTATCGCCGGCATCCTGGCCAAGCGCCTGGGCTGGTGCCTGCTGGACTCCGGCGCGCTGTATCGCCTGCTGGCGTTTGCCGCACGCAACCATGGCGTCGACCTTACCAACGAAGAATCCCTGAAACTGCTGGCGGCACATCTTGACGTGCAGTTCGTCGGCGCGACCGAAGGGCATCCGCAGCGCATCATCCTTGAAGGTGATGATGTGACCGATGACCTGCGTAACGAGCAGGTTGGCTCATGGGCGTCCCAGGTCGCCGCGCTGCCGGCGGTGCGTGATGCGTTGCTGCAGCGTCAGCGTGCATTCCAGGAGCCGCCAGGCCTGGTGGCGGATGGCCGCGACATGGGCACCGTGGTGTTTCCTGAGGCGCCGCTGAAGATTTTCCTGACTGCCAGTGCCGAGGAGCGTGCGCGCCGCCGTTACTTGCAGTTGAAGGGCAAAGTCGATGGTGTTAGTCTGTCGAGTCTGCTAGATGAGATCCGTGCACGCGATGAGCGTGATACCCAGCGTGCGGTAGCCCCGCTCAAGCCGGCGGCTGACGCCATACAGCTGGATTCCACGGAGCTTTCCATCGAGCAGGTGCTGGAACGCATCATGAGTGAGATCGCCATTCGCGATATCGCCGGGTGACCAAGAAGGCTGCAGGGGACCAGTCAAAGTCCTGCGGTGCTTCTTCTAAATGAAACTGACCCATACCGTCTGGGGTGTGGAGATGGGCGTATTCTTCGCCCTTATCAACAGGAATTAAAATGAGCGAAAGCTTTGCGGAACTCTTTGAAGAAAGCCTAAAAACCCTGAACCTTCAGGCAGGCTCCATCATCACCGGTGTTATCGTTGATATCGATTACCAAGCTCGCTGGGTAACCGTTCACGCTGGTCTGAAGTCTGAAGCTCTGATCCCGCTGGAACAGTTCTACAACGATGCTGGCGAGCTGAACATCAACGTCGGTGACGAAGTTCACGTTGCTCTGGACTCGGTTGAAGACGGTTTCGGTGAAACCAAGCTGTCCCGTGAAAAAGCCAAGCGCGCTGAATGCTGGATTGTTCTCGAAGCAGCCTTCGCAGCTGAAGAAGTGGTCAAGGGCGTTATCAACGGTAAGGTTAAAGGCGGCTTCACTGTCGACGTTAACGGCATCCGTGCGTTCCTGCCAGGTTCTTTGGTCGACGTTCGTCCAGTGCGCGACACCACGCACCTGGAAGGCAAGGAACTCGAATTCAAGGTCATCAAGCTCGACCAGAAGCGCAACAACGTTGTCGTTTCCCGTCGTAGCGTCCTGGAAGCAGAGAACTCCGCCGAGCGTGAAGCTCTGCTGGAATCCCTGCAGGAAGGCCAACAAGTCAAAGGTATCGTCAAGAACCTCACCGATTACGGCGCATTCGTCGATCTGGGTGGCGTCGATGGCCTGCTGCACATTACCGACATGGCCTGGAAGCGTATCAAGCATCCTTCCGAAATCGTCAACGTTGGCGACGAGATCGATGTCAAGGTTCTGAAATACGATCGCGAACGCAACCGTGTTTCCCTGGGCCTGAAGCAACTGGGTGAAGATCCATGGGTTGCTATCAAAGCGCGTTACCCGGAAAGCACCCGCGTGACCGCGCGTGTAACCAACCTGACCGACTACGGCTGCTTCGCTGAGCTGGAAGAAGGCGTGGAAGGCCTGGTACACGTTTCCGAAATGGACTGGACCAACAAGAACATCCACCCTTCGAAAGTCGTACAAGTCGGCGACGAAGTGGAAGTTATGGTTCTGGACATCGACGAAGAGCGTCGTCGTATCTCCCTGGGTATCAAGCAGTGCAAATCCAACCCATGGGAAGATTTCTCCGGCCAGTTCAACAAGGGCGATAAGATCTCCGGCACCATCAAGTCGATCACCGATTTCGGTATCTTCATTGGTCTGGACGGCGGCATCGACGGCCTGGTTCACCTGTCCGACATCTCCTGGAACGAAGTCGGCGAAGAAGCTGTTCGTCGTTTCAAGAAGGGCGACGAGCTGGACACCGTTATCCTGTCGGTTGACCCAGAGCGCGAGCGCATCTCCCTGGGTATCAAGCAACTGGAAAGCGACCCGTTCTCTGAATTCGTTCAGGACAACGACAAAGGCGCAATCGTTAAAGGCATCGTGAAAGAAGTTGACGCTAAAGGCGCCATCATCACGTTGGCCGACGATATCGAAGCGACTCTGAAAGCCTCCGAAATCAGCCGTGACCGCGTTGAAGACGCGCGCAACGTTCTGAAAGAAGGCCAGGAAGTAGAAGCCAAGATCATCAGCGTTGACCGCAAGAGCCGCGTAATCCAGCTCTCCATCAAGTCGAAAGACGATGCTGAAGAGAAAGAAGCCATCCAAAGCTTGAAAGACAAGCCTTCGGATAGCATCACTGCTGGTCCTACCACTCTGGGCGACCTGTTGCGTGCACAAATGGAAAAGCAGAACTAAGTTCTGTCAGACCATAGAAAAAGGGCGACTTCGGTCGCCCTTTTTTGTGTCTGAAATTCGTTGAATCATCCTCGGGTATCTCTGGTCTACAGGTCGTTGTCAGAACTGGCTATAGTCATAGTAAAAGCGCTCTCGGCGTTTTGTTTCAATAAGGATTTGAATGAACAGGCTTATCGTAGTGCTCGTATTGGTGATGCTGTCAGGCTGTTCCGTCACTAGCGCAAAAACGCACGTCAAGCGCGGTGTGAGTGGGATAGAGATCGACTGCTCGGGCCTTGGCGGTAATTGGGAGAAGTGTGAGAAGCGCGCTGCTCGCGAATGCAAGATGCAGGGCTATAAGGTGATCACGCGCTCCAGCGACGCGAAGGATGAAGAGGGCGATTACTTGTTTGGTTGGAATCCTGCCGGCGCAGTCACTCGAACGATGTTGGTCATCTGTAAATGACCCACCGCGGTGCCCATCAGGCAGCGCTATTAACCTGCACATAAGTATTGCGTGGGCTGTTCAAATTCATCAAGTCATGCTAAAACCTTCGGAGCGCTTTTCCTAGCTGCTTGAAAAAGAAGGGAAAAATATGACGAAGTCGGAGTTGATCGAACGAATTGTCACCCATCAAGGGCTGCTCTCATCCAAGGATGTTGAGCTGGCTATCAAGACTATGCTTGAGCAAATGTCCCAGTGTCTGGCCACCGGCGATCGCATCGAGATCCGTGGCTTCGGCAGTTTCTCCCTGCACTACCGCGCGCCCCGCGTTGGCCGCAATCCAAAGACAGGCCAATCCGTCAGCCTCGACGGTAAATTCGTCCCTCACTTCAAGCCGGGCAAAGAGTTGCGTGACCGGGTGAACGAAGAAGAGGAAGAAGGCGTCTGAGTGTTTTTGAGGTAGGAGAAGGTTATGCGTGGGGTTAAGCGCGTTGTTGCGGTATTCGCGGTACTGATCGTTGCTTTGATAGTCCTGGCGTTTGTATTGGAAAATCAGCAGGGCGTATCGCTTTCGTTTCTGGGGCAGGCTACTAGGGAGTTGCCTGTTTCGGTGTTTGTTGTGGTGGCGTTGATTGTTGGGATGGTGATAGGGCCGTTGCTGGGTGTTTTGGTAGGGCGTCGTCATCGCAGGTCTATGGCAGGCGGGCGAAGCTGAAGTCTGCTCTCGCTTGTTTGGATTGGACTGAGTAAAGGGTCATGACCGCCTGTCAGAAAATATCGTTTGCGGGTAAGTCCAGGTCCCCAGGCGCTTTTCTACTTGGGAGTGCCTAGAGGCTTGGGGTTTCGTTAAATCATTGGCTGTGATCTGTCAGATCCGAAACTCTCCTTCCGCCTCGTTGTCGCCCAGCATGACTGATATTGGTTTTTTTGGCGTTGTAGGTAAAGGCCTACAGACATGTCAAGTCTTGTAATAAACCAGAGAGATGGCAAAATGAAATCTGTTCTCGATAACAGGCAGTTTGTGCGCTCGGAATTTGGCAGAGACGCTCGGTTCAGGCGGTCATCCAATTAGAACAAACACACAATTTGTCTGCATAACGAGCCCGCAGTTTCTTCTTGAAGGCAGGTTTTTGTTGTGAGTAGTAGTCTTCGCGTCATTCCGGTACCCCCTGCGGCAAAATTCGGCCTTGAAATGCTTTTTCATGGGCTCTGGCAAAATAAGGTTCTAATTTTTGCCGTCGTCGTGCTTGCCGGCGCTCTGTCGGCTGTTTACGCCTTTTTAGTTACGCCAGAATATCAAGTGACCAGCGTCCTGCGCCCTGCCGCAATTAACGAACTGGACGCTTTGAATCGGTCTGAAGTCTATACGCTTCCACCGGCGCAGGCGTTGATTAAAGTGGGGGAGGCGCTTGAGTCTTACGATATTCGTCTTGGTTTCTTTCGCTCGCATCAAAATCTGTTCAAGGCTTTCTCGCGCCCAGGGAGAACATTGGAGCAGAGTTTTGAGGAGTTCAACAAAAATTCAATAAATCTTGAAGTTCCAGATTCCAAGAAATCGGACGAATTAAGCAACTATATTAAGCTTGAAATGACCTACCCCAAGGGGATAGATGGGGTGTCTATTCTCAATGGGTTTGTCGAATACGCAATTAATGCGCAGCGGCAGCAGATTGCTGCTGACTTGAGTGTGATTGTTAAAAATCGATTAACGGAAATTGAAGGAAAGTTGAGCGCCGCTCGCTCAAGTTACGAAATGGATAAAGAGGCCAGGATTGCAAAGTTGGCCGAGAAAGATGTGCTTCGTCGTGCTCAATTGCAAGATGAGCTCAAGGCACTGCGCGCTCAGCTAAAGGCCGCTCGTAGCGATCGACTGGCGCTGTTGGGTGAATCCATTGCAATTGCTAAATCACTTGGAATACAAAAACCATCTACGCTTTCGTCATTAGGTGATAAAAGCAATAATCGGTCATCCAGCGTCATTCGTACCGAAATCAATAATCAGCAACTCCCTCTGTACTTCATGGGGGTCGAGGCGCTGGAGGCAGAGCGTAGCGCTCTGCTACAGCGTAAGAGTGATGACTTTACCGATGTCCGTATCGCGCAAATCGCCAAGGACCTTCAATTGCTGCAGTCTAATCGCGAGATTGAATTGCTGAACAATCGTAAAAACGAAGATTTGTTTTTGAGTAATGTCGCGCCTCTTCGGGGGGAGCAGGCCCGGCTCCGTAGTCTGAATCTTGATATGGCGCAGTTGAAATTGGTCGTCATAGATAAGCTGGCGCTCGAGCCGATTAAGCCGATTAAACCAAAAAAGGCTCTTATTCTGCTGTCTGGTCTTATTATGGGCGGGGTCCTCGGTGTTTTGATCGCCCTGGCGCGTTCGCTGCTGTTAATTAAGCGTAGCGCCGCAGTTGGTAGGTCATCTCACTCACCGCCTGTACACGCAGAGGTAGAAAAAAGTGAGCGGTAGGCTGATATGAGGTTACCAGGCGCGCTGGCTTCAGGTGTTGATTTGCTGACCTGAAGCCAAAACGCTCACGCATTCATGGTGCCGGTAGCATATCTGGCTTTGGCAGATACATGTGGTGCGGTTTATGTTCTGCTGGCGCTTATTTGGTGAAGCATCTCGTAGTATTATGCTTACCAAACGTCCTCGCTCAAGGGTGTAGCGGGTTTACGCTGTTTTTGCAGGTGTTGACTTTTGAACGGTTAAGCTCGGCTAAACCATCCGGGTACAGGCATGGCAAAGTGATATTGGCTTGAGCGATCAATCAGTTGGCGCGCAGAAAGCGCCAGCAAGCAGCTGGAGATTTCTTGCCGGTGGGCGAGCTCAGCTTGCGGGGGACCTGCTGTCAGAGGTCTTGATTCACGGGGATGTTGAAGTATTCAGCGCTGAAGATGGTTCAGTGAAATTTTATTTTATTATTAGGCTTTAATTATGCAAAAACTGGAAGATATTAAGCTCGCCATTATAGGTCTTGGATATGTTGGCCTGCCCCTCGCGGTGGAGTTTGGCAAGCATCGGACGGTGGTTGGGTTTGACATCAACCAGCCGCGTATCCAGGCCTTGAGAGCCGGGCACGACTCCACGCTGGAAGTGAGCGATGAGGAGTTGAAGCAGGCCGGTAAGCTCAGCTTCAGTTTTAATCTGGACGAATTGTCCAGCTGCAATACGTTTGTGGTGACAGTGCCTACGCCGATTGATGAGTACAACCAACCAGACCTTACGCCACTGATCAAGGCATCAGAAAGTATCGGTAAGGTGCTGAAGAAAGGCGACCTGGTTATTTATGAGTCGACCGTCTATCCCGGCGCAACTGAAGAAGACTGTGTGCCCGTCCTTGAGAAATTTTCCGGATTAAAATTCAACGTCGATTTCTTTGCCGGATACAGCCCTGAGCGTATTAATCCGGGAGACAAGGAGCATCGTGTCACTACCATCAAGAAGGTGACTTCTGGATCCACACCTGAGATCGCCGATCTGGTGGATGCTCTTTACAACCAGATCATCATTGCGGGCACGCACAAGGCAAGCAGCATTAAAGTTGCCGAAGCGGCGAAAGTTATTGAAAACACCCAGCGTGACTTAAACATCGCTCTGATCAATGAGCTGGCCATTATTTTCAATAAAATGGGTATTGATACGGAGTCAGTGCTCCAGGCTGCGGGCACGAAATGGAATTTCCTGCCATTCCGGCCAGGCTTGGTGGGCGGGCACTGCATCGGCGTAGACCCCTACTACCTGACTCACAAGGCTCAATCCATCGGCTATCACCCCGAAATCATTCTTGCGGGACGCCGTCTCAATGACGGAATGGGCGCGTATGTGGTCTCCCAGTTGGTAAAAACGATGGTTAAGCGCCGTATTCATGTCGATGGCGCTCGTGTATTGATTATGGGCCTGGCGTTCAAGGAAAACTGCCCGGACCTGCGTAACACGCGAATCGTGGATATTGTCAATGAGTTGAAAGAGTACAACATTGCAGTGGATATTTATGATCCATGGGTCAGCCCTGAAGAGGCCAACCATGAATATGGCATAACGCCTATTGCCGAACCGGGCACTGATGTCTATGACGGTATTGTGCTGGCCGTTGCGCATAATGAATTCAAGGCTCTGGGTGCTGAAAAAATTCGCAAGTTTGGTAAGGCTGAGCATGTTCTCTACGATCTGAAATACCTGCTGAGCCGTGAAGAGTCTGATATTCGTTTGTAATTTTATTTATGCGTTCTATTTTTCAATAAACGAAGAGCCAATTTATGTCCCGCTATGAAACGCTCCTGGAAACACTCAAGACTTCACCTAAAACGTGGTTGATCACTGGAGTGGCTGGATTTATTGGCTCCAATTTATTGGAGACTTTGCTTGGCCTGAATCAAGTTGTTGTCGGCCTTGACAACTTTGCGACGGGCCATCAGCGCAATCTCGATGAGGTTAAAGGTACGGTCACTGCGCAGCAGTGGGCTCGTTTTAGCTTCATCGAAGGTGACATCAAGGTATTGGATGACTGTCAGCGCGCATGTGGAGGGGTGGATTACGTATTGCACCAGGCGGCGCTTGGGTCGGTACCACGATCCCTCAATGATCCAATCGCTACGAATGCTACCAATATTGATGGGTTCCTTAACATGTTGGTGGCGGCCAGGGATGCGCAAGTAAAAAGTTTCACTTACGCTGCCAGTAGTTCTACTTACGGAGATCACCCGGGTTTGCCGAAAGTGGAAGACGTTATTGGCAAACCACTCTCCCCGTATGCAGTTACCAAGTATGTCAACGAGCTCTACGCGGAAGTATTCGCTAGGTGTTATGGTTTTGAAACCATCGGTCTGCGTTACTTTAACGTGTTTGGTAAGCGTCAGGATCCGGAGGGTGCCTATGCTGCGGTGATCCCTAAATGGGCCGCTTCCATGATTAAGAATCAAGAGGTTTTTATTAATGGAGACGGCGAAACCAGCAGGGATTTCTGCTTTATCGAGAACACAGTTCAAGCCAATCTGCTGGCCGCTACCGTGACTGAGTCCGCAGCGCGAAATCAAGTTTATAACGTCGCGGTCAGCGGGCGTACCGACCTTAATATGCTGTTTTCTGCGCTACGCCAGTCGTTGTCGCAGCACGGTATAAGTTATGAAAAATCGCCCGTGTATCGTGATTTTCGTGCAGGCGATGTTCGGCATTCTCAGGCTGATATCGGAAAGATAAAAACGCTGTTGGGCTATGAGCCGAAGTTTGATATTCAGCAGGGTATTGCGAAAGCAATGGGCTGGTATTCGACTTTTCTGAAGTAATGGTTGCTTGCCTTATTTTCGGAGTGTCTCAGGCGCCCAATCTAGGGGCGCTCGAGCCTTTTGTTTTATTGTGCCTGCGGGCGGCTCACCGAAGAATTCGGCGTCGATGAGTGCTGTACGCCCATTTATTTCTAATGAAATTTCAAAGGTTTTTTATTTTGTTAACGATAGGTCGTCCCCTGCTTTAGTTGTTCACGGCATACGATGCTGGTGACATCCTGAGACTGCTTGGGATATCTCGTAAGCTAGGATCGCGATTAAATACGTTCAGGGGAATTGAGGCATGTGTGGGTTTTCTGGTTTCTTCGCATCAGCCCCTCTGGGTGATGGCGCAAATGACATCCTGGCGGCGATGGGTAACGCGATTTACAGCCGCGGCCCCGATGATGCCGGAACATGGTCGGACGCATCACTTGGAATAGGCCTGTCGCACCGTCGGCTTGCAATTGTCGATCTTTCAGCCGCGGGCCATCAGCCCATGCATTCTTCCAGCGGGCGCTACGTCATGGCGTTCAATGGCGAAATTTATAACCACCTTTCGTTGCGCAGCCTCCTCACCACCGAGTACGGCGAAACCTGGCGTGGGCACTCGGATACAGAAACCTTACTGGCCTGCTTCGAGCGATGGGGCGTGGAGAAAACCCTGCAGGCGACGGTAGGAATGTTTGCCATTGCGTTATGGGACACGCAGGAGCGCCAGTTGATACTGGCCCGCGATCGATTGGGAGAGAAACCGCTGTATTGGGGCTGGCATAACGATGTTCTGTTATTTGGATCGGAACTCAAGGCGCTTAAGGTACACCCGGCCTTTTCAGCCAATATCGATCGCGATGCTCTGGCACTGTACCTGAGGCACAATTATGTTCCGGCGCCGTACAGTATTTATCAGGGTATTGAAAAACTCGCGCCTGGACATTACGTCGCGATCTCGCTTGGGCAAAAGCGAGCGTCCGTCGATTTGATTCCATTCTGGTCTTTCAATGCTGCTGTAAAGGCCGGTCTCGGCAATCCACTGCAAGCCGATAGCAAGACTGTAGTGGACACGCTCGAGACCCAGCTTGATCAGAGTATTGGCATGCAAATGCTCGCCGATGTCCCATTGGGCGCGTTCTTGAGCGGCGGCGTCGATAGCAGCTTGATCGTGTCACTTATGCAGAAGCAAAGTTCGCGCCCGGTGAAAACCTTCACGATAGGTTTCAGCGAAGATGGTTTTAACGAAGCGGAGCATGCGCTCGCAGTTTCTCGCCACCTGCATACCGAACACAGTGAAATTTATATTCAAGCCAAGGATGCGCTGAATATCATTCCAGACTTGCCGCGCATCTATTGCGAACCGTTTGCCGACAGTTCGCAAATACCTACCTTCCTTGTCAGCCAAATGGCGCGTGAGCATGTCACCGTTACGTTGAGCGGTGATGCAGGTGATGAACTGTTTGGCGGGTATAACCCTTACCAGTTTGCGCCGCGCATATGGAGCAAGGTCAGCAAAGTACCAAGCGGACTGCGCCACGTGGCGGCGAGTTCGTTGAAGAAGTTACCGCTTAAAGGCAGGGCTGAAAAACTGGTTGATATTCTTGATTGTCGTAATCGCGAGGACTTCTATTGCCAGCTTGTCAGCCATTGGAAGACCCCCTCGAACGCGGTAATCAGTGGAAATGAAGGCCCGACATTGCTCAACACGCCAGCCAAATGGCCGGCTGTGACGGGCTTTGAAGAGTGGATGATGGCAATGGATGCTCAGACCTACATGGTCGACGATATCCTTGTAAAGGTGGATCGCGCTGCCATGGCTAACAGTCTGGAGACACGCGTTCCGTTGCTCGATCATCGTGTTGTCGAGTTGGCATGGCGTATACCTCTGGATATGAAAATTCGTGGAGGGGTCGGTAAATGGGCGTTGAAAGAGGTTCTATACCGCCACGTTCCACGCGCGTTGATAGAACGACCAAAAAAAGGGTTTTCCATTCCGATTGCGGCCTGGTTGCGCGGGCCTCTCAGAGAGTGGTCGGAAGTGTTGCTGAATGAAAAACGTCTACAGCAAGAAGGATTTTTTCATCCATCGGTGATCCGAAGGGTGTGGGAGCAACATCTGAGCGGCCGGGCCGACCATTCGAGCAAGCTGTGGGGTGTATTGATGTTTCAAGCTTGGCTGGAGGAGCAGGGACGTTGAAAGTAGCCCATATCATCGTTGGTCTGCATATTGGCGGTGCGGAGTTGATGCTGCTGCGCCTGTGTGAATCATTCAAGGCGCGTGGTGAGGATGAGCATCGCGTGATCTCCCTGACCGACCTGGGTGAAGTGGGGGTGCGGCTTCGAGCCAGCGGCATTGCCGTCGAAACCCTGCATATGCGCGGCAAGTGGGACTTGCTGGGCGTTACTATCAAGTTGGTCAGTGATCTTCGTCGGCAGAAGCCCGATATCGTGCAAACCTGGATGTACCACTCTGATCTCGTTGGAGGCATAGCAGCGCGTCTGGTCGGAGTGAGAGGTGTCATATGGGGCGTCAGGACTACGGATGTAAGCAGCGGCGGGGGCAAGGCCACGATTATCATTCGAAAACTGTGTGCGTGGCTCTCCAGATCCATCCCTGACGTGATTGTCTGCGCTGCACAAGCATCGCGAAAAACCCATGTTGAAGTCGGCTATGCGCCGGATCGAATGACGGTCATACCTAATGGCTTTGATCTTGCGCGACTGGTAGCCACACCCTCGGAGCGTGACGCCATTCGAGAAGCTCATGGCATTGGGCGTGATGAGCTTGTGATCGGCAGTCTCGGCCGTTTCAACGCGGTCAAGGACCACGCCAACTTTGTAAAAGCCGCAGGCATGGTTGCTGGTCAGTTTGCGAACGTCAGGTTTCTGATGGTAGGGCGCGATGTTGATCAGAATAATGCAGCGCTGATGGCCGATATTGCTTCCACCGGTCACGCAGATCGGTTTGTCCTGCTCGGTGAGCGTAAGGACGTTGCTGCCTGTTTCAAAGCCATGGATATTTTTTGCCTGCATTCATTCACCGAAGGCTTCCCCAACGTTCTTGGCGAAGCCATGAGTATGGCATTGCCTTGCGTCACCACCGATGTGGGCGATGCAGCATTCCTGTTGGGTGGATTGGGTCCGGTAGTGCCTGCACAGAATGCTCGGCGGCTATCCGAAGCATTCGTCTCGGTACTTTCTGCAACAGCGTCAGAGCGTGCCGCGATGGGGCAGAGCGTTTATAAGCGCATCGCCGAAAATTTCACAATGAAATGTACCGAGTATCAATACAAAGACCTATATCATCGCTTTCTTTCGAATCAGGGTGCCCAGTAAATGTGTGGTTTGAGCGGTATTTTCAGCTCGCGTAACGGCGAACTCGAGGCTGTTGTTCGGTTGATGAACACGTCGCTCACCCATCGAGGCCCGGACGACTCCGGTGTGTGGATCGACGGGAATGTGGGAATCGCTTTGGGGCATCGGCGTCTTGCAATTGTTGACCTTTCTGAAGCTGGCCATCAACCGATGCATTCCAGTTGCGGACGATTTGTCATCGTCTTCAACGGCGAGATCTATAACCATGCCGAACTGCGGCAAGCGTTGCACGACGATGGTCTTATCTCGACGGGCCTGAAAGGCCATTCGGACACCGAAGTGCTTCTGGCCGGGCTTGCAAGCTGGGGCGTTGAAAAGACTTTGAGTGCGTCGGTGGGCATGTTTGCGTTCGCGCTGTGGGATCGGCAAGAGCAGGTCCTGACGCTGGGCCGTGATCGTATGGGCGAGAAGCCGCTTTATTATGGCTGGCAGGATGACATCTTGCTCTTCGGCTCGGAGCTCAAAGCCATCAAGGCGTTTCCGGCGTTTCGCGCGGAAATTGACCGCAATGCGTTGACGCTGCTGCTTCGTCACAATTGCATTCCGGCCCCTTACAGCATTTACAAGGGCATCGCCAAGCTTCAGAGCGGTCATTATGTTGTCCTGCCTCTTACTGATCTCTCAGCTGCGAAAGCTGCCATTGCTCAGCCTTACTGGCGCTTTAATGATGCGGTGGCCAAGGGGCTTGCTGATCCGTTCACCGGCAGCCCCGAGGCGGCGACTGATCTGCTCGAGGCTCAATTGCGGTCGAGCATTGGTCAGCAAATGCTGGCCGATGTACCGGTGGGCGCTTTCCTGAGCGGGGGCGTGGACAGCAGCGCGGTTGTGGCCCTTATGCAAACACAGAGCACCCAGCCGGTACGCACGTTCACCATCGGCTTCGATGAGGGAGGGTTCGACGAGGCGGTACATGCCAAGGCTGTGTCCAGGCACCTGGGCACCCAGCACACTGAGCTGTATGTACGTCCTCAGGACGCTGCAGCGGTAATACCGCGCCTGTCTTCCATGTATTGCGAACCTTTCAGCGATAGCTCGCAGATTCCCACCTTCCTTGTCAGTCAACTGGCCAGCCAACAATTGAAGGTTGTACTCAGTGGGGACGGCGGTGACGAATTGTTCGGTGGCTACAACCGGTACCTGAGCGCAAAAAAGATATGGTCGAAGATGCAGCATGTGCCGTCGTTCGCGCGACAGGCCAGCGCGAGCCTTTTACGATCGGTATCTCCCACCACGTGGGACAGTCTTTTCAACCTGGCAAAGCCGCTGCTTCCCAGCAGGTTTCATGTGAGCGGGCCTGGGGACAAGGCGCACAAACTGGCCAACGTGTTGAAGCTGGCGGACGGGCATGAATTCTACCTTCAACTGAACAGCCATTGGAGCGATCCGGCCAGCGTTGTCATCGGCGGTGAAGAGCCTGCGACAATGTTTACCGACGCATCCCGCTGGCCGAAGACCGATTCTTTCGAGCATTGGATGATGGCGATGGATGCTCAGACCTATATGTCGGATGACATCATGGTCAAGCTGGATCGGGCCTCCATGGCGGCGAGCATAGAAGGGCGTGTTCCCATGCTCGACCACCGAGTGGTCGAATTGGCGTGGCGTATGCCGCTTGATCTGAAAATCCGTAATGGTCAGGGGAAATGGCTGTTGCGTCAGGTCCTTTATCGCCACGTCCCGAAAGAGCTGATCGAGCGTCCCAAGCAAGGGTTTGGTATCCCGCTGGGTGAGTGGTTGCGCGGTTCTTTGCGCGAATGGGCCGAATCCCTCCTTGATGAAGCTCGCCTGGTCCGGGATGGCTACTTTCGGCCTGAGCCCATCAGGAAAATGTGGAGCGAGCATCTTCAGGGGCGAGGTAATTGGCAGTCTCACCTGTGGACCATCCTTATGTTCCAGGCGTGGTTGGATGAGCAGTGATGATTAAAACGTTGTTGTTTATAGTCAATGATCCGGGATTTTTTCTGTCCCATCGTCTGGCTGTTGCCAAAGGTGCGCAGGCGGCTGGCTATAAGGTTCATGTCGCCTGCATGCCAGGTGCTGCGGTTGCTGCAATCACGGCACAGGGTTTTGAGTTTCATCCTCTGCCGCTATCGCGCAGTGGCCGTAATCCGTTGGCGGAGCTGGGGCTGATGTTCACCATCTGGAAGTTGTTATGGCGCTTGAAGCCAGATGTGCTTCACCTGGTGACCATCAAGCCGGTCCTTTATGGCGGCGTTGCTGCGCGCTTCGCTCCCGTTAAAGGCGTCGTCACGGCCATCTCCGGGTTGGGTTTCGTGTTTCTTTCCAAGGGCACCAAGGCTGCGCTGGTTCGGCGTCTGGTCAGTGCTTTTTATCGCCTGGCGTTGGGTAAGCGTAATCTGCGCTCGATCTTTCAAAACCCTGACGACCGAGACCTGTTGCTGGCGATGGGCGGGCTTACCGAGGCCAAGGTTGTGATGATTCGTGGCTCGGGTGTCGATCTGGCACTTTATGCGCACGTTCCAGAACCTCAGGGGCTACCTGTAGTCTGTCTCGCTGCGCGGCTTTTGCGCGATAAAGGCGTGGTGGAGTATGTTGAGGCTGCCAGGATATTGGCCAAGCGCGGGGTACAAGCCCGCTTTCAATTGATTGGCGATGTCGACCCTGGTAACCCTGCCACAGTCACCAGGGCTGAACTGGATGCGTGGCGCCAGGAGGGTATTGTCGAGTTGCTGGGATATCGCGACGATATTGCGCAACTGTTTTCAGACGCCAATATCGTAACCTTGCCCTCCTACCGTGAAGGGCTGCCGAAGGTGCTGGTTGAAGCTGCCGCCTGTGGTCGAGCTGTGGTTACCACCGATGTTCCCGGCTGTCGTGACGCAATTGACCCCGGCGTCACCGGGCTGCTGGTGCCGGTACGGGATGCACACGCGTTGGCCGATCAACTGCAACTGCTCATTGAAGATCCGGCGCTGCGGCGTCAGATGGGCGCTGCGGGTCGAGAACTGGCGGTACAGGCGTTTGCGATCGAAAAAATCGTGGAACAACATCTTGAGGTCTATCGTCAGTTGGAGCACACGGCTTGAATCATCAACACACATACTTCGTCACGGGTGCCAGCGGCTTCGTAGGTTCGGCAGTGGTCGAACGGCTGTCCTCGATGGCAGGCTGCACGGTGATGGCTCTGATTCGTCGCGATGGTGTTGCACTGCCGGCAACGGTCTCCCCGGTGAGAGCCGGCCCGGATTATCTGGCTGGCGAACCGCTTCCTCTTTGCGGTGTTGACGTTCTGGTGCACTGCGCTGCACGCGTTCACGTAATGTCCGATGCTTCCAGCGATCCGCTGACCGAATATCGCAAGGTCAACGTGGTGGGCACCTTGAAGCTGGCTGAACAAGCTGCGCAAGCGGGTGTGAAACGCTTTGTGTTCATCAGTTCGATAAAGGTCAACGGCGAGGGCACGCGTCCAGGGCAGCCTTACACCGCAGATGACGTCCCGGCTCCAGGTGATCCTTATGGCGTTTCCAAGATGGAAGCCGAGCAGCAACTTCGGTTACTGGCGCAGAACACGGGCATGGAAGTCGTCATAATTCGTCCGGTGCTCGTTTATGGTCCAGGGGTCAAGGCCAATTTTCGCAGCATGATGAGTTGGCTGAACAAAGGTGTCGTGCTGCCTCTGGGCGCCATTGGCAACCAGCGCAGCCTGGTCGCACTGGATAACCTGGTGGACCTTATCGTAACTTGCATGACCCATCCGGCTGCGGCTGGCCAGACGTTTCTGGTCAGTGACGGTGAAGACCTCTCGACCACCCAGTTGCTCAGGCGCATGGGGGCGGCGCTGGGTAAGCCGGCACGACTGCTGCCGGTGCCAGCCGTGCTGCTGGAGTGGGGGGCGGCATTGATTGGTCGCAAGTCTATCGGCCAGCGGCTGTGCGGGTCTTTACAAGTCGATATTACAAAGGCACGGGATCTGCTGGGGTGGGTGCCGCCCATGTCTGTTTCCGAAGCACTGAAAAAGACGGCGGCAAGTTTCAAGGAAGTTTGATTTAGAAGGAGGGTCCGTTCCCCGGACCGCCAATTGGAGCTGTGGATGATTCACTTATTGTGGCTTGCGCCCGTTGTGGCGGCCCTTGCACTTCTGCTTACCTGGATCCTGCGACGCTATGCGTTGGCAAACAGCATGATCGATATACCCAATGCCCGTAGCTCCCACTCCATTCCCACCCCCCGCGGGGGCGGTGTGGCGATCGTGTTGAGCTTCCTGATCGCACTGCCGATCCTGTATCTGGGAGACGAGATTTCACGCTCGGTTACATGGGCTTTGATGGGGGCGGGCGCTGCCATTGCGATCCTTGGGTTTCTCGATGATCACGGGCATGTCGCAGCAAGATGGCGTCTACTTGGCCATTTTGGGGCGTCCATCTGGGCACTTTTCTGGCTGGGCGGACTCCCTCCCATCAGCTTGCCTGGCATGGTCGTTGACCTCGGGTGGTTGGGTCACATACTCGCTGCGTTTTACCTGGTGTGGTTGCTCAACCTCTACAACTTCATGGACGGCATTGATGGGCTCGCCAGTATCGAAGCGTTGTGCGTCTGCCTGGGCGCCTGCCTGATCTATGCAGCGACGGGGAATCAGGCGCTCATCTGGGCTCCATTATTGTTGAGCATGGCAGTCCTGGGCTTTCTTTACTGGAACTTTCCGCCGGCGCGTATTTTCATGGGCGATGCTGGCAGTGGCTTTCTCGGCATCATCCTGGGCATATTTTCGCTGCAGGCAGCGTGGCAGGATATGGCATTTTTATGGGTGTGGTTGATACTGCTTGGCGTATTCGTTGTAGACGCCACCTTCACGCTTATCAGGCGCCTGCTGCGCGGCGACAAGGTTTATGAAGCTCATCGCAGTCATGCCTATCAATTCGCCTCACGTCAGGTTGGCCGACATTTGCCTGTCACCCTGGCGGTGCTCGCGATTAAT
This sequence comes from Pseudomonas sp. Leaf59, assembly GCF_920984685.1. Taxonomy (NCBI): domain Bacteria; kingdom Pseudomonadati; phylum Pseudomonadota; class Gammaproteobacteria; order Pseudomonadales; family Pseudomonadaceae; genus Pseudomonas; species Pseudomonas sp. Leaf59. The sequence goes on along the minus strand of NZ_CAKLBR010000016.1, from coordinate 50,358 downwards.
TTATTATGGTTGATACCTATCGCACTTTCTGTGGCTTTATTGGGTCTCAATGGTTTGGCGGGTTTGCTTATCGCCTATATACCGCTGGTGCTGCTGGCTATCAAATACCGTGCGGGTGAGTTGGAAAAAACCGTCTCACCTTCGGCGTAATTCGCGTACAGAACAATAAGGCCATTCAAGTGTTCAATGCCGGTCATGCAGAGCAGGTCAGGAGCGTTAGAGGTGTTTAAAGGGTTATGAGTAAAATTCGATCTTACCTGCTGGCGCTTCCTCGCAGGCGCAAACGCATCCTGCAGGTCATCACAGATATCCTCCTGGTCTGGCTCGCCCTGTGGATGGCGTTTGTCGTGCGCCTAGGGGTGGATGACATGATCAACCCGGTGGCCCTTCACCAATGGTTGTTCCTCTGCGCTCCGGTTGTCGCTATTCCACTGTTCGTGCGTTTTGGCATGTACCGTGCTGTCATGCGGTACTTTGGCAACGACGCCCTGATTGCGATCATCAAGGCCGTCAGTCTTTCATCTTTGATTCTAGGTGTAGTGGTTTACTGGTACAGCAATCACCAGAACGTGGTGCCACGTTCCATCATCTTCAATTATTGGTGGCTTAGCTTGATCATGGTTGGCGGATTGCGTCTGGCCATGCGGCAGTACTTTCTGGGCGACTGGTTCGCTGCGGCTCAGCACGTGCCGTTCACCAGCCGTGACGACGGCTTGCCGCGGGTCGCGATCTACGGTGCAGGCGCGGCGGGCAACCAATTGGTGGCTGCGTTGCGCATGGGCCGAGTCATGCGTCCTGTCGCTTTTATCGACGACGATGACAGCATCTCTGATCGTGTCATCTCCGGGCTGCAAGTGTATAAACCCCGGCACATTCAACGCATGATCGACGCGACGGGCGCGCAGGAAATCCTGCTGGCAATTCCGTCTTCCAATCGTGGCAGGCGTCGCGAAATTCTCGGCTTCCTTGAAGGTTTCCCACTGCATGTACGCAGCGTCCCCGGCTTCATGGACCTCGCAAGCGGCCGTGTAAAGGTAGACGACATTCAGGAAGTGGATATTGCCGACCTGCTGGGGCGCGACGCCGTGCCGGCCCAGGAGGAGCTTCTGGAACACTGCATCAAGGGGCAGTCCGTGCTGGTCACAGGGGCGGGTGGTTCGATCGGTTCCGAACTCTGCCGACAGATCCTGTCACTGCAGCCCACCACCTTATTGTTGTTCGAGCATAGTGAGTTCAACCTCTACAGCATTTTGTCGGAGCTCGAACAACGGATCGTTCGTGAATCGTTACCGGTTCGTGTATTGCCCATACTCGGGTCAATACGCAATGAGGCGAAGTTGCTCGACATCATGAAAACCTGGAGCGTGGACACGGTTTACCACGCAGCCGCCTACAAGCACGTACCGATGGTCGAGCACAATATTGCCGAAGGTGTGCTTAATAATGTGATCGGTACCTTGAACACTGCCCAGGCTGCTCTGCAGGCCGGCGTGTTGAACTTCGTACTGATTTCAACCGATAAGGCGGTTCGCCCAACTAACGTGATGGGCAGCACCAAACGCCTCGCCGAACTGACACTGCAGGCCCTCAGTCGTGAACTGGCGCCGGTGTTGTTTGGTGACAGTGCCAATGTATCGCGCGTCAACAATACCCGGTTCACCATGGTTCGCTTTGGTAATGTTCTGGGGTCGTCGGGATCGGTGATTCCGTTGTTCCACAAGCAGATCAAATCCGGCGGGCCGCTGACGGTCACTCACCCAAAGATCACGCGCTATTTCATGACTATCCCCGAGGCCGCCCAACTGGTGATCCAGGCTGGCTCCATGGGGCTTGGCGGAGATGTGTTCGTACTTGACATGGGGGAGCCGGTAAAGATTACCGAACTGGCGGAAAAGATGATTCATCTCTCCGGTCTTAGCGTTCGGTCCGAAAAAAATCCCCTCGGTGACATCGCGATTGAATTCACGGGATTGCGTCCTGGTGAAAAGCTTTACGAGGAGTTACTGATTGGTGACAACGTCGTTGCCACCCAGCACCCGATGATCATGAGTGCTAACGAAGATCACCTCTCCTGGGATCTGCTCAAGGACATGCTGACGCAACTGCTTGCCGCCGTTGAACAGCACGATTACACGCGCGTGCGTCAGCTCCTGAGGGACACCGTGAGCGGGTATTCCCCGGACGGCGAAATTGTCGATTGGATCTATCAGCAACGCCGCTTGGAACCCTGAGAAAACACCTTGTTACTCAGCCATTTTTGACGTTCTCCAAAGATCTTCTAATTTGAAAAAGCAGCTTCGGAAAGCTGCTTTCTCTTTTTAGATGTCATGGAGTGTCACCAATGCAAAACGCCTACATTTCCGCTCTCGTCTTTACCCTGCTTACAAATTTTTCACTCGCAGCAACGGCTGCTCCGGCACCTTCCCTCAACGTTGCTTCACCAATCCCGGTCGCTGTTCAGGTAGAAATCGCTGCGCAAAATGCCAAGGTCAATCTCAACGCTGCCGACGCGCAAACGTTGCGACTCAACCTGTTTGGTATTGGTGCAGCCAAAGCCAAAGCGATTGTGGCTTATCGAGAAACCAATGGGCCTTTCACAGCTGTAGATGAACTGCTTGAGGTGAAGGGAATAGGCAAAGCGCTGATGGAGAAAAACCGCGACAGATTGGAGATCAAATAACCCAATCAAACAGGCCGGTCATCGACCGGCCTGTTCCCGACTATAGTGGAGCTTTTTTAAGTGACATTTCCCTACAGCCCGCAGCCGCAATCAGAAGCAGGAACGCAGGTGCGATAACCAGGGGTCTCTGAACAATCGACAATATCAATAGCAGAGAAAAAGCCATGCCATTGAAGTTCAAGAGCACTCTATGCCTCAGCGCAAAGCCCAACAGCGTCAGTACGAAGAATGCTGTGCCTAGAATGCCCGAGTGAAAGATGATTTTCTTGAAGCTGGCGGAGCCGCTGTCGTCTTCCTTCTCGCTGCCAAACACGAGTGAGCGCGCATCGGACGATTCCCACTCAGAAAATAGCTTGTTGAAGCCATCGGTATTGCGATTGTCTCCTGCGAGCCCCTCCGACTTATAGGCGAAGCGGTCATACATCACGGTCTTCAAATAATCATTTTGTGCAGACAGAATGACGAGTGCCACCATAACGCTTAATAGCACTATGTTACGTTTGTTACCGCGCACCGCTTCGATGGCGAAGTAAGCCAGGCTTAATATGAAAAAAGCCATGGACAAACTTAGAATTCCGGAAATGAATATGATGAAGTTGCTGCGTGATCTCAGGTTGAACCTGTCTGCCGCCAGCAGCAGGGCAGCGAAGGTACCCAGCGCACCAGGCTCATCGAAAAAACCAAAAAACCGATAAAATGGATTGTCCAGCATATAGTCCAAAACCACGGTCATAGGGTAAACAAAATAGCCTACGCCATTTTGGGCTTTGAGTTGATCGGGAATTTTGTACTCAGGCAGAGGGCCCAGTAAGAATAATTTATTGTCACCGGTCAGGTGATGCAAAAACCAGATGCATATACCGGGAAGCAGAAGAATGGCGATCAGCCGTTTTGATTTACGAAAAATATTCAAGATTTCGTTTGAAGGTATGCAATAAAAAACAAAATAGCCGGCCATGAAATATAAGCAGCCTAGAATACTGGCGCCGTAAAAATAGTAAAACAGGAAAACCATTACGGAGAAAAGCAGGCCAGAAAAGTATTCGCGTAGCGCAATATCTTTCTTGAGGAAAAAAAGCACCAGGCACACACCCGCGATCAGGGCCTGAAATTGAGGTGTATACCCCCAGATATAGAAAGGGTTCAATGCAATGACGATCCAGGTTGCCATCGCCCAGAGATAGGTTTTTTTTTGCAGCGTGAGACGCGTTTCTGAAATTTCAATCATCGATCAACCCGACATATAATCAGCGCCAATGCCAGCAACTTTTTGAAGCTCAAGTCGCCCAGAAGCGATCGAGTAATATATTTCAATGCGCCGCTATAATCCTTCTTTACCTTGTGCAGGTGCCGGGCGTATGAATAGTACAGGTTGCTTTTGCCTTTTTTTATAGCACTGTACAGTTCGGGGAAATAAAACTCGCACAGTGCCAGTGAAACCAGGCTGTCATCCAGGTAGCCCATATTTGACGCATGGCTCTGATGCACGCGGTATTGCGTCAGCGGTGTTTTTAATATGTAGATATCGCCTTTGCTGGCGATATGGTAGTAGAACAGGCTGTCTGATGCTTTAGGCAAGCGATAGTCGTAGCCAGAGGCTGGAATTCGATCAGCCCTCACCATAAAGCCCGGCACGGGCACCAGGGAGTTATTGGAGGCGATCAACTCATCGAGCCTGTAAACAGGGTTGTGTTTATTGAATTTGTCTTTCTGTATTTTTACCGCACGTCCCTGTCCGTCAATAACCTGCACATAGGACCCGCAGATGGAGAACTCAGGATGTTGCTCCAGGAACTCGACCTGTTGGCTAATTCGTCCAGGCAGCATCAAATCATCGCCCGCAAACATGGCGACATATTTGCCTTTTGCAAGACGCAAGCCCGCATTGCAATTACCCGTTATCCCTTGGTTAGCGGAAGCAAGGTTAAGTATTATTTTTTCAGGGTTGGCGGCATGCATCTCTTGGAGGAGCGCGTCGGTACCATCTTTGGAAGCGTCATCACTGATGATAATTTCAATATTTTTGTAATCTTGCGATAAGATTGATTGAATGCACTCTTTGATATAGTTCGATTGGTTGTAAACGATGACCACAACGCTGACGAGTGGTTGTTCAGATAAGGGCAACATCACGCTTGACTTAAGGCTCAATTAATTTTCCGCCATACGAAGAAATACAAAAATACCCAGTAGGCCATGTAGTTTACGCAGTAGCCCATTGTCGCCCCGATCAGACCGTAGGCGTTGGAGAATGCCACGACCAGTAGGCATAGTGTTATGGAGAAAATGATTTCAGAGATGATGAACTCTTTGATCATCGCTCGGCTAACCATCAAGTAGGATAAAATCCAGCTGCCTATTTTCATGGTGTCGCCAACCAGTTGCCACGTAAACAACGGGCGCATGGGTGCGAATTCCTTGGTAAACAATATCCAGATAATAAGGTCGCGAAAAACAAAAACGCCCAGCGACAGCAGCGCGGCCGCAGGCAGAATTATTTTATAGCCGGACATAACTTCGTGTTTGATCTGGCTGGCCGAAGTCAGTTCCGACAGCTTGGGCAGGTAATACACGCTCAGTGTCATTGTGACCACCATCATGTATGCACCGCTTAGCCGAGTCATCGCCTCCCAATAGCCAGCGGCTTCGGCGCTCAAGGAGTCATTCAGATAGGTCCTGATAAACAGGGAGCTCAACGGAACGCATATGGCAGAGCACAGCGCCATAAATGTAAAACCGGTGAGTTTCCTCAGCGCACTGCGATCAAACTCGAAGGCAAATATACCGAGCCTGAACCAACTGGTTTTCAAGCAAACGCCCAATGTGAACAAACAGGCTATTGACTGATAAGACACCAGAGCAATGAGTGCGCCAAGAAAGTCGAAGCAATAAGCCAGGACCGCAGTAAAGAGCAACGAAAACAGGCTGCCCAGAATATTTGCGATCACATAGCCCTTGATCTCCTTCTTGCCGTTGAGTATGGCCAGGAGCAACGTGTTCACTACCATCGGCAACAGCCCGATGGCGAACACAATGAAAAGGTTGCTGTAGGCCCTGTCCCCGAGAAAAAACTCTGCGAGCTCTTTATCAAACACAATAATAAATATCGCACTGATGAGACTGCCCGATAACGCGATGCTGAAAGCCGTGCGCCAGACCTTCTCCTGCTTTAAAGAATCCTCTCCATACTCCGCGGTGTATTTGGTAACGCCGGTGCTGACCGCGCCACTCGCGAATGTCGAGAAAATCTGTACCGCATTTTGAAGCTGGCCTATGAGTGCGTAGCCCGAAGGACCGGTATAGATCGCGAGCACCTTATTTATGCCGAGCAGCGTAAATATTTTTACCAGCGACGCTATACCACTCAACAGGCTTGTTTTTATCAGCTTCATGACGATACGTAGGCGTTGCACACTTCGATGACGTGCGAAACTTCATCATCACTGATTGTGGGATTCAACGGCAGACTCACCACTGTGTCGTGGATGTTCTCGGTGATCGGGAAGCTTTCAGTCGTCATACCGCGCAACGCCACTTGTTTGTGCGGAGCGGTGGGGTAATGGATTTGTGCTTGCACACCGTTATCGGAAAGATGAGACATGAACCCGTTGCGGTCGTCACATCGGATGACGAACAAGTGCCAGGCCTGGCTTTTGCCATCAGCCAGGTTCGGCAGCGTGATCAATCGATTATCGATGTTAGCAACGTAGTTCGCTGCAATCGCTCGCCGGCGGGCGTTTTCGTTATCGAGGTGCTTGAGCTTGACAGAGAGTATCGCCGCCTGCAGTTCGTCCAGTCGGCTATTGATCCCCGCATAACGATGTTGATATTTCGCCTCGCTGCCGTAGTTGCCCAAGGATCGAACAATGTCGGCAAACTCAGCATCATTGGTAGTGATCCCGCCGCCGTCGCCCAGCGCACCCAGGTTTTTCCCGGGGTAGAAACTGAAGCCTGCAGCGTCTCCGAAGGCTCCTGCCTTCCTTCCGAAAGCCTCTGCGCCGTGTGCCTGCGCGGCATCTTCCAGAACCAGCAGACTATGAGCCTTGGCGATGTCATTGATTTTGTCCATTTCGGCCAGTTGACCGTACAGATGGACAGGTAACAAGACCTTGGTTTTTTCACTGATCCTGTTTTGAATTTGTCGGTGATCGATATTGTAGGTGTCCAGGCATGGCTCCACTAGAACGGGTGTCAACCCACTTTCAATGATGGCCAGAATGCTAGCAATGTAGGTATTGGCTGGGACGATGACTTCATCGCCATCGTTAACCCGGCCTTGCTCTTTCCAGGCGCGCAGGGAAAGGGTGAGTGCGTCCAGGCCATTGCCCACACCGATGCAGTACTGGGTACCACAGTACGCTGCAAATGCCTGTTCAAACTGTTCGAGTTCTTCGCCCTTGATATACCAGCCGGACTTTATCACGCGCTCGGCGGCGGCCAGAATTTCTGCCTGGTATTGATCGTTGACTTGCTTCAAATCCAAAAACTTAATCATTCAATTCCAGCCTGTAAAAATCATGCACGATAGCCCGGGCGCTGAAGCTCTCTTTTTGTGCGATCAACCCGGTGTTCAAGTAAAGCCCGCCACGCTCAGTCGAGATGCCGAAGCTGAAATACGCTTTGTCCGAGCGCTTGGCTTCATCAATGCAGCTTGCCAGGGTCAGATCGAGTGCCCCCGATTCCCTGCCGACTTCGTTTGCCGCGATGTATTGAGTATGCAAGACCTGCTCATAAGCAAATAGCAGCACACCACATATCAACTCTCCATCCTTGCGCACGACCCTCAGACGGATGTTTTCAGGAAAGCGCTCGTGGAGCAGAGCCATTTCATCGATCGAGTGAGTAGGTGTGGCACTGTGCTTCGATAGCACGCTGGAAAGCAGTGCGTGATAGGCCGACCAGTCCGTGGACTCCTCTACGCACAGACCGTTCTTCTTCGCTCTTGCAATCAACCATTTTCGGCCTTTTGAAAACTTGGGCTCTCGCTCCATATCAATGACGCTGGATATATCTCGCCGGAATAAGGTGGCGCCAACGATATTCAGCGCATACAAGTCTTCTTGAGCCGGGTGAGTGGCGAATATGTAAGGAATTGACTTGTATTCAAGGCGGCTGACAGTCTTTTCTTTCAGGAAGACTTTGAGCGTCTGCAGTATCTCAAGAACCTTCTCTGCTTTGACCTTGTGCGAAAGTATCAAGCCGCCGAACGTCAAACCTCCATGTGAATACACAACATTGTCCACAATGTTGGCGGGCAACACAGCAAGAAGTTGATCTTCTTCTTTGAACAGCAGAGAGAAGTCATTAAAGCGATCGGCGTGGTAGTCCATGAAGGGGCGTTCGAAGATAAACAGCGGTGTCTTGCTGGTTCTGACGAACTCATTCCATTGGCTCTCGGCGTCTTGCTGATAAAGCTCGCAAATCACCATTGAACCAACTCCATCAGGCCAATACCTTCAACGCCCATATTGTTGCCATTGTAAAAAGCATAGACTTTATCCGCCGTGACACACAGGCGCGGATAGCACAGGTGCTGGTCGTCAAATCCTGCGTGCTCTGAAAGTGACATGCCTAATTCGTCATCCTTGCGCGTCCAGTTGATGCCGTCTTCGGAGTAGGCAACGCCTGGGAAGTAATCCTTGCCGGTAATTCCGCCTTTTGTATAGAACATCATATAGCGACCGTTTATCTTGTAAACGGAGGGCCTGCCTATTCTATATTCATCACCTTCATTGTCGATGCAAAGATGATGGGGCCCTGGAAAGGAGATACCGTCAGGCGACTCTGTGTACCAGATGTTGTAACGAGGGTATTGAACGCCGTTTATATCACACCAGCCATCTCCCAATGCATACCAAACCTTCCAACGCCCTTCGTCGTAGATCGCAGTATGTATTGCGCGGATCGTGCGACCTTGGTGTACGCGATCAAGTACAGGCGCTTCAGAAACCCGGTCGAATCGAAGTCCGTCCTGGCTGGTTGCCAGGCCAGTGAAGGCAAGGAACTTCGCTTTTTTGACGATCTGGAAACCAACGTAGTACATTCTGATGGTGTCGCCATCGCGCACCACATCGCCCATGATGACGCCGTTATCGTCGAAACATCCGGGGCCACCCTCAGTCAATACTGGCTCTTTGCTAACACCCAGCACCTTGCGTGGGTCATGTGATGACACATCTACATAACCTATGCGGCTGACGCCGGCCTTGTCTCGAAACCCGGCATAAATTCTGATGACGTCCGGGTTCAATAAAAAAGGTGTTGGTGTAAGCGCTGAGTTCTCTGCCCAATCAGGAAGCTGGGTTCGAGCATCGAAGATCTGGCCTATCTTTTTCCAAAGCATGTCAATACCCTACAATTTAACTTTAAGACTGCTTTTTTTCGGCAGCATCTGCGCGGGCGAGCCATAATAAATTCGCTCTGGCTCCGGCAGGTTTTTATTAACCAGGGTGCCGGAGGCAATCACGCAGTCTTTGGGGATGCTGATGCGATCATTCAGTGTCGAATTGACACCGAGGAAACAGGATTCGCCGATATCGCAATAGCCTGACACCACGACATGTGAAGAGAGAAAGCAGTTGTCATTGATACGTGAACGATGCCCTATATGATTGCCGCTCCAGAGAATCACGTTATTCCCAATCGATACGAAAGGTTGAACTGTATTGTTCTCGAAGATAAAGCAGTTTTCACCGATTTCAGCATTGTGCCACACGAACGCACGCGAACTTATGTAGCTGGCGCACGTATAACCTTTGGACTTGACCATCTCATAGAGACGGGTTCTCAGTCGATTGAGTTGTGAGGCCGGTATCGCGACGAAGACTTCATAGTCGGCGGGCGGATATGTGGTTTCGATTGATTCCAGCGCTACAATGGGGAGATCGTACAGCGTGGTATTTTCGAGGTATTCCTTCTCGACGGAAAAAGCGCAGACCTGAAAATCAGAGTCATGTGTAAAGTACTCATAAGCAATCATGGCGAACTCACCCGCCCCAACGATTATCAGCTTTTTAGACATGCTTGCTCCTCAAGAAAAGTCTCATAAGATCTTATATAGTCGGATTCTTCATAATGTTCACTTGCCAGCACCAGCAATACGCAGTCAGGGCTGAAGTCATGCATTTCCCGCCATACCATACTCTCGATAACCAGCCCGCGTGTAGCGCTGTGCATAATGGTTTCTTCGCGAACAGTTCCATTGTCCAACACCATCTTGCAGGTGCCGGATACGCAGATCGCAATTTGCTTTAAATTTCGATGGGCATGAAAACCCCTGCTGATGCCGGGGGCTGTAGCGTAGATGTAATAAACACGTTTTATTTCAAAAGGGATGATCTTGTCGACGCCAACTTCAATGGCAATCAGCTCCCCTCGGTTATCGCCCAGTCGCTCAAAATCCAGCCATCTGATCAATTCCATTTCACCCTCCATGCCTCATAATTTATGCTGTTTACCCGCACTGACGAGCCATGATAGTTAGGCAAATAAATTCAATTTCATACCCATACATGTCACTTCCGTTACCAACGTCGACCCCTTTACTGCCGCGACAGGGTCACCGTAGGCAGCACGCCACCTGTGTAGTTGCAAAGAGTCAGGTCCGTTCGGTTTCAGCGTCTCTCATCGAAAGGGGGCTCTCTGGTTCACCGTGCATCTGCGTAACTCGACACAAAGTGGCTCTGGATTGGCAACCCAAGCCATAGCTTGAAAAAGGTCGATTATGTCACGGGGTATGGTAAATACCCATACAAAAGCGGTTGCCGATCTCACTTTAAAACCCTTCAGTCCTGATACTGCGCACAGCGCTGGCATGAATGGTGATTATCTCTTATGCAGAAAATTCCCAAGTCGAGGCGTCCATCATGTACAAAAACTACCCACCCGCTTACCAGGTCAGCAAAGGCTCCGCGCTGCAGGTCGACATCGCCTTCTACGAACGAATCCGCAATCGTGCCGACCTGCGCACCCTGATCAACCACTTCGAAGTCCCAATCCGCACAGGACGCGCATGGAACGTCCCCGCCGGTCACGTCTTCCGTGTCACCACTCCGGTAGGCCCGCAAGTAGGCGACTTCAACTTCTGGAACGCCCACGACCCGCGCGAGCGCCTGTGGGCGGCACGCACCCGTCAATTGCAGGGCGCCCACGTCAGCACCCACGACCGGCTATGGTCGAACCTGCCCTTTCTAAGGCCTCTGGTCACCATCACCGACGACAGCCTGGCCGGCTACGGTATCGATGAACACGGTGGCCGCCTGCACGATCTGCTCGGCACGCGTTGCGATCCCTATGTAAACCGCATGCTGACCGGCGAGGATTTCCATCATCACTGCCACTCGAACCTGACCCGTGCAATATTGCCCCACGGCCTGACAGAATTCGACGTGCACGACGTGCTGAATATTTTCCAGTGCACCGGGCTTAATCACGATGACCTGTATTTCATGAAAGCCTGCCCGGCGCAGAAGGGCGACTACCTTGAGTTTTTCGCCGAGATTGACCTGTTGTGCGCGCTATCGACGTGCCCGGGTGGAGATTTGTCGTTGCCGATGTGGGGCCCGCAGGCGCAGGACCCGCTGACGGTGTGTCGTCCGTTGGGTGTCGAGATCTACAGGCTGGAGGATGAGCTGCTGAGCGGCTGGAGCCAGCCGGAACGTGCTGCCTATAAAGGTCAGCACGGTTTGCATATTGCCAGGGCGGAGTGGGAGTAAACCCGGTTCAGCGGTCCTGCGCGTCCTTGGCATCCGCTTGCGCATTGCGCTGGGCCACGCGCTTGCGTTGTTCGTCGGTGAGTTCCACCTTGTTGGCGCTGTCACGCAGCATCATCAGGCCACCGACGATCGACCCGATCGCTACTACCATAATCAACCACGCATACCACGGCATAACGCTCTCCTTGAGGCAGATCGCCGTGGGAGAATTTTCCCACGGTAATAACTGCTTTGAGTGACGGGCTTTCTGAGTAGTTCAGTGTAGGCCCGTTCTGCCTCCCACGTCTTATAGGCCGGTCAGCATTGCGTCCGCCGGCGCATCGGCGCGGTCTTGTGCGGTCAATTGGAAGTACACAAAGCCGACGGCCATGAAGCCGAGGAAGATAAGCCCGATCAACGTGTTGAACCAGGCCATCGCGACCAGGCATACCACGGCCAGCACCAGTGCGATGCCGGGCACCAGTGGATAGCCCGGCGCGCGGAAGGTGCGCTCCAGCAGCGGTTCGGTCTTGCGCAGTTTGAACAGGCTGAGCATGCTCATGATGTACATGACGATGGCGCCGAACACGGCCATGGTGATCATCGCGGCGGTCAGGGTCATGCCGCCGAGGTTGATCAGGCCATCACTGTAGATGGCCGCGATGCCGACTACGCCGCCGGCGATGATTGCGCGGTGCGGTGTCTGAAAACGCGACAGTTTGGCGAGGAAGGAGGGCAGGTAACCGGCGCGCGCCAAGGCGAAGAACTGCCGCGAGTAGCCGAGGATGATGCCGTGGAAGCTTGCCACCAGGCCGAACAGGCCGATCCACACCAGCATGTGCAGCCAGCCGGAGTGGTCGCCCACTACGGTTTTCATGGCTTGGGGCAGCGGGTCGTTGATGTTCGCCAGGGTGCGCCAGTCACCCACACCGCCGGCGAAGAACATCACGCCCATGGCCAGAATCACCAGGGTGAGGATGCCACTGATGTAGGCCTTTGGAATGGTGCGCTTGGGGTCTTTCGCTTCCTCGGCCGCCATGGCCGCACCTTCGATGGCGAGGAAGAACCAGATGGCGAAGGGGATCGCCGCAAACATCCCGGCAATCGCCGGTGCGCCAAACGTATCGGACCCGGCCCAGCCATTGAGGGCGAAGTTGCTGAAGCTGAATGCGGGGGCGACCACGCCCATGAACACCAGCAGCTCGGCGACGGCGAGTACGCACACCACCAGTTCGAAGGTGGCGGCGAGTTTCACGCCAAGGATGTTCAGGCCCATGAACACGATGTAGGCACCGACGGCCGCGTGTTTCGGGTCCAGGGCCGGGAACTGCACGTTCAGGTAGGCGCCGATGGCCAGGGCGATGGCAGGTGGCGCGAATACGAATTCGATCAGGGTCGCGAGGCCGGCGATCAAACCACCTTTTTCACCAAAGGCGCGGCGGCTGTAGGCAAAGGGGCCGCCAGCGTGAGGAATCGCGGTAGTGAGTTCGGTGAAACTGAAGATGAAGCAGGTGTACATCGCGGCGACCATCAATGACGTCACCAGGAACCCGAGGGTGCCGGCCACGCCCCAGCCGTAGCTCCAGCCGAAGTATTCCCCGGAGATCACCAGCCCGACGGCAATACCCCATAAATGCAGGGTGCCCAAGGTGGGTTTGAGGTGTGTGTTCATTGTGCTGCGCTCCTTGAACGGTTTGGAATGATTCAAGGTGTTGCAGCGGGCATGCCAGCATGAAAATCATGGTCGTAAAGTGGCGCATCCGTCGTATCGGGGACGGTTTGGTGTTTGAACATACTCACCACTGCACCAGGCAGGTGCAGTGGTGCCTTGGCTGGCGCCATCGCGGGCAAGCCCGGCTCCCACAGTCAACCGCATTCCAATGTGGGAGTCGGGCTTGCCCGCGATGAGGCCCGTTCAAGCAATGCAAACCTGCGGTGTAAACCCCGCATAAACCCACTCTTTACGCCGTCTTTACGCCCCGCCCACGCCCTCGCTCTCGTTCCTTTACACCACTCCTGCGGACAATTGCCCCACACGCGGCACTCGCCGCACAACGGAGAGACTTCCATGAGCGTTCTGGACGGGGTGTCACTGCTATTGGCCGTGGCGCTGTTCATTTATCTGCTGGTTGCGCTGTTACGCGCGGATCGGAACTAGGAGTTGGGCATGCACAGTTATGACTATTGGCTGATCATTGCCTTCTTTGCCGTGGTGTTGGTACCGGCACCCTTGCTCGGGCGTTTTTACTACAAGGTGATGGAAGGCCAGCGCACCTGGCTGACCCCTGTGCTGGGGCCGGTGGAAAAAGCCTGCTATCGCCTGTCCGGCGTGGATGACCAACAGGAACAGAGCTGGCAGAAATACACGCTGGCCTTGCTCGCGTTCAACCTCGCGGGTTTCCTGCTGTTGTTCGCGATCCTGCTGTTTCAGGATTACCTGCCGCTCAATCCGCAGAAACTGCCGGGTCAGGAGTGGACGCTGGCCCTCAACACGGCGGTCAGTTTCATGACCAACACCAACTGGCAGTCCTACAGCGGTGAGGCGTCCCTGAGCTACCTCAGCCAGATGGCCGGCCTGACCGTGCAGAACTTCGTCAGTGCGGCCACGGGGCTGGCAGTCCTCGTCGCTCTTTGCCGTGGGATCGGTCGCAAATCCACCGCGACATTGGGTAACTTCTGGGTCGACATGACCCGCGCCACCCTCTACGGCCTACTGCCGTTGTGCCTGGTGCTGGCGCTGTTCCTGGTGTGGCAGGGCGTGCCGCAAACCTTCGCCCACTACGTCGATGCCGTGACAATGCAAGGCGTGGATCAAGTGATTCCGCTCGGTCCTGCGGCCAGCCAGATTGCGATCAAGCAACTGGGCACCAACGGCGGCGGTTTCTTCGGCGTCAACTCGGCGCACCCGTTCGAGGACCCGACCGCCTGGGCCAATCTGTTCGAGCTGGCGGCGATCATCCTGATTCCGGTGGCGCTGGTGTTCACCTTCGGCCACTACGTCAAGGACCTGCGCCAGAGCCGCGCGATCCTCGGCTGCATGCTCGCGCTGTTCCTGATCGGTGGCGCGACCTCGCTGTGGGCCGAATACCAGCCCAACCCCACCTTGAACAACCCCGCCGTGGAGCAGACCGCACCGCTGGAAGGCAAGGAAGCGCGCTTCGGCACCACCGGCACCGTGCTCTGGTCGGTGACGACTACGGCGGCGTCCAACGGTTCGGTCAACGGTATGCAGGACAGCCTCAATCCGTTGAGCGGCATGGTGGCGCTGGTCAACATGATGGTCGGCGAAGTGATCTTCGGCGGCGTCGGCGCCGGTATGTACGGCATGCTGCTCAACGTGCTGATCGCAGTCTTCCTCGCCGGCCTGATGATCGGCCGCACGCCTGAATACCTGGGCAAGAAACTCCAGGCCAAGGAAGTGCAACTGCTCGTGGTGACCCTGCTGGTGATGCCGGTTGGCGTACTGGTGCTGGGCGCCATCGCCGCCAGCCTGCCAGGCCCAGCCGGTGCAATCAGCAACCCCGGACCCCATGGTTTCAGCCAGTTGCTCTACGCCTACACCTCGGCCAGTGCCAACAACGGCTCGGCGTTCGGCGGCTTCAGTGGCAACACGCCATTCCATAACCTGATGCTGAGCCTGGGCATGTTGATCGGCCGCTTCGGCTACATCCTCCCGGTACTGGCCCTGGCCGGCAGCCTGGCGATGAAGAAGACCGCGCCGATTGGCCAGAACAGCTTTCCCACCCACGGCCCGCTGTTCGTGACCCTGTTGACTGTGACCATTTTGCTGGTGGGCGGCCTGACGTTCCTGCCGACGCTGGCATTGGGCCCTATCGCTGAACACCTGAGCATGGGCTTCTGAGGGATATGAAAATGAATATGCCTGCAAACAACGCGGCCCCGGTCAAACCCCAGGAACCCGCCAAAACCGCAATCTCCGCGCTGTGGCGCCCGGCGCTGGTCCAGGCCTTCGTCAAGCTCGACCCACGGCAACTGCAACGCTCGCCGGTGATGCTGGTGGTCGAATTGACGGCCATCCTCACCACCGTGCTGTGCTTCGTGCCCGACACCGCTGTGCCCACCTTTGTCGCCGCGCAGATTGCGCTGTGGCTGTGGTTCACCGTGCTGTTCGCCAACTTCGCCGAAGCGCTGGCTGAAGGGCGTGGCAAGGCCCGCGCCGACAGCCTCAAGGCCGGCAGTGAAGGCCTCGGCGCACGGCGCAAAGAGGCCGATGGCACCTTCAAGATGGTACCCGCTGCCAGCCTGCGCAAGGGCGACGTGGTGCGCGTGGTCGTCGGCGAAATGATCCCCGGCGACGGTGAAGTCATCGAAGGGATCGCCGCAGTCAACGAAGCCGCGATCACTGGCGAATCCGCCCCGGTCATCCGCGAATCCGGCGGCGACCGTTCGGCCGTCACCGGCAATACGCGGCTGGTGTCCGACTGGCTGCTGGTGCGCATCACCGCCAACCCCGGCGAATCCACCCTGGACCGCATGATTGCCCTCGTGGAAGGCGCCAAGCGCCAGAAAACCCCTAACGAGGTGGCACTGGACATCCTGCTGATCGGGCTGACCCTGATCTTCCTGATGGTCGTGGTCACCCTGCAGCCGTTTGCCCACTTTGCCAATGGCAGCTTGCCCCTGGTGTTCCTCGTCGCACTGCTGGTGACGCTGATTCCTACCACCATTGGCGGTTTGTTGTCGGCCATCGGTATCGCCGGCATGGACCGTCTGGTGCGCCTCAATGTGATCGCCAAGTCCGGCCGCGCCGTGGAAGCGGCGGGGGACGTGCATGTGCTGTTGCTGGACAAGACCGGCACCATCACGTTCGGCAACCGCCGGTGCTCGGCGGTGGTCGCCGCGCCAGGCGTCAGTGGCCGCGAGGTGGCCGAAGGTGCCTTGTTCGCGTCCCTGGCGGATGACACGGCGGAGGGCAAATCCATCGTCGAATACCTGCGCGCCTTGCACCCCCAGGCCGAACCGTCGCTGGATGAATTGACCGCCGTACCGTTCAGTGCCGAAACCCGCCTGTCCGGTGTCGACTACCAGGGCCGCGTATTTCGCAAAGGCGCGGTGGATTCGTTGCTGGCGTTTATCGGTTTGCAACGCAGTGACCTGTTACCGGCGCTCTCGCGGGAAATCGACAAGATCGCCCAGAGCGGTGGCACGCCGTTGCTGGTGTGTGCCGACGGCAAACTGCTCGGCGCGATCCACCTCAAAGATGTGGTCAAACCTGGTATCCGCGAGCGCTTCGCCGAGCTGCGCAAGCTGGGCATCCGCACTGTGATGGTCACCGGCGACAACCCGCTGACGGCCGCCGCGATTGCCGCCGAAGCCGGCGTGGACGACGTGCTGGCCGAGGCCACCCCGGAGAAAAAACTCGCGCGCATCCGCCTCGAGCAAAATGACGGGCGCCTGGTTGCCATGTGCGGCGACGGCGCCAACGACGCTCCGGCGCTGGCCCAGGCAGACGTTGGCATGGCGATGAACGATGGCACCCAGGCCGCCCGTGAAGCGGCCAACATGGTCGACCTCGACAGCGATCCCACCAAGCTGCTGGACGTGGTGCAGATCGGCAAGGAATTGCTGGTGACCCGAGGCGCGCTGACGACGTTCTCCATCGCCAACGACGTGGCCAAGTACTTCGCCATCCTGCCCGCGCTGTTCGCCGCGATCTACCCGCAGTTGGGCGTGCTCAACGTGATGCACCTGCAGAGCCCGCAGAGCGCGATCCTTTCGGCGATTGTGTTCAACGCGCTGATCATCGTAGTGCTGATTCCCCTGGCCCTGCGCGGTGTGCGCGTGCAGGCGGCGAGTGCGGCGGCGTTGCTGCGGCGCAACCTGCTGATCTACGGCCTGGGCGGCCTGCTGGTGCCGTTCGTGGGCATCAAGGCGATCGACATGCTGCTGACGGCGTTGCACCTGGTGTAACGCTCGCCTTCCCGACTTAATGAGGATTTGACCATGACTAACATGATCCGCCCGGCTTTGAGCCTGTTGGTGCTGATGACCCTGATCACCGGCGTCGCCTATCCGCTGGTGGTCACCGGTGTGGCCCAGGTGGCGTTCCCCGCCCAGGCCAACGGCAGTCTGGTGCGCGATGCCAGCGGCAAGGTGCGCGGCTCCAGCCTGATCGCCCAGGACTTTACCGGCGATGGCTGGTTCCACCCACGGCCTTCGGCCGGGGCTTTCGCCACGGTATCCAGCAGTGCCAGTAACCTGGGCCCAAGCAACCCGGCGCTGGCGACGCGTGTGTTCGACGACGCGACCAAGCAGCAGGTGCCAGGCCAGGGCCCGGTGCCGCTGGCCTCGTTGACCACCTCCGGCAGCGGCCTGGATCCGCACTTGCCACCGCCGGCGATTGCCTATCAACTGGCGCGGGTGGCCGCGGCGCGAAATGTGCCGGTGGCGACCCTGCAGCGCTTGCTGGATGAACACATCGAAAGCCCGTTGGTGGGCCCGCCGGTGGTGAACGTCCTGGCCCTGAACATGGCCCTGGAAAAGTTGTAGGCAGCGCCGCCGTGATCGCGGGCAAGCCCTAATGCCGTTCAGTTAAGGAAAATGTGTGGGCTTATTGTGGCGAGCGGGCTTGCCCCGCGTTGGGGTGCGAAGCGCCCCCAATCGAGCAAAACGCGGTGTACCTGATACGGCTCAGCGCCTGGCTTTGGGGCTGCTGCGCAGCCCAACGCAGGACAAGCCTGCTCGCCACAGGGAATCTGCGCTTAACTGAACGGCATTAGGGCTTCCCGCGATAAGGCCGTAAAAGCCCCTCCATAAACACCTGAAGGAACCCTGAAGCATGAGCGACTCCGGCCGCGCCGACGCCCTGTTAGCCGATCTGCCCCGGGATGGCCGTGGCCGACTGAAAGTTTTCCTCGGCGCCGCGCCCGGTGTGGGCAAGACCTACGCCATGCTCCAGGCCGCCCATACCCAACTGCGCCAGGGCGTGCGACTGATCGCCGGGGTGGTCGAAACCCATGGCCGCGCCGAGACCGAGGCCTTGCTCGGCGGCCTGCCGCAGCAACCGTTGCTGCGCAGCGAATACCGCGGCGTGATGCTCGAAGAAATGGACCTCGACGGCTTGCTCGCGGCCCGGCCCGCATTGGTGCTGGTGGATGAACTGGCCCACAGCAATGCGCCCGGCAGCCGTCATGAAAAACGCTGGCAGGATATTCAGGAGTTGCTCGCGGCCGGTATCGACGTGTTCACCACAGTCAACGTCCAGCACCTGGAAAGCCTGAATGATCAAGTGCGCGGCATCACCGGCGTGCAGGTGCGTGAAACCCTGCCGGACTGGGTGCTGCAGGAAGCCGACGAACTGCTGCTGATCGACCTGCCGTCCCGTGAATTGCTTGAGCGCCTGCGCGACGGCAAGGTCTATGTGCCGGAACAGGCCCGCGCCGCCATCGATGCGTTTTTTACCCAGACCAACCTGATGGCCCTGCGCGAGTTGGCGATGCAAACCGCCGCCGCCCATGTCGACGATGACTTGGCCCAGGGCTATCGCCAACTCGGCCAGGCCGCACCGGCGGTGCGTGGCCGCTTGCTGGTGGGCGTGGACGGCGACGCGCAGGCCGAACGTCTGGTGCGCCATGCCAGTCGCGTGGCCCAGCGCCGGCATTTGCCGTGGAGCCTGGTGCATATCGATAAAGGCCGGGCGCGGGATGAGCAGTCGCGCCTGCGTCTGCAAAACGCGCAGCAACTGGCCGAGCGCCTGGGCGGCGAGGTGGTGTTGTTGCGCGCCGGCGAGGTGGCCAGGACGTTGATCCAGCACGCCGCCGAACGTCGAGCCAGCCTGCTGCTGGTGGGGCAGTCGCGGATGCGCTGGCGCCGCCGGCTGCTGGGGGGGGGGCTGGCCGCACGCCTGTTGCGCCAGGCGCGGGGGCTGGAAATCAACGTGCTCGACAGCGACGAGTTGCCCGCGCCGCCGCGCTTGCCGCAGGTGATGGGGCTGCGCTGGTTCGATTACGCCCTGGCAGTGGTGGCCACTTTGGTGGCGGCCGCCGTGGCCTGGGGGGTGTCCAGCGTGATGCCGTTGCCGAACATCTCGCTGGTGTTTCTTGCCGCGGTGTTGCTGGTGGCGGTGCGCAGCAGCCTTGGGCCGTCGCTGGTGTGTGCCGCGCTCTCCTTCATGGCTTACGACTTTCTGTTTATTCCGCCGAATTTCTCTTTCGCCATCCAGCGTGAAGAAGACGTGCTGACGCTGTTGTTCTTCCTGTTGATGGCCGCGCTCACCGGCAACCTGGCCGCGCGGCAGCGCCAGCAATTGCAGG
The DNA here is from genome assembly GCF_920984685.1 of Pseudomonas sp. Leaf59. Lineage (NCBI taxonomy): Bacteria > Pseudomonadati > Pseudomonadota > Gammaproteobacteria > Pseudomonadales > Pseudomonadaceae > Pseudomonas > Pseudomonas sp. Leaf59. The sequence continues at coordinate 30,712 of NZ_CAKLBR010000016.1, read as the reverse complement.
CGCTGCGCGATACCCAGGAAGAAACCAGCGAACTGCTGGACCTGTCCCGCAAGCTGACCGCCGCCACCGATCGCCAGGCGGTGATCAGCGCGGCGACCCTGCACCTGCAGGGTTGGAGCGACCTCGATCTGTGTCTGGTCAACCGCGACGGGCAGGGCGGCTGGACGGTCGAAACCGGTGGCCCGCTGACGTTCACCGAAGCCGAGCGCGCCGCCGCCGACTGGGCCTGGCAACATGACCAGCCGGCAGGCCGGGGCACTGGCACCTTGCCGTTTGGGCGCTGGTGGTGGTGGCCGTTGTCGGGCGAAGAAGGTCCGTTGGGCTTGCTCGGCGTGAGTGCCAAGCCGGGCCTTGAGCTGAGCGGCCAGCGTCGACGCCTGCTCACGGCCTTGAGCCAACCGCTGGCGCAGGCCCTGGCCCGCGCGCAGTTGGCGCAGGAGCTCGAATCGGCGCGGTTGCATGGCGAAACCGAACAACTGCGCAGCGCCTTGCTCGCCTCGGTGTCCCACGACTTGCGCACGCCGTTGACCTCCATGCGCGGCAGCATCGACAGCCTGCTGGCGCTCGGCGAAGCGATTCCCCTGGACGATCGCCGCGAACTGCTGGAAGGCACCCGCGATGAAGCCGAGCGCCTGGACCGCTATATCCAGAACCTGCTCGACATGACCCGACTGGGGCACGGCGCACTCAAGCTGGCGCGCGACTGGGTGTCGCCCGGCGATATCGCCGGCAGCGCCCTCGGCCGTCTGCGCGCGGTGCTGGCGCCGTTGCAGGTGATCACCGAGGTGCCAGCGGAGCTGCCGTTGCTGTATGTGCACGCGGCGCTGATCGAACAGGCGCTGGTCAACGTGCTGGAAAACGCCGCGCGCTTTTCACCGGTTCAAGGCCGCTTGCAGTTGAGCGCCGGCGTCGCGGACGATCAGCTGTTTTTCGCCGTGGCTGATGAGGGGCCGGGGATTCCCGAAGATGAACGCGCGAAGATTTTCGACATGTTCTATACCGCCGCCCGCGGTGATCGGGGCGGGCAGGGCACGGGCCTCGGTCTGGCGATCTGTCAGGGTATGGTTGGCGCGCACGGCGGGCATATCCGCGTGGCCGATGGCATCGACGGACGCGGTACCTGCATCACCTTGTTTCTGCCTCTGCCGGCCCAGCCTGGCCTGGAGCGTGAGGCGTGAGATACCCTGTGTTCTCGACGATTTATGATTGGACACCATGAGCCAGACCGCGACGATTTTGGTCATTGATGACGAGCCGCAGATTCGCAAGTTTCTGCGCATCAGCCTGGCTTCCCAGGGCTACAAAGTGATTGAGGCCGGCACCGGCACCGAGGGCCTGGCCCAGGCGGCGCTGAACAAGCCGGACTTGCTGGTGCTCGACCTCGGCCTGCCGGACATGGACGGCCAACAGGTGCTGCGCGAGTTTCGCGAATGGTCCACGGTGCCGGTGCTGGTGCTGTCGGTCCGCGCCAGTGAAGGGCAGAAAGTCGAAGCCCTGGACGGTGGCGCCAACGACTATGTGACCAAACCGTTCGGCATCCAGGAATTCCTTGCCCGTATCCGCGCGTTGTTGCGTCAGGCGCCGGCGGGCGAGGCTCAGGAGGCCGCGTTGCGCTTCGGCCCGCTTACCGTGGACCTCGCCTATCGCCGGGTATTGCTCGACGGCGTCGAAGTGGCGTTGACCCGCAAGGAATACGCGGTGCTGGCGCAACTGGCGCGCCATCCGGGGCGGGTGATCACCCAGCAGCAACTGCTCAAGGACATCTGGGGCCCGACCCATACCGAGGACAGCCACTATCTGCGTATCGTGGTGGGGCACCTGCGGCAGAAACTGGCGGATGACCCGACCCAGCCGCGATTTATCCTGACGGAGCCGGGGGTGGGGTATCGGTTGCTAAGCAACTGAGTGCCGTTGTGTCTGGGCTGGCCTCTTCGCGGGCAAGCCGCCACTCTCAACCCTGTTCACTCTCATACCGATCCAACGTATCGCTGGCAATCTCCCGCCCCAGCGCGATCAACTCCGGCGCCTTGTAAAACTCGAAAAAACGACACACCCGCTTGGGCACGTTGATCAGCACATCGGGCGGGTACCCGGCGATCTTGTACTGCGCCAGCGATGTTTGCATCACTTCGAAACTCTGGTTGATCAAGTCCAGCAGCGACGCTGGCCCGACGTTATCGATAATGAACGAGCCGGTGGCCGACTTCGGTGCGCCGGGTTTTTCCGGCGCGGCGGCGGGCTGCTGGGATTCGGGCTCGGCCGACTCCAGCCACGGGTTGATTTCCGCCGCATGGGCCTGCAGGGCTTCCTGCTCGAGTTTCATCAACTGCTCGGCCTGCTTGCGGCGAAACGGCAAGTGCGAACCGAGCGATTTGGCCAGGCTGTTGAAGCGGCTCTTGAACGCCGGCGGGCGCTGGATCACCGGCAAATGGTAGTGCTTCTGGTTGGTGGCGTTGAGGTTGACCGCGATGATCAGGTCGCAATGGCTCGACACCACCGGCACGATCGGCAACGGGTTGAGCAGGCCGCCGTCCACCAGCATGCGGTTGCCCTGCATCACCGGGGTAAACAGGCTGGGGATTGCCGCCGAGGCGCGCATGGCCTGGTGCAGGCAGCCTTCCTGGAACCAGATTTCCTGCTGGTTGGTCAGGTCGGTGGCGACGGCGGTGTAGGGGATGCGCAGGTCTTCGATATTGATCTCGCCGACGATCTTGCGAATCTGCCCGAACACTTTCTCGCCACGAATCGCCCCCAGGCGAAAGCTCACGTCCACCAGGCGCAGCACATCGAGGTAGTCGAGGCTTTCGATCCAGTTGCGATAGTCGTCCAGCTTGCCGGCGGCGTAGATCCCGCCCACTACCGCGCCCATGGAACAACCGGCGATACAGGCGATGTCATAGCCGCGTCGTTCGATTTCCTCGATCACACCGATATGGGCGTAACCCCGGGCCCCGCCGGACCCCAACACCAAGGCAACACGTTTCTTCATAGTCCCTGTCCTACACAAAACAGGTGCCCACAATGCACCCATTGAGGGGGCCGCTTCAATCGTCGCGGCTGCTTCACAATAGTTCTCCAGAATAGCGACGGGGCTAGGGTATGCTTTGGCAATCAGCGCTTCACGTTACAGGCCGTCCTACAAGGCACTTTTCTTCGTAGGCACCGTCTACAGCGTACGACTGTTTTTCTTATTTTGAGGTGTCATTGATGAAAGCCTGGATGTGTGTGCCCGTGATCCTGTTGGCCCTGGCCGGTTGCGCTGGTAAAACCGCTTACCGCGACAGCTGCGGGTCGCAATTAGATGCCGCCTGGAAAGAGCTGGATCTGGCCAAGGCCGAAGGTTTTGCCGGCACTGTCAGTTACTCCAAGGCTTTGTCGCTGTTGACGGGCGCCAAGACCCAGCAGCAATTCGAAGCGTTCGAGGGCTGCTCCAATAAAGCCGAAAAAGCGCGGTTCTATATTCGTGAGTCACGCGCCGGACGTTGATCGGTTAAACAGGGTTTTCATCGAAAAGGGAGGACAGGATGCCAGCGTTGGTTGATCAGTTAGTCGCCCAGGTCATAAGCCTGGAAGTAGGGTTGCTGAGCTGCCAGGCTCGCCTTGCCGCCGTCACCGACGATGAAGCCCTGCACGACCTGCGCACCACCGTGCGCCGCCTGCGCAGTCTGTTGCGCCCGTTGCGTGAGTTGCCGGGTGTCGAGCAGCTTGAGCTGGCGGCCGGCACGGTGGGCCGCTTGACCACGCCGCTACGCGACCGCGAGGTGCTGGCGGCGTATTTGCATCAGCAAGGGTATCAAGCGGCTGCAGAGCGTCGGCTGCGTCTGCAGCCGGACGCCTATCGTCAGGTGGCGCAAAGCCAGGAGCTCGCGCACCTGCTGCAGATTCTCGATGCATTCCCACGGTTTATTCGTGCCGCCCAGCGTCAGAAATTGCTCAAGGGCCTGCGTTCGCTTATCGAGAAGCGCCTGGTCAGGCAGTGGCGCAAGCTGGGCGATGCGCTGAACGATCCGAGCCACGATCGCCACCGCCTGCGGCTGTTGATCAAGCGCGTGCGTTATGCGGCCGAGGCTTACCCCGAGTTGGACAAGCTACCGGCGAATGCCTTATCGCGTCTGAAAAAAGCCCAGGGCGCCCTGGGTGATTGGCATGATTGCTGGCAGTGGCTGGCCCAGGCCGAACAGCAGGTTGACCTGCTTCCCTGCGTGCCGGTCTGGCATACCACCATGACAAAGGCCGAGGCGCAGGCTGATCGCGTGCTGGATAAACTGCGCGCCGATTGTTTCTGAGCCGCGTTTCGCCCGCGTCTGCAGGTCCGGTTTTTGGCAGTAACAGGCGCTGTACCTTAAAGGCGTGATAGTTAAGATGCGTCGATCGATTTTCCTGATATGAGGCTGCCATGCGCTTTAGTGATTTAATCGACGCAGTTCGTCGCAACCCGCTGGATGTCACCATCCCCGCCGAGTGGGGCCAGGGCCGCGCCAGCTTCGGTGGCCTGGTTGCCGCGCTGCTATACGAAGCGATGATTGCCCAGGTGCCGGCCGGACGGCCGTTGCGCTCCCTGGCCATCACCTTTGTGGGGCCAGTGGCGCCGGATGTGTCGGCCAGCTATCAAGTCGAAGTGTTGCGTGAAGGCAAGGCCGTCAGCCAATTGCTCGGTCGCGTGGTGCAGAACGGCGACGTCGCGACCTTGGTGCAGGCCAGTTTCGGCGCTTCCCGCGTATCGGAAATTGACGTGGCCAGCGAACCGGCACCGGTGTTCAAACATTGGGATGAAGGCGAGGATTTACCCTACATCAAGGGCGTCACCCCCGAGTTCATGCGGCACATGTCGATGCGCTGGACCGTGGGCGGCCTGCCGTTCAGCGGTCAGAAATCCCGCACCATGGGCGGCTGGATTCGTTTGCGTGGCGACGTGAAAGAGGAGCCCCTGACCGAAGCGCATATCCTCGCACTGGTCGACGCCTGGCCGCCGGCCTTGCTCCCGCACCTGAGCCAACCGGCACCGGGCAGTTCACTCACCTGGACCATCGAGTTCATTCAACCCCTGCAGGACCTCACCACCCTCGATTGGTGCCAGTACCACGTCACCATCGAACATGCCCGCGACGGCTACGGCCACACCGCCGCCGCCTTTTGGAGTCCGAACGGCGCACTGATCGCCATCAGCCGCCAGACAGTGACCGTGTTCGCCTGACCCTCAGCGACGCTGCAACCCCATACCTGCCAGAATCCCGACCACACCCACGGCAACACTGGCCAGGCTGGTGCTGAACACACCCGAAGCGATCAGTAGAAAGCCGGTGATAAACAGCGGCACAGCGATCAACTGCAGCGCCTGGTGAGTGGCATGTTGCTGGTTTTGCGGGTCGTTGCGCCATTGCCAGGCGGGGAAATCAGGATGACGTTTGCCCATGATGGTAAATCCTCTGTCCGTTTAAACAACATGGGCAGAGTTTAGGTGGGGCAGGGCGGGCGCGGCGAATTGGGGTTGGCTATGGGGGTCATAGACGACATGAGTAAGCTGTCTTCAGGCCCAAATGACGCAGTCATGGTCGTTCATGTGTACCAGGAACGTGAGGTTGCCATCGGTCACTCAGAATGGATAACCTTGTTCAATAGCAAGCTGAGTCTGGATCATTCAGGTATACGGATGGCCCACTAAGAGAAGGATATTTAGTTCTAAATTCAATTAATGGGCCCGGTTGTAGGAACCGGATTACGGGGTGAACAGCCCTACAGCTTCAGTTGCCCAATCGCCATGCTCAGCTCTCCCGCCAGCGTCGCCAGCTCACTGCTGGTCGTGGCCGAACCCACCGTCTGCCGTACGGTGTTTTCGGTCACATCGCGAATGCTCACCACTGCACGGTTCATTTCTTCGGCGACGTGGCTTTGCTGCTCGGCGGCGACGGCGATCTGGGTGTTGCTCTCGCGCATCTGCGCCACGGCGCGGGTGATGTCGGCCAGTGCGGCACCGGCTTCCTGGGCTTGCTGTACGCAGTCGTCGGCCTTGAACGAGCTTTCCTGCATGAAGTCCACCGCGTCGCGGGTGCCGGCTTGCAGGGCTGATACCATGCGGGTGATTTCGTCTGTGGAGCTTTGCACGCGTTTGGCCAGGTGGCGCACTTCGTCGGCGACCACGGCAAAGCCACGGCCCATTTCTCCGGCGCGGGCGGCTTCGATGGCGGCATTCAGCGCCAGCAGGTTGGTTTGTTCGGCGATGCTGTGAATGACGCCGACCACGCTGTTGATCTTGTGACTGTCTTCGGCAAGTTTCTGGATCATTTCGGCGGTCTGTTGTACGCCGGTGGACAGCCCTGCAATCGAATGCTGCACGCGGGTGACCACGGCCTGGCCGCTGCCGGCCAGGGTGTCGGCAGTCTGCGAGAGGTCGCGGGTGGCGCCGGCGTGCTGGGCGATATGGTGAACGGTGGCCGTCATTTCATTGATCGCGGTGGCGGCCTGGTCGGTTTCGCTTTGCTGACCGAGCATGCCTTGCTGCACTTCATTCATGCTGCTGGCCAGTTGCGCGGCGCCTTCGTCCAGTTGCCGAGCAGTCTGCGCGACGGTGTTCACCACCCGTTGATAGCCCGCCTGCATGGCGTTAAAGGCACTGGCCATCTGCCCGACTTCGTCCTTGCACGCCAGCGGCACACGGGCCGACAGGTCGCCGGTTTTCTCCACGTGCAACATGATGTCCTTGAGGGTGTTGAGCTGGCTGAGCAGGAAGCGGATCAACAGTTGCGAGGCGCCGAGCATGGCCAGCATCAGAATCGCCACGGCCGCCGCGTAGCGGGTGAAGCGTTCGCCCAGCACCTGACTCAGGCTGGGTGCATACGCCAAAATGGCTATGTGTTGGCCATTGGCGCGGTTGATCACTTCAGCGCCTGTCAGCGGATTTTCGCCGAACAACGGTTCGTGTTTCAGTTCGACCCAGCCGCTGGCGCCTTTCAAGGCTGACAGATCCTGTGGGATTTGATCGTCGGTAAACGTCAGCCATGACTCGCCGGAAGGCAGCGGCTTATCGGCAGGCCAGGCGCTGAGCAGGCGTCCTTGCGCCTGCGCCGAAGCCTGGGACGCTTGGGTGCGCGCCTGTTGCTCCACCTGCACGGCATACAGCACCAGCAGCAGGGTGGTGATGAAGGCGACCGCGTTGACCGCCCAGAATTTGTATTTCAGCGAGATATTGCTAAGCCAGGCACCCATGGAAGGTTTTCTCTGATAGCGGAAACAGCATTGGCAAGGTGCCATTATTGTGCCGCTACTCAGGAACGTCTTTGTTGATATGGGTCAATGCGCCGTATCACGCCACGACAGGTAATCCGAAAAAGGCGCGGGCGCAGGCGGTGCTGTGTCGGGCCAGGTCTTCGGCGCTTTCGTTGCGGTGCAGGGCGACTTCGCGCAGCACCTCTGGCAGATAGGCCGGTTCATTGCGCCCGTTTTTTGGCTTGGGGCGCAGGCTGCGCGGCAGCAGGTAGGGCGCGTCGCTTTCCAGCATCAGACGTCCACGGGGAATTTCCCTGACCAGCGGATGCAGGTGCGTCCCACGGCGTTCGTCGCAGATCCAGCCGGTGATGCCAATGTGCAAGTCGAGGTCCAGGTAGCTGAACAGCGCTGCCTGTTCGCCGGTGAAACAATGCACCACGGCAGCAGTCAGGTGATCACGGTAATCCTTGAGGATCTCCAGCAGGCGTACGTTGGCGTCGCGCTCGTGCAGGAACACTGGCAGTTTCAGCTCTATGGCCAGGGCCAGGTGTTCCTCGAGAACTTTTTCCTGCTGTGGGCGAGGGGAGAAGTCCCGGTTGAAGTCGAGCCCGCATTCTCCCACGGCGCGCACGCGTGGTTGGCCGAGCAACCCGCGCAAACGCTGGGCGCTGTCGCCGTTCCAGTCGTTGGCAGAGTGAGGGTGCAGGCCAGCAGTGCTGAACAGGCATTGTCCGCTTTCGTCGAGTTTCTCGCACAGGTCCAGCGCCTGTTCGCTGCCGTCGACGCTGGTGCCCGTCAGCACCAGTTGCTGCACGCCTGCGGCGTAGGCACGCTCGAGAACGGCCTGATGCTTCCCGTCGAAACTGGGGTTGGTCAGGTTGACGCCGATATCAATGAGTTGCATGGTGCTATCTCCGCCTTCGGCCGGAAAGCATATCAGAGCTGTAGATTTATAAGAAAATCTAAGAACTACAAAAGGTTATAGCTGTCTTTGAACGTCACTCGCGACATTGTGATAGGCCGGGCGCCTTTCATGCTGCCGCCATTGCGTGCAAAGCCTGCGCATAAAGCGCTCTGTTTCTGACCTCCAGCACCGCGTTTTTCGCACGGCCGCTGGCCAGTATTCTTTCCGGAGAGCGGATGATCCGACCCTCGGCAATGCTTGTGATGTGCCTGACGCTGCTGCTGCCCCTGGCGGCGGTGGCGCGTCTGGACGGGCCGGTGGAAGTGGTCAAGCCCGGCAAGGTGCGAGACCTCGCGCAAATTCGTTCCAGTCGCACCCTGCGCGTGCTGGTCAATCAGAGTCGTAACAGCTCCGGCGAGGTACAGGGGCAGGCCATTGGCGTCGAATATCATCGCCTGCGTGCCTTCGAGCAATACCTCAATGGCCACGCCCGTGATGGCCAGGAAATCAACCTCAAGATCATTCCCAAGGCCAAGGACCAACTGCTCGGCGCGCTGGCCCGTGGCGAAGGCGATCTGGTGGCGCCCGGCGAGCTGCTGGACATGAAGGCCGCACACAAGATCAGTACCAGCGACCCGATTGCCAGTGATGTGCCGTTGTGGCTGGTCGGGGTCAAGGGCGAACGACGCTTTACCCGGCTTGAGCAGTTGTCCGGCCGCACCTTGACGCTCACCACCGGCAGCGCTGCGGCGGACGCGATCAGCCAGGTCAACCAGAAGCTGGCCCTGCACAAGCAGGCGCCGATCAAGGTGGAATGGGTCGATCCGAGCCTGGCCGTGGAGGATGTACTGGAGATGGTTCAGGCCGGGATCTTCCACCTGACCATCGTGGAAAAACCGATTGCCGAACGCTGGTCGAAGATCCTGCCTCGGTTGCGTTTCGACAGGCAGGTGGTGATCAGTGAGCCCGGTGACGAGTACTGGTTCGTCCGTCAGGATGCATCCATGCTGCGCGCCAGCATTGACCGCTTTCTCAAGACCTACCGAACCCCGGCCGACCAGGACGTGGCGTTCCAGCGCATCTATCGTCGGCTCTACCAGGTGCGTAATCCACTGGCGCGTGCCGACCGCCAACGGCTGGAGAAACTGCGTCCGGTCCTGCAAAAGCATGCGCGCGAGCAAGGCATGGACTGGTTGAACCTTGCCGCGCTGGCGTTCAAGGAGTCGGCGCTGGATCCGGGCGCGCGCAACAGCGGTGGCCCTACCGGCCTGATGCAGATCACACCGTCGGCTGCGCAGCGGGTGGGCGTGAATAATATCGAGAGCCTGGATAGCAATGTGCAGGCGGGCGCGCGTTACCTGGCGATGATCCGCCGCAAGTTTTTCTCCAGCCCCAAGCTCAACGAGCGTGAGCGCATGGCCTTTGTGCTGGCGGCCTACAACATGGGCCCGGAGCGGGTGCAGGGCATGCGCACCGAGGCGAAACGCCGTGGACTAAACCCCAACCAGTGGTTTTTTCAGGTTGAACGCATTGCCATGGAGCAAGTGGGGATGGGCGGCGTGAGCTATGTGAATAGCGTCAACAAGTATTACCTGGCGTTCGATCGGGAGAGAGCGTCGCTGGAGCCGCGGACGCCGAAAGTCGCCTCGCGGAAATAATCGATTTTATAGATGTTGGTAAAGCATTTTTTCGGCTTTTATCATTGGTTAATCTGATTAATATAGCGGCCAACCCTCTTCTACCCACAAAAGGATTCACACCCATGAGCCCATTGATCACACGCATTCTGTCCACTCGCGCCGGCTACGGCCTGACGATTCTGCGCATCTTTGTCGGCGTCATCTTCGCGGCGCATGGTTCGCAGAAACTCTTCGGCTGGTTTGGCGGCGGTGGCCTGGCGGGTACCGCGCAGTTCATGGAAAGCGTCGGCCTGGCACCCGGCACGCTGATGGCCCTGCTGTCGGGCGGCACCGAGTTTTTTGGCGGCCTGGCGCTGATCATCGGCCTGCTGGCACGTCCTGCAGCCTTGGGCCTGAGCGTGCTGACGCTGGTGGCGATCTTCTCGGTGCACATCCATAACGGCCTGTTCATGGCCAACAACGGTTATGAGTTTGCCCTGGCCTTGCTTGGCGGCGCGTTGGCGGTGTTGCTGGAAGGAGCGGGCAGGCTGTCCGCTGACCGCGCCATCATCCGCTGAGGCTTGCTTTAGCCCTTTCAAAAGGCCCGCCACGTGCGGGCTTTTTCGTTGCTCGGGATTCTTGACACTGCCCCACCGGCTTCTCTAGGATGCTGCTCATGCGCCGATTTAAACAGCTAATTGCGGGGCGCCACGGGACTGAATGCAGTCCGACAGAACTTTGCGCTCGTCAGCAGGCAGGGTTCGAAATACCGCTAAAGCGCTGGTTCGGTGTTGCCTCTCACCTGCCCGCAGACTTTTGAGGCAGAGACACGACACGATGAATGCACTACGCCCCCTGATACATCTGGCTCCCATCACTGCGGACCTGACCCAGCGCAATCCGAAAATTCTCCTCGGCGGCAAGCACCAGCCAACACTCCTTCGTTACCTGGACGGCTGGCCGCGTCGCACGGGGCGGCCTTCGGCGTTCCTTATCCAGTTTGTGGAAGACGGCGATCCCCTCTCGCGTTTTGCGAACAACAGCTTTGACCTGGCGGTTATCCAGGCACCCAGTGCCGACGACGCCCCTGAAGTGATTCGCCAATTGACGCGTATTGCCCGGCAAGGGTTGATTGCGCGTCGTTGACTGATCAGTAAGCGGCGGCCGCGTGCGCTGAACGGCGTCGGCGCTGGTGCAGCGCGAGTACCCAGGCAATCAGGCATAGCGGCAACGGTATCGCCAGGACCATGAGCAATACCAACTCTCGCTTCAATCGCAGGACCTTCGCGTAGGCCTCGACTTTCAAAGCGTGCATTTCAATGGGCAGGCGCAGGCGTTCTTTATTGAGTGCCTGCAGTTGGACACTGGTGTCCACCGCTTGGGTGACAACACCCGTGTTGCGCGGACTCAGCTGTTGCCATGCCTGCTCCGTGCGCGCAAACCTTCGCTCGAGTTCGCCGGCATTCCGGGAATAGCTTTGTGCGGCGACCTCACGCATTTGCTCCAGCAGATGTGGCGTCGGGCTCTTCATTGCGCGGGGGCGAATGTTCGCAAGTGCAGCGGGTGCAGCCAGGTTGTCCAGCGTATTCAAGACAAACCGCACGTTGCTGTTGCCGGTTGAGCTGACGACGGTATCTGTGAGCATATCGGTGTCCGCGATCACCGTGACCTGGATCCGCGTCGCGTCCTGCAGGCCCGCGGGCAGGCCCTTGATGCCGTCGGGGAATGCCGAGTAGGCGGGCCCTTCGATGCGGGCAGCGATCACATGGGACTGCATGGGGGCATTCGCGTCATTGAGTAATTCCAGCGCAAGCGTTGCAGCGAAGCGCCTGGTATCCAGCATTATTGAGCGCCTGGAGCTCTGCAGCAGCGGTGTCAACGTCGTATGGCTTTTGCGGATAAGGGACAGCGCGCCGCTGCTCGACACCGTCACTGAGCTGAGATTCCAGCTGCTTATGTCATGGGTGTTCATGCCCTGGCGGAGCACGTTCAAGCGGGCGGCCTGTTGTACCGTGGTTGTTCCCGGGCCTGACAAGGTGGACGAGGCAGACACGTTATCGATCAGCATCTGCTCGCTCGGCATCTGGAGGCCCCAGGCCGCAAGGATTCCGTCCAGTGCGGAATCTGCCGGTGCCGGGCTCGGTGTCGTCTCGCTCAACGGATCGACAAAAATCATCAGCTTGCCGCCCCGCAGGACAAATTGTTCAATCGCGTAGAGCGCGCGCTCGGGCAGCAAACGGGGGTGCACCACCATCATCGTCTCGATGGAGGAGGGAATCTGGACGGTAGTCGGCGACAACTCCACCAGCTTGAAATGCTTGTGCATCTGCTCCAGCAACTGTCCGGCAGCGGTTTGAAGTTTAAACCCTGACAGCACACCAACGGTCGGCGGCTCGGAACGCGTCAATGTGTGGATCAAATGGCCGATCTCATATTCAAGCAATGCTTCATGATCAGGGTTGAATGCACTGATACGCTGAGTGCCGATGCCTGCGCGGGCGCCTATGAGGCCGAGAAAACCGTGTTGGTCGTCAAGGCCGTACAGCGCGGCTTTGTAGGCGTCTTCCGAATAGGGCGCCGGGTCGATGATGTGCAGGTTGAGCATGCCTTTCGCCGCCTTTTCGTACTGCTTGAGCAGGTCCTCCACACGTTCGCCATAACGGTTCAACACCTGGCTTCTTCTCGGGTCATTTCTTGAGTTGAAATAATACAGGTCGAGCGGGCTTTCCAGTGTGGCGAGTAACTGCCGTGCGGGTAGCGATAAGGTGTGGACTTTTTGTTGAGAGGCGTCCCAGCGGATGTCGGGGATGTGTTTGATCCACGCCAGGTTAAATGCCAGGAACAGCAATGATATGACGATTAGCGTCATACCCGGAAGAAGAGCGGATCGCATACGGTATTTCGCTTCTCAACGGCTTTTATAATTGAGCGTGACCGTAGATGCCGATAGAAAGGCAAGGATCATGCTAATGAAGAATAAACTGTCACTCAGTGTCAGTTTCCCATTATCAATAGTGTCAAAGCGTGAGAGCGGATCTAGGGAGATTAAACTGTCAATGACCCAAATCGGCATTTGATGGTCAAGCGCCTCAATGACCGAATACAGTCCGCTGACAGTGAGCAGTAAGCCTATGGTTAACAGGAAAATAACGACCTGTTGGCGGATCAACGTACAGATGAAACACGCTGCGGATAAATAACTTCCGGCCAGTAACCAGCTCGACAGAAATTGTGAGCGGATAACGCTGTTGTCCGCCTCGCCCAGGTGATTGGCGATGAGCACGATGGGCAGCATCAGCATCAGGACAATCGCGCAGACGAGCCAGGCGGCCAGGAATTTGCCGAACACACACTCGAATGGGGTAATGGGCAGGGTTTTTATCAGCGTGCGAAAGCCCACGTCGTGCTCATCCGACCATAGCTGGATCGATAACGCTGGAATCAGCAGCAGGTACAGCCAGGGATGAAACTGGAAAAAAACCTGCAAGTCGCTGCTGTCCCGCTCAAGCCACTGACCCAACTGCAACCCCAGTCCCGCGCACAGCACCAAAAAAACCGCTGCACTCAGGTAAGTGCTGGGCGAGCAGGCATACCGGGTGAGCTGATGCGTAAAAATAACCGGAAGCCGTTTCAAGGACGCACCTCCTGACTAAGGTTGTGAATGACATCATTCAGGCGACCCTGCTCCAGGCTTAGCGAGGTTATATTCCAGCCGCGGCTGACAATGAGGGCGTTGATATGGGGATAAATGGTTTGCCCCGGCAGGGCGAGAACGGTCACCGTACCGGGCGCATGGAGGTCCTCTTCGATGCCCGCAACACCGGGTAAAACGGCGAGCGCCAGTAAATCCAGCGGTGCTTGCGCAGCCAGGGTTACCGCATGGTGATGCCGGGAGTTGCGCTGCAACTCGGGCAGCGGCGTGTCAGCCACCAGTTGGCCGTCTGCCATAACCAGCGCGCGCGCGCAGAGGGTGGACAGTTCGTCGCAGCGGCGAGAGGCAATGATGATGGTCATCTCGTCGCTCAAGGATTTGATGAGCATTTTGAATGGGAGCAGTTGGTCTGGTGACATGCCCTCAGTCGGCTCGTCCAGCAGCAAAAGGCGAGGTGTGTGCAGGATGGCCTGGGCGATTGCGACCTTGCGCTTCCATTGCGTGGACAGCACGGCCAGGGGAGCGTCCATCACCGGGAATAATTCCAGGCGCGTGGCGGTATTATTTATCCGCTCGCGCTTTTCGGAGCCGCTGAACCCTCGAAGGGCAGCAATGAAGTTGAGGACGCTTTTGACTGACATACGGTGATGATTGAGGCCACCCTGGAGTTGATAGCCGAGGGCTTCCTGAGCTTGATACGGGTGGGTTTGAGTATTGAAACCTGCAACGCTGATTCGTCCGCCCGACAGATTCGATAAGCCGGCGATCAAATTCAACAGTGTCGTCTTTCCCGCACCGCTGCTCCCGAACAGGCCAATGCATTCCTGGCGTTGAGCGGAAAACGAGAGATTATGGATAAGTTTTCTTTTGCCCAAGTACTTTGTAATACCGTCTATCTCGAGCATTTTCTTACCGAGTATTTTTACAGAACCTAATGTAGGTAATGCCGTGCAGGCATCGTTCAGCGCCTGAAAAAGGGTACGTTTAAACCTGATGCTTGGGAACGTAGGGGTGGATCAATAAGATAAGTCCTACGCTCGGCTGCCTGGCTAACTGAAACAATAAATTGACGTTGGCTTGTCAATGGCCGGATGTCTGTCTGGTGTTTTATTTATATAAGGTTTGCTCTTTTTCAGTGAGGCCTGATTATCATGATGCTGTTACGTACGCTTGTTCTTGAACATGGCGATCAGGGAGCTCCGGTCAACGGTGCGCTCCTGTGTGGATTTGCCGTGGCGCAGATCCAATCCAACTTTCTGGTCTATAGCCTGGATGAGGAAGTGGAACCCGGTAATTCCAGAGTCTATATCGCAGCTTTACGTAAAAAAGCCGATCGTCACTTTCTGAGTGGCGTCGAGTCCAGTGAAGACCTGCAAGTGGCTATGCAGGCGTTCAAACAAATTCTGATGGCGGCAGCGGCTTCCTCTAGCAGGACGGGCTCTGCCGAGGCTGCGGTCCCGTATCATTTCATTGATATGAAAGGTTGCAAGTTGCCTCCCGCCAGGCCCGAGGATCATCACTCGATGATCATCAAGAAGGCTCTGGTGATGAAGGTCATTACCTTGGGCATCTCTGCACCCGTGTTGCCGGCGATCGAAAGTGCTACGTTGATCGTGCCGTCCATTCGCTTCTCGTCGCAAATGGTCTCGCCTCCCAGAATCGCCAAGCCGTCAAGGCAAGCAGCAGAGCAGGTGAGCGAGCCGGCTGTTAACGCGTCGTTGCAGGCTCCACTCGCAGTGGCGAAAGTTCCGACCCGGGTTGAGCCCACAGCGGTCACTCAATTTGAGCCAGATGAGTCGGCATCGCGCCACCCTGCGGCACAGACGGAACATGCCACGCTGGTTGAGGTGGACAATACGCTGACCAATCTGGCCAAGGTCGCTCAGGAGCTGGCGCAAAAGCAGCTTGCAGTTGTCGAACGAGAACAGATGCTTGAGCAATGGGAAGCTCGATTGCAGCAGGCGCAGGCCGCCCATGATGAAAAAAGCCTTGACCTGGAGCAGCGCGAAACGCAATTGCACCAGCGAAATCTGCAGGTCGACCAGAAGGCCGGACGACTCTCGCAGGCGACAGCACAGGTGTCGGACATGCGACAGCACCTGCAGGATGTGCTCCTTGAGCTGGACCGGTCACTGGAGAGCTAGCCCGGGGTCAGGATGTTCCCTCACGTGTTTTCCACGGTTCATTTATCATCTGCCCTTGCCGGTCGATGCCAGGGCATGAAGCTGGGGCATATCGGCACCATTGGACATTGCCTGGGGATGCAAGGGTTTGAGCACCAAGCTGATTACCAAAGAAGGCCACGAAGCGCTGAAGAAAGAGCTGGATTACCTCTGGCGGGAAAAGCGCCCGGACACCACGCGCAAGGTGACCTGGGCTGCTTCCTTGGGGGATCGCAGCGAGAACGCGGATTACCAGTACAACAAGAAGCTGCTGCGTGAGATTGACCGACGCGTGCGCTATTTGCGCAAACGTCTGGAAGACATGCGCGTGGTCGAGTACATGCCTGAACAGGAAGGGCGGGTATTTTTCGGCGCGTGGGTCGATATCGAGAACGAGCAGGGCGAGACCAAGCGCTTTCGTATCGTGGGCTATGACGAGATTTATGAGCGGATGGACTATATCTCCATCGACTCCCCCATGGCCCGTGCATTGTTGCGCAAGCAAGTCGATGACGAGGCTATAGTGCAAACCCCGGGCGGCGAAGTCTGCTGGTGGATTACCGCTATTGAATACGTGAAGTAGGCATGCATGGCCCGCCGTCTGTCCTGACGGCGGGCCATTGAGTTTCAGCCTTCGCGCAATACCGTCAACGAGCTGGCGTTCAGCGCCCGGCGGGTACCGAATACGCCGGCGCCGCCGATCAGAACCGCGCCAATCACCGGCAGCAGCAACAACCATGGGTGCGGTTGCCAGGCCAGGTCAAAAGCGTAGCGATACAGCGCCCAGGTAACCAGTTCGGTGCCCAACGCTGCCAGCACCCCGCTGACCGCCCCCAGCAAACCGAACTCGATGCGCCGCGCCTTCACCAGCAACCTGCGTTCCGCCCCCAGCGCACGCAGCAACGCCCCCTGGCGAATCCGCTCATCGAGGGTGGCCTGCAAGCCGGAAAACAGCACGGCCATTCCCGCCGCCAACACAAACAGCAATACGTATTCGACGGCCAGGGTGACCTGGGCGAGGATGCTGCGCAGCTGTTCCAGCAGGGCTTCGACCTGCAGGATAGAGACGGCCGGGAAGGCCCGCGACAGGTCGACGACCTGCTGGTCGTGGCCGGGCGCCAGGTAGAAGCTGGTCAGGTAGGTAGCAGGCAGGTCCTTCAGCGTGCCAGGCTGGAAAATCATGAAGAAGTTGGGCTGGAAATTATCCCAGTTGATGGTGCGCAGGCTGGTAACCCGCGCTTCACGGTTTTCCCCGGCAATGGTAAACACCAGATGGTCATCGAGCTTGAGCTTCAGGCTTTCAGCGACTTTGGCTTCCACCGATACCCCCGGCACTTCATCCGTGGGTTGCGACGACCACCAGGCGCCTGCCGTCAGGGCATTGCCCGGCGGGAGGTCGGCAGCCCAGGTCAGGCTGAGGTCACGCTGCACGGCGCGGTCGCCACTGGAGTCCTTGCTGACAATATCCTGCACTGCCTCGCCATTGATGCTGATCAAGCGGCCGGGCACCACCGGATACAGTGGCGCCGAGTGCGCCTGCACCTCCATGAGGCGGGCGCTGAAGGCGTCCTTGTCGGCGGGCAGAATGTTCAACGCAAAATAATTGGGCGCGTCCTTGGGCAACTGATTTTGCCAGGTGTCGAGCAGTTCGCCGCGCAACAGGGCGATCAAACCCATGGACAGCAGGATCAACCCGAACGCCAGCGACTGGCCCGCCGCCGCCAGCGGGTGGCGCAACAATTGGCCCAGGCCCAGGCGCCAGGGCAGGGAGGCGCGGGCCAGCAGGCGACGCAGGCTTTGCAGTAACAGCAGGAGCAGACCGCCGAGGATCAGCGCAGCGACGACACCGCCGCCGAGCAGGGCGAAGGTGAGTACCAGGTCCAGGCTCAGGCGCCACATGATCAGGCCAAGGGCAAACAGGGCGGCGCCGTACACCATCCAGGTGCTGGAAGGAATCGGCAGCAGGTCGCGCCGCAATACCCGCAGCGGTGGCACGCGGCCCAGCGCCGCCAGGGGAGGCAGGGCGAAGCCGGCGAGGGCGACCAGCCCGGTGCCGATACCGGCCACGGCCGGCAGCAGCCCGCCGGGCGGCACATCGGCCGGCAGCAGGTCGTGCAGGAAGTAGAACAGGCCAAACTGCGCCAACCAGCCCAGCAAGGCGCCGGTCAGGCTGGCCAATAGGCCCAGTACGCTCAGTTGCAGGCTGAACAGCAACATCGCCTCGCGACGTGACAGCCCGAGACAGCGCAGCAGCGCGCTGGCATCGAAACGGCGACTGGCAAAGCGGTTGGCCGACAGCGCCACCGCCACGCCTGCCAGCAGTACCGCGACCAGGCTGGCCATGTTCAGGTAGCGCTCGGCCTTGCCCAGGGCGCCGCCGATCTGCTGGTTACCGTCCCGTGAATCCTGCAGGCGCTGGTTGGCCGCAAGGCCCGGCTTGATCAGGTCGCGGTAGGTTTGCAGCGCCGTGCTGCCTTGCGGTGCGCGCCACAGTTCGCGGTAGCTCACGCGGCTGCCGGGCTGCACCACGCCCGTGGCGTCCAGATCGGCCAGGTTGATCATGACTCGCGGCGTGAGGCTGTAGAAATTGCCGGCGCGGTCCGGCTCGTAGGTCAGGATGCGGCTCAGGCGCAGGGTTTTCATGCCCACGTCGATGCTGTCGCCTACTTTCAGGTCCAGCGCGGTCAGCAGCCGCGCCTCCACCCAGGCTTCACCAGGCTTCGGTTCGCCGCCGGAGGTTTCATCACCGAAGGGCACCGCAGCGCTTTTGAGTTGGCCGCGCAACGGGTACTGCTCGTTGACCGCCTTGATGCTGGAGAGCTGGATACCGTTGTCGGTGGCGATGACGCTGGAGAACTCCACGATTCGCGCGTGATCCAGGCCCAGCTCGGTGCCGGAACGGATTTGCTCCTCGCGGGCGGGTGAGCTGCCCTCGAGCACCAGATCGGCGCCGAGGAACTCGGTGGCACGCAGCAGCATCGCGCCATTCAGGCGTGCGCCGAAGTAGCCGATGGCGGTACTCGCCGCCACGGCCACCAGCAGGGCGAAGAACAACACGCGCAATTCACCGGCGCGGGCATCGCGCAGTAATTGACGCATGGCAAGGCTGAACAGACGCAACAGCGGCAAACGTGCCATCAAGGCTCCAGGGGCGCGACCATCAGGCCGGCTTCAAGGCGGATCAGGCGCCGGCAACGGTGCGCCAGGCGTTCGTCATGGGTGACCAGCACCAGGGTCGTGCCGCTCTCTTTATTGAGTTCGAACAGCAGGTCGCTGATGCGCTCGCCGGTGTGGCTGTCGAGGTTGCCGGTGGGCTCGTCGGCAAACAGCACGTCCGGTTCGGCGGCGAATGCGCGGGCAATCGCCACGCGTTGCTGCTCGCCACCGGACAACTGGCGCGGCGAGTGAGTCAGTCGCTGGCCCAGGCCGACCCGCTCGAGCAAATGCCTGGCGCGCTCGCGGGCGTCCTTGCGGCCGTCCAGCTCCAGCGGCAGCATGACGTTTTCCAGCGCATTGAGGCTGTCGAGCAATTGGAATGACTGGAATACGAAGCCCACGTGCTCGGCGCGGATGCGCGCGCGCTGGTCTTCGTCGAGTGTGCTCAGGGCTTGCCCGGCGAGGGTGACTTCGCCACTGCTGGGCAGGTCGAGGCCGGCCAGCAGACCGAGCAGGGTGGATTTGCCGGAACCGGAGCTGCCGACGATAGCCAGGCTATCGCCCTTGTTCAGTTCCAGGCTCAGTTCGTGCAGGATAGTCAGATCACCTTCCGCGCTGGGAACCACTTTGCTGAGGTTCCGCGCGGTGAGAATGCTTGCGCCCATGGAGAATCCGATGCGAATGTGGTTTTTGAGTGCTGGCCTGGCCTTGATGTGCATGGCCCAGAACGCAGCGGCGGGTACAGTCCTGATCGTTGGCGATAGTATCAGTGCCGGTTTCGGGCTGGATACCCGCAAAGGGTGGGTGGCCCTGCTCGAGCAGCGGCTCAAGCAGGAGGGTTTCGACGATAAAGTGGTCAACGCCTCGATCAGTGGCGACACCAGTGCCGGAGGCCTGGCGCGGCTGCCGGCGGCGCTTGCAGAGCATAAGCCGGACGTGGTGGTGATCGAGCTTGGTGGCAACGATGGCCTGCGCGGGCAGCCGCCAGCGCAATTGAAACAAAATCTTGCGTCGATGATTGACCAGTCCAGGGCCGGCGGTGCGAAAGTGCTGCTGCTGGGCATGCAGTTGCCGCCCAATTACGGCCCGCGATACACCACGGCGTTTGCCGAAGTCTATGGCACGCTGGCCAAGGAAAAAGACATCCCGCTGGTGCCGTTTTTCCTTGAAGGCGTGGGCGGGCATCCCGAGCTGATGCAGGCGGACCAACTGCACCCGGCGGTCGGCGCCCAGGGCAAGTTGCTGGAAAATGTCTGGCCGACGCTAAAACCGCTGCTTTGACGCTTTTCTACCGGCAGGCTTTCGGCTAAGGTGGCGCCCCCCCGATCTGGAGCCCCCGATGTCGCGTCCTGCCTGGTCCCTGTTTAATTACCAACTGATCGAGCCGGACGAGCAGTTGGACCTGTTCGCCTGCCAGGAAGTGCGGGTGCATCTGGTGGCGCGTCAACTGGAACTGGGCGGCTCGATCGATCGCACGCTGTGCGGCACGCTGCTGCCTGCCCAGCCGCGCTGGTCGGCGGTGGATCGGATGGTTTTCCAGGACCAGCGCCTGTGCCCCTTGTGCCGGGCGATCCTCGAATCGCAGAAGCGCGGCACGCCGCCGATCTGGCCCGAGCTGCGTTTTGAGTTGTAGGCGCTGCCACAGGCTTGCAGCTAGGCGCCCGCTTCACGTATACAATCGAACTTTACCTCCCCGTCGTTCTGCGAAGGATTTTCCGGATGTTGTCGCGCCTCTCCGTCGTCACCTGCTGCCTGTCTCTTGCTGCCCTCTGCGCGGCCGGTTCCGCAGCGGCGTTGCAGTTGCCCTTGCCGCCGCCGGGCGAAGACATTGTCGGCCAGGTCCAGGTGATCAAGGCCAAGTATGAAGACACCTTCGCCGACCTGGGCACCACCTACGACCTGGGTTACTCGGAGATGGTCGCCGCCAACCCGGGGGTGGATGCGTGGTTGCCGGGAGCGGGCACCGAAATCGTGCTGCCGACCCGATTCATCCTGCCGCCGGGCCCGCGCGAAGGCATTGTGATCAACCTGGCTGAGTACCGTCTCTACTATTTCCCCAAGGGCCAGAACGTGGTCTACACCTTCCCGCTGGGGATTGGACGTGAAGGCTGGGGCTCACCGATTGCTCACACCAGCATCATCGCCAAGACGCCGAACCCGACCTGGACGCCGCCCGCGTCGATCAAGGCCGAGCACGCCGCCAACGGTGATCCGTTGCCCAACGTGGTGCCTGCGGGGCCGGACAACCCTTTGGGGCCGTTCAAGTTCACCCTCGGCACACCGGGTTACCTGATCCACGGGTCCAACATGAAGTTCGGCATCGGCACCCGCACCAGCCACGGTTGCTTCCGCATGTTCAATAACAATGTGCTGGAAATGGCGGACATGGTGCCGGTGGGCACTTCAGTGCGCATCATCAATGATGCCTACAAGTTCGGCAGCAGCGGCGGCAAGGTCTATCTCGAGGCGCATACGCCGCTGAACGACGACGGCACGCCATCGGTGGTCGACAAGCACACGGCGGTGATCAATGCCCTGCTCAAGCGCGAAGACCTGGCCAACACGTTGCGGGTGAACTGGGATCAGGTGCGTGACGTGGTTGCCGCAGAGGATGGCCTGCCGACTGAAATCGGTGTACCGGGTGGGGCGCCGATGGCGTCGAGTACGCCGATCGATCTGCAGCAATAAAAAAACCTGTGGGAGGGGACCGGTGCAAGTCCGGAACCTTACACAGGAAATCCGGGCAATAAAAAAGCCGATCCAAACAGGGATCGGCTTGATAACAACCCCGAAGGATTATTACTTGCGGCTTGCTTTTTCAAGCATGCGCAGAGCGCGCTCGTTAGCTTCGTCAGCAGTCTGTTGTGCTTTTTGAGCAGCAGCCAGCGCTTCATCAGCTTTACGGTAGGCTTCGTCTGCACGAGCCTGGGAGCGAGCTGCTGCGTCTTCAGTTGCAGTCAGACGAGCTTCGGTTTCTTTGGAGACGCTGCTGCAACCGGTAGCCAGAACTGCGGCCAGAGCCAGAGCAGAGAATTTCAGAACGTTGTTCATCGTGTTCCCCTTCAAGGACTTTCTATTAAATGACTATTGTCTCAGAGTGAGCTAATAGCCGGCGTACATACTACCCATTACTTGTAGTAAGTAAACTGACGTTGCGCAAGAAGCAGAAAAAATTCTTGCGCGGAATCTGTGCTGGCTGGTCGTATGGCGGTTCGTATAACAAACGTCCGCTGCCTTACAGTCTGCCTAACATTGGATCCAGCCTGAAAGGGCCGGCCCGTATGCTTCAAACCGTGTATGTAGATGAAATTTTATATATCCAGCTCGGTACTTTCGTGCCGTGTGCCTTTACCGCCGGCGGCATCTTTCACGCCTCTAGAGGTGACTTTAAGAGCGGCAGTTCGTCTTAAGGTTCAACTGCCGGCGTTGTTCAGGCTTTCGGTCACAGGTATCGAAGCCCAGTCTATATCCGCCCATGGCAGGGAATGACGAGTGCACCTTGAGCAATGGCAGGTTTGGTGCCTACTATTTCCACGTGCAGGGTGTGAGCGCCAGAGGTTTTCTCGTTGTCGAAACCGGCACGGGGTGGCGTAGATGTTTCTTCGCCGGAAAAACATCGGTAAGGTAGGGGTCAGAATCAAAGACCCGCGAGGAGTAGTGATGAGCGAGGCGTTGTCCATCCACCATGACCAGGCTGGTCATCAGTTCGAGACCAATGTGGACGGTCATCGTGCCTACCTGACCTACATGGACCTCGGGAAGCAGACCCTGGATATCTATCGCACCTTCGTGCCCAACGCGCTGCGCGGTCGTGGCATCGCCGCGGCGTTGACCGAAGAGGCGTTGAAGTTCGCCGAAGAGTCCGGCTATACAGTAATTCCGTCTTGCTCCTATGTGGAGCGCTACATGGAGCGTCACCAGCGCCATGCCGCCAAGCTCTGAGCGAGCCGCCATAAAAAACGCCGGGTAAACCCCGGCGTTTTTGTGTGCGCAGTTCAGCTTCAGGTGCGTTTGCGCTTGGGCAATACATCCTTGAGCTTGGCATGCATGCTGCGCAGAGTGGTCTCGGTGGCAGACCAGTCGATGCAGGCGTCGGTGATCGACACGCCGTATTGCAGGTCGGCCAGATTTTTTGGAATCGCCTGGCAACCCCAGTTCAGATGGCTTTCGACCATCAGGCCGATGATCGACTGATTGCCTTCGAGGATCTGGTTGGCGACGTTCTCCATCACCAATGGTTGCAGGGCCGGGTCCTTGTTGGAGTTGGCGTGGCTGCAATCGACCATGATGTTCGGCTTGATGCTGGCCTTGTTCAGCGCCTGCTCGCACAGGGCAACGCTGACCGAATCATAGTTGGGCTTGCCGTTGCCGCCGCGCAGCACCACATGGCCGTAGGCATTGCCCTTGGTGGTGACGATGGACACGCCACCTTCCTGGTTGATGCCCAGGAAACGGTGCGGGCTGGACACCGACTGCAGCGCGTTGATCGCCACGGTCAGACCGCCGTCGGTGCCGTTCTTGAAGCCCACGGCCGAGGACAGGCCGGACGCCATTTCCCGGTGGGTCTGGGATTCGGTGGTACGCGCGCCAATGGCCGACCAACTGATCAGGTCCTGCAGGTACTGCGGGGAGATCGGGTCCAGCGCTTCGGTCGCGGTCGGCAGGCCCATTTCGGCCAGGTCCAGCAGCAACTTGCGACCGATGTGCAAGCCGTCCTGGATCTTGAACGAGTCGTCCAGGTACGGGTCGTTGATCAAGCCTTTCCAGCCGACGGTGGTACGCGGCTTCTCGAAATACACGCGCATGACCAGGTACAGGGTGTCGGACACTTCCGCCGCCAGTACCTTGAGACGCTCGGCGTATTCGTGGGCAGCCTTGAGGTCGTGGATCGAGCAGGGGCCGATCACCACGAAGAGGCGGTGGTCGGTGCCGTCGAGAATGTCACGGATGACTTCGCGACCCTTGGTGACGGTCTGCAGGGCAGCGTCGCTCAGGGGGATTTCGCGCTTGAGCTGATCGGGCGTGATCAGGGTCTCGTTGGATTCGACGTTCAGGTCGTTGATCGGTAAATCAGCCATCGTGTTACTCGTCAGGGTCACGGGTGCCGGCCGCCAGCCATCCCCGTGCGGCGGAGCACAGCATGATTTGGATGCAAGGGGGGAGGAACCTTAGCGCGTAACCGGGCTGCGCGACAATGGGCAATTGTGCGCCGCGCGGGCCGGCCTGCTAGTGTATGGCCTGCTTGAGGCCCCCCACAGGAGATCGCGTGGAAGAGTTGCAGCTGTCCGATTTTGATATTGATCGTCAATTGCTGGCGCTGCCGGGGGCATCGCTGCTGATATTCACTGGCGACGGCTGCTCCAGTTGTCGCTGGGCGCGCCAGCAGTTGCCAGGCTGGAATCTGCCGGTGGCGCGGTTGTGCTGGGTCGATGCCGGGCACAATGGCGGCGCGGTCGAGCGCTACCAGATCTTTCATTTGCCCGCGCTGTTCGTGGTGTGCGAGGGTCAGTTCCTTGGGCAGATTCATACACGTCTTGCGCCCGTCGACATCAGCGAAGCCATCACGACAGCGCTCAGTCGCACTCCGGAGGATTTGCCATGACAGCACAGTCGCCACGTATAGGCATTATCGGCACCGGTGCCATCGGCGGTTTTTATGGCCTGATGCTGGCCCGCGCCGGATTCGACGTGCACTTCCTGTTGCGCAGTGAATACGCCGCCGTCAGAGACCGTGGCCTGCACGTCAACAGCAGCATCCATGGAGCATTGAAACTGCATCCGGTGCAGGCCTACGCCAATGCCGCCGACATGCCGCCGTGCGACTGGCTGCTGGTGGGCACCAAGTCCACCGGCAATGTCGAACTGGCGCCCACGCTGGCCCAGGTGGCCGCGCCGGGTGCCAAGGTGGTGCTGCTGCAAAACGGCCTGGATGTGGAAGACAGCCTGCGCGAACATTTGCCGGCCTCACTGCATCTGCTCGGCGGCCTGTGTTATATCGGCGTGTACCGCTCCGCGCCCGGGGTGATCGAGCATCAGGCATTGGGCCGGGTCAATCTGGGCTATCACAGCGGTACGGCCGCCAACGACGAGGCCCTTCAGCAAATGATCGTGGAAGAGGGCGCGGCGCTGTTCCATCAGGCAGGCATCGAGTCCCAGGCCATGGCCAGTGTGCACCTGGCGCGTTGGCACAAGCTGGTGTGGAACGTGCCGTTCAATGGTCTTTCGGTGTTGCTGGGCACGGGGACCACGGCGCTGATGGCGGATGAGTCCAGCCGCGAGTTGATTCAGGCCCTGATGGTCGAAGTGATCAAGGGCGCGCATGCCTGCGGCCACGATATCCCGGCCAGCTATGCCGGGCAGATGTTCGCCATGACCGAAACCATGGACGATTACCTGCCCAGCATGTATCACGACCACCTGCACAAGCGCCCGCTGGAACTGGCGGCGATCTACGCCCGGCCACTGGCGGCCGCCAAGGCAGCCGGCTGCGAGCTGCCGCGCATGCAGGCGCTGTACCAGGCCTTGAGTTTTATTGATCGGCATAACCGCTGATTGGGGGGGGAGAGCAGATGGCGAAGGGATTGGGCGACAAACTGGTGCTGGCGATTTCATCGCGGGCACTGTTCGACCTGAGCGAGAGCCACAAGGTCTACCTCGCCGAAGGGGTCGAGCCGTACCGCAAGTACCAGATCGAGCACGAGGAGGAAATCCTCGAACCCGGCGATGCCTTCCCGCTGGTGAACAAGTTGCTCAGCCTCAATGCCCGCTTGGGCCGGGCTCGGGTTGAAGTGGTGCTGGTGTCGCGCAACAGCGCCGACACCGGCCTGCGCGTGTTCAACTCGATCCAGCATTACGGTCTGGATATTTCCCGCGCCGCTTTCGCAGGCGGGCGTAGCCCCTATCCTTATCTGGCCGCCTTTGGTTGCCATCTGTTTCTTTCCACCCATGCTGAAGATGTGCGCAGTGCCCTCGATGCCGGGTTCGCTGCGGCGACGATCCTGTCCGGCGGCCCGCGTCGGGCCATGAGCGAGGAGCTGCGCATCGCGTTCGACGGCGACGCGGTGCTGTTTTCCGATGAGTCCGAGCGGGTTTACCAGAGCGGTGGGTTGGCGGCGTTCCAGGCCAATGAGCGCGAGTCGGCGCGCCAGCCGTTGCATGGCGGGCCGTTCAAGGGCTTTCTGGCGGCACTCAATTTATTGCAACGCGAGTTTCCTGACGAAGCCTGTCCGATCCGCACTGCGCTGGTCACCGCGCGTTCGGCGCCGTCCCATGAGCGGGTGATTCGCACCCTGCGTGAATGGGACATCCGCCTGGACGAGTCGCTGTTCCTCGGCGGCCTGGAAAAAGCCGCGTTTCTCGAAGCGTTTGCCGCCGATGTGTTTTTCGATGACCAGGCCGGTCATTGCGAGAAGGCCAGGGAGGTGGTGGCCACCGGGCACGTGCCCCACGGCATCAGCAACGAGGTCAAGGTGTGAGTCGGCCGAACTCTGTGCGGCGCTGCTAAGCTGAGTCAATCTTCGCCATCCTGGCAGCCCAGGGGGTTCTATGATTCGTTCGATGCTGTACGCCACGGACCTCGGCCTGTATGCGCCTTACGTGATGCAACATGCGTTGGCACTGGCGCGCACGTTCAAGGCTGACTTGTATGTGATTCATGTGGTCGAGCCCATCGGGCTGTTCGCCGAGTCGGTGCTGCAAAGCTACCTTGACGAGCAGGCTTTAAGTGAATGGCAGAACCAGGGGCTGACCACTGTGATAGCGACCATCGAACAGCGCGTGCAGGACAGTTTTCGCGAGGAGTTGGGGGATGGGGAACAGGACCTGAAGGTGATCCGCTCGGTAAAGGTGATCCAGGGCGATCCTTGCGACGTGATACTCGACCAGTTGCGCAAACTGTCCGTCGACCTGCTTATCCTCGGCAGTCACAGCCATGCAACGACGGCGGCGACGCCTTTGGGTCGCACCGCCACGCGGGTATTGCAGCTGTCGACGGTTCCCGTTTACATGGTGCCGTCGCTGCGGCGTCGACGCAGTGAAGAAATATGATCGCTGGAATACATAAAAAGTTCTAGATTTATCTGTCTGACCTTTAATATAGTTATATACCGTCGCTGATACCCGTGGCGTCTATCTGCTTTGAGGGACACATATGAAGCTCCAACAACTGCGCTACATCTGGGAAGTGGCGCACCACGACCTCAACGTTTCCGCTACCGCTCAAAGCCTTTACACCTCGCAACCGGGTATCAGCAAGCAGATCCGCCTGCTCGAAGACGAGCTGGGCGTGGAAGTGTTCGCACGCAGTGGCAAGCACCTGACCCGCGTCACTCCCGCCGGTGAGCGCATTATCACCACTGCCGGCGAGATCCTGCGCAAAGTCGAAAGCATCAAGCAGATCGCCCAGGAGTTCTCCAACGAGAAGAAGGGCACGCTGTCCATCGCCACCACCCATACCCAGGCACGCTATGCCTTGCCGCCGGTGATCCGCGACTTCATCAAGCAGTACCCGGACGTCGCGCTGCACATGCACCAGGGCTCGCCGATGCAGATCGCCGAGATGGCCGCGGACGGGACCGTTGATTTCGCGATTGCCACTGAGGCGCTGGAACTGTTCGGCGACCTGGTGATGATGCCGTGCTACCGCTGGAACCGCTGCGTGGTAGTGCCTCAGGGCCATCCGTTGGCCAAGCTGCCGAAATTGACCCTTGAGGCCCTGGCCGAATACCCGATCGTGACTTACGTGTTCGGCTTCACCGGCCGCTCCAAGCTCGACGAGGCGTTCAGCCATCGCGGCCTGACGCCGAAAGTGGTCTTCACCGCCGCCGATGCCGACGTGATCAAAACTTACGTGCGCCTTGGCCTGGGCGTGGGGATCGTGGCAAAAATGGCGGTCGACACCCAGCTCGACAAAGACCTTGTGGTGCTTGATGCCAGCGAGTTGTTCGAGTCCAGCGTGACCAAGATCGGTTTCCGCCGTGGCACCTTCCTGCGCGGTTTCATGTGCGACTTCATCGAGAAGTTTGCGCCGCACCTGACCCGCGAAGTCATGGCCAAGGCCATTCAGTGCCACAACAAGCAGGAACTGGAAGAGCTGTTCGCCGGCGTTGAATTGCCCGTTCATTAAAGCGTTTATCTGGCCTCGGTAACCGTAAAGTGTTGCCGGGCGCCTGCCACCAGAATCTCCACCTCATCCCCTTCGAATTTGCCCAGCAGGCTTTTGCCCAAGGGCGAGCGCGGGGTGATGACGGTCACCGGTTGCCCGACCACATCCACCTTCAGGCCCGCCGCATCCGGTGCGAGGAACAGCCATTGCTGGCGTCCGTTCTCGTCTTCCAGGCCCAGCAGCGCGCCGACCTCCACCCCACGTCGATCATCGTAGGCTCGCAGTGGCAGGTTCTGGCACAGCGCCAGCGATTGTTTGATTTCCTCGACCCGCCGGGCCTGCCCGGCCGCCAGGTAGGACGCCTCCAGGCCCAGGGTGTCGTACTTGTTCTCGGCGATGTTTTCTTCGTGGGTTGCGGTTTCGTAGGCGGTCTGCGCGGCGCGCTGGGCGATGTCCAGGTCGACGGCGAGCTTGTCCAGAATCAGCTGGAGCACGGCGTGTTTATTCATGGTGATCAGTCGCAGAGTTGCAGCACATTGGCGCGGGTCTTTTCAGTCGGTGCATTCTGGTCCTGTTGCAGCCAGAACTGGCATTTGGGGTTGGACAGGTTGCGCGGGTTGCTGCGCGCCTGCTCCAGGGTCTGTTGCTGTTCCTGTCTCTGCAGGTTCTGCTGGTACTGCTCGAACATGCGGTTGGGCGGCTCCGGCGCAGCGGCCGCCGGTTTGCCCAACTGTTGGACCGCCTGGGTCACAGGCGCGAGGCTCTGCGCGAAGAGGTAGCGGGACGCCAGCCAGGTGGTCAGCGCAATGGCGATGAACCCCAGCCACATGCCCAGGGCGATGGCGATGCAGAGCTTGAGCAGCGACAACGGACGATCAGTCATGGTGGCCTCCCGGCGGGCATTGACGGCGTAGCGGCGATTGTCGCACAGCCACTGTGCAGAATAATCGCGATCAAGCCTTCTGCATCCGGGCATTTATGCGGACAATCGAGCCTTTGAGCGTTGGAGCCCGGAATGAAAGCCCGCTGGGATATATTTTGCAGTGTCGTCGACAACTACGGCGACATCGGCGTGACCTGGCGCCTGGCCCGGCAATTGGTGGCCGAACACGCGTGTGATGTGCGCCTGTGGGTCGACGACTTGCGCGCGTTCGAGCGCATGTGCCCCGAGATCGATGTGCAGTTGAGTCAGCAATGGCAAGCGGGCGTTGACGTGCGCCACTGGCCGGCCGAGTGGCCGGCAACGTCGGCAGCCGATGTGGTGATTGCCGCGTTCGCCTGCCAGTTGCCACCGGACTATATGGAAGCCATGGCTGCCTGCGCACGCACGCCGTTGTGGATGAACCTGGATTACCTGAGCGCCGAAGACTGGGTGGTGGGGTGTCATCGGCTGCCATCGGTGAAGTTCAAGGGCGTGCAGAAGTATTTCTTTTTCCCGGGCTTTCGTCCGGGCACCGGGGGCCTGTTGCGTGAGGCTGGATTGCTGGACCAGCGTCAGGCGTTTCAGCGGGATGCCGTGGCACGGGAAACTTTCCTGCGGGATATGGGCGTATTTCCCGCCACCGATGCGCAACTGATCTCGCTGTTCGCCTACGAAAACGCCGGGCTGGCCGCTTGGCTCGACGTGTTGTCGACGGACGGGCGTGCCACCCATCTGTTGGTGCCTGAAGGGCGCATCCTCGGCGACGTGCAGCGCTGGCTCGGCGTGCAGGGGCTGGCGGCGGGGGCTGTGCATCAGCGCGGCGCGCTGACCGTGCAAGTGCTGCCGTTCGTGCCCCAGGCGCACTACGACCGACTGCTGTGGTGCTGCGACTTCAATGCGGTGCGCGGCGAAGACTCGTTCGTGCGTGCCCAATGGGCCGGGCGGCCATTGTTGTGGCACATCTACCGCCAGGATGAAGACATTCACCTCGACAAGCTCGATGCCTTCCTGGCGCTGTACACCGCCGCGTTGTCACCGGCCGCAAGGACTGCGCTGATCGAGATGTGGCAAGTCTGGAACGCCGGGGGCGATATGGCCCAGGCGTGGAAAAAACTGCTGGAACACTGGCCTGAAGTCAGTCGACACGCTGAATCCTGGTGTCTGGAACAAGGCTTGCAGGCCGATCTTGCGACGGCGCTGGTACAGTTTTATGAAAGTTGGATATGATACGCCACCTTGATTTTTGTAAATCCCATCCAAATTTCGGATATACGCAATGAAAACTGGTAAAGAGCTGAAACCCGGTACCGTCATCAAGCTCGAAAACGACCCTTGGTTGGTTCAGAAAGCTGAGTTCACCAAGTCTGGTCGTAACAGCGCAATCATGAAGACCAAGCTGAAGAACCTGCTGACCGGCTACAAGACCGAGATCGTCTACAGCGCCGATGACAAACTGGACGACGTGATCCTCGACCGCAAAGAAGCGACCCTGTCCTTCATCAGCGGCGACACCTACACGTTCATGGACACCACCGACTACACCATGTACGAGCTGAACGCTGAAGATATCGAAGCCGTTCTGCCGTTCATCGAAGAAGGCATGGAAGACGTCTGCGAAGCGATCTTCTTCGAAGAGCGCCTGGTTTCCGTAGAGCTGCCGACCACCATCGTGCGTAAAGTTGCCTACACCGAAGGTTCCGCTCGCGGCGACACTTCCGGCAAGGTGATGAAGCCTGCCAAACTGGCTAACGGTACCGAGCTGCAAGTGGCCGATTTCATCGAAATCGACGACCTGATCGAGATCGACACCCGTGAAGGTGGTTCGTACAAAGGTCGCGCCAAGAAGTAATTCTGGCCCTGCCGATGTCTAGTCCTGAAATAGGTTTACACCTGTTTCAGTCTCAAAACGCCTGATGCACCGCATCGGGCGTTTTGTATTTCAGGGATAAGTGCGGCCGCTCCCCGTTGTAGATCAGCACCGACTCATCCAC
>NZ_CAKLBR010000015.1:0-135512 GCF_920984685.1 Pseudomonas sp. Leaf59 | reverse complement strand
CAACGCAGGACAAGCCTGCTCGCCACAGGGAATCTGCGCTTAGCTGAACGGCATTGGGGCAAGCCCTAATGCCGTTCAGTTAAGGAAAATGTGTGGGCTTATTGTGGCGAGCGGGCTTGCCCCGCGTTGGGGGGCGAAGCGCCCCCCATCGAGCAAAACGCGGTGTACCTGATACGGCTCAGCGCCTGGCTTTGGGGCTGCTGCGCAGCCCAACGCAGGACAAGCCTGCTCGCCACAGGGGATCTGCGCTTGCCTGAACGGCATTAGGGCATAGCCCGATCTGTTTGCTTGGCCCTAGAATGCGGGCTCTTCTACCTCAGGCATTTGGGGCAACTCATGCACATCTCTTCCGGTCGCTGGGTCTACGGTTTTCTCCTGACCCTGCTGACCGCATTGCTCTGGGGCATTCTCCCGATCAAGCTCAAACAGGTCTTGCAGGTGATGGACCCGATCACCGTCACCTGGTTTCGCCTGATGGTGGCCGGCGGTTGCCTGTTCATCTACCTGGCGGCGACCCGGCGTTTGCCCAGCTTGAAGGTGCTGGGCGCCAGAGGTGGCGGGTTGGTAGCAATGGCGGTGTGCGGACTGGTGGGCAACTACGTGCTGTACCTGGTGGGCCTGAAAATGCTCAGCCCCGGCACCGCGCAACTGGTGGTGCAGATGGGGCCGATCTTTCTGATGGTCGCCAGTGTGTTTGTGTTCAAGGAGCGCTTCAGCCTTGGGCAAGGCTTGGGGTTGGTCGTGTTGATTGTGGGTTTCGGGTTGTTCTTCAATCAGCGCCTGGCGGAGCTGCTCACGTCCATGGGCACTTATACCGCCGGGGTGTTGACGGTGCTGTTGGCGACCACGATCTGGGTGTTTTATGCGCTGGGGCAGAAGCAGTTGCTGACGGTGTGGAATTCGCTGCAGGTGATGATGGTGATTTATCTGTTTTGCGCGGCGTTGTTGACGCCGTGGGCGCAGCCGCTGGAGGCGTTGGCGTTGAGTCCGTTGCAGGGGGTGTTGTTGCTGGCGTGCTGCATGAACACGTTGGTGGCGTATGGGGCGTTTGCGGAGGCGCTGGCGCACTGGGAAGCTTCCCGGGTGAGTGCGACGTTGGCGTTGACGCCGTTGGTGACGTTTGTGGCGGTGGCGTTGGCGGCGTGGTGGTGGCCTGGGTTTGTGCAGGCTGAGGAGATTAATGCGTTGGGGTATTTTGGGGCGTTGGTGGTGGTGATGGGGTCGGCGATGGTCGCTTTGGCGCCTTCTTTGATTGCGGGGCTCAGGGCTCGTCGGTTAAGACTGGCTTCCTAAGGGCGTACAGCGTTTCAACTGTGGGAGGGGGCTTGCTCCCGATGGCGGCTTTATTGTGTACATATCCTTTGCTGTGGTGATGGCGGCTATTGGTTCCGCCCTTACGGCGGGTCACTTTTTGAAGAGCGCAAAAAGTAACCAAAAACGCTTTGCCCCACCACTCGGCACCTCGCTCAGGCTCGGTGTGCCCGCACGCAGGCTTGAATCCGTGGGCCGCCGCAATGGGCCATCCCTGGCCCAGTGCGGCTAACCCGGCGTCCTGCCGGGTTACCCACGGATTCAAGCCTGCGTTCGGCCAGCGTGGTTGACGGGGCGCCTGAGATCAAGGTCAAGATCAAAAGCAGATCAAGATCAAGATCAAGAGCGGATCAAAGGCTTTTTAATGGCCGGCTTCCAGCATGTTTTCAGGGCGTACCCATTTGTCGAATTCTTCGTCGGTGAGGTAGCCCAGGTCCAGTGCGGCCTGGCGTAGGGTCAGGCCTTCGGCATAGGCTTTTTTGGCGATCTGTGCGGACTTGTCGTAGCCGATGTGTGGGTTCAACGCGGTGACGAGCATCAGGCCGCGTTCCAGGTGTTCGGCCATTTGTTCGGCGTCCGGTTCAAGACCTGCGATGCAGTGTTCCTGGAAGTTGTTGCAGCCGTCGGCCAGCAGGCGGATGGATTCGAGCAGGTTGTGGATGATCACCGGCTTGTACACGTTGAGCTGCAGGTGGCCCTGGCTGGCGGCGATGCCGATGGTGACGTCGTTGCCCAGCACCTGGCAGGCCAGCATCGACAGGGCTTCGCATTGGGTGGGGTTGACCTTGCCGGGCATGATCGAGCTGCCGGGTTCGTTGGCCGGCAGTTTGACTTCGGCCAGGCCGGCGCGGGGGCCGGAGCCGAGCAGGCGCAGGTCGTTGGCGATCTTCATCAGGGCCACAGCCAGGGTTTTCAGCGCGCCGTGCAGGGTCACCAGCGGTTCGTGGCCGGAGAGGGCTGCGAATTTGTTCGGCGCGGTCACGAACGGCAAGCCGGAAAGGGCAGCCAGCTCGGCGGCGATCGCTTCGCCAAAACCGTGGGGCGAGTTGAGCCCGGTGCCGACGGCAGTGCCGCCCTGGGCCAGCTCGCACACGGCGGGCAGGGCGCTGCGGATGGCGCGTTCGGCATAGTCGAGCTGGGCGATGAAGGCCGAGAGTTCCTGGCCGAAGGTGATCGGCGTGGCGTCCATCATGTGGGTGCGGCCGGTCTTGACCAGCTTCATGTGCCGCGCCGCCAGCTCCGCCAGGCCGCCGGACAATACGGTGATCGCCGGCAGCAATTGTTCGTGCACCGCTTTTACGGTGGCGATGCTCATGGCGGTGGGGAAGCAGTCGTTGGAGCTTTGTGAGCGGTTCACATGGTCGTTGGGATGCACCGGGCTCTTGCCGCCGCGGTTGTTGCCCGCCAGTTCGTTGGCGCGTCCGGCGATCACTTCGTTGGCGTTCATGTTGCTCTGGGTGCCACTGCCGGTCTGCCATACCACCAGCGGGAACTGGTCGTCATGAGTACCGGCGAGCACTTCGTCGGCGGCCTGTTCGATCAGGCGGGCGATGTCGGCGGGCAGGTCGCCGTTGCGGTCGTTGACGCGCGCGGCGGCTTTCTTGATCAGGGCCAGGGCGTGCAGCACTGCCAGCGGCATGCGTTGCTCGCCAATGGCAAAATTCACCAGCGAACGTTGGGTCTGGGCGCCCCAGTAAGCGTCATCCGGGACGTGAACGTCTCCCAGGCTGTCGGTTTCGATACGGCTCATCGGGCACTCTCCTTGAAGTCAGTCAGCGCAGTTTAGGCCGTGATGGGGCAGGGGGGTTCCATAAAAGACTTTTCATCGGATTAAAGCGGCGCTGATCCTTGTCCGACAAGGCCTGGGGTTGAGCCGCGAGGTTTTTTAGGCGCAGAATGGTCGCCCTTGGGGTCTTACCTCGCCTGTAGAAAAGGAAACTCGATGACTCGTCTTCGTGCCATCTGTACCGCGGTTGCTCTGGTTTGCGCCAGCGGCCAGGTTTTTGCCGATACCGCCAGCCACAACGCCAGTGCCGAAGCCTTTCTTACCCTGGCCCATGCCGACAAGCTGGGAACCCCGGTGTACATGCAAGTGCAACAAATGTTCGCCCAGCGTTTCGAACAGACCAAGGCGCCTGCCGCCAAGCAGTCCGTACTGGACAGCTACCAGGCCAAGGCCAACGCCGCGCTCGATCAGGCCATCGGCTGGCCGAAGCTGAAACCGGACATGGTCAAGCTCTACACCACCAATTTCAGCGAGTCCGAGCTCAAGGACCTGGTTGCGTTCTACCAGTCGCCGCTGGGCAAGAAGGTCCTGGAAAAAATGCCGCAACTGACCCAGCAATCGGCTCAGATGACCCAGGCCAAACTGGAAAGCGCCGTGCCGGTAGTGAACAAGCTGTTGGAAGACATGACCAACGAGCTGACGCCAAAAGCCGCCGCACCGGCCAAGAAGAAGTAAGCAGGAATGACCATGCAACAGCGTATCGAAACCGCGCTCGCCGCCCTGAGCCCGCAACACCTGAGCGTGCTGGATGAAAGCCACATGCACAGCCGTGGGTTGCAGACCCACTTCAAGGCCGTGCTGGTCAGCCAGCAGTTCGAGGGGCTCAACCGCGTCAAGCGCCACCAGACGGTCTACGCCACCCTGGGTGACCTGATGAGCGAGTTTCATGCGTTGGCGCTGCATACCTACACGCCTGATGAATGGGCGAAAATCGACGCAGCCCCGGCCTCGCCGACCTGCGCCGGAGGGCATTGAGGCAGCCACAAGTGTCAGCTGCCAGCGACAAGATTAGAGCCCTCGCAGCTGCCTTCTTGCTACAATCCCCAACGCGCCGCCCAGTCGGCGCGTTTTTTTTGCTTTTACTTGCAGCTTGCGGCTAAAAACTCGCAACTGCCGTTATCCGGTTCACCCCTTACGAGGGTAGCCACCTGGAGAGAACACCCATGACCCACCCCATCGTCGTGGCGGCACTGTACAAGTTCGTCACCCTCGAAGATTACGTCGCCCTGCGCGAGCCACTGCTGCAGGCAATGGTCGACAACGGCATCAAGGGCACCCTGCTGATTGCCGAAGAAGGCATCAACGGCACCGTGTCCGGCAGCCGCGAAGGCATTGACGGCCTGATGGCCTGGTTGAAGAAAGACCCGCGCATGGTCGACATTGACCACAAAGAGTCCTACTGCGACGACCAGCCGTTCTACCGCACCAAGGTCAAGCTCAAGAAAGAGATCGTGACCCTGGGCGTCGAAGGCGTCGACCCGAACAAAAAGGTCGGCACCTACGTTGAACCGCAGGACTGGAATGCGCTGATCAGCGACCCCGAGGTGCTGTTGATCGACACCCGCAACGACTACGAAGTGTCCATCGGCACCTTCGAAGGCGCGATCGACCCGAAGACCACCAGCTTTCGCGAGTTTCCCGACTACATCAAGGCCCACTTCGACCCGGCCGTACACAAGAAGGTCGCCATGTTCTGCACCGGCGGCATTCGCTGCGAGAAGGCCTCCAGCTTCATGCTCAGCGAGGGCTTCGATGAGGTCTATCACCTCAAGGGCGGCATCCTCAAGTACCTCGAGGAAGTGCCGCAGGCAGAAACCAAATGGCAAGGCGACTGCTTTGTGTTCGACAACCGGGTGACCGTGCGCCATGACCTCAGCGAGGGCGACTACGATCAGTGTCACGCCTGCCGCACACCGGTCAGCGTCGAGGACCGTGCGTCCGAGCACTATGTGGCCGGCATCAGTTGCCCGCATTGCTGGGATAAGCTGCCGGAGAAAACCCGTCGCAGCGCCATCGACCGGCAGAAGCAGATCGAGCTGGCCAAGGCCCGCAATCTGCCGCACCCAATTGGCTTCAACTACAAGCAAACCCCTTCCGAGGCCTGACCCATGTCCGCGCGCCTGCTCTATGTGATGGACCCGATGTGTTCCTGGTGCTGGGGCTTTGCCCCGGTGGCGCAGGCACTGGTTGAGCAGGCCCAGGCGGCCGGCGTGGACGTGCACCTGGTGGTGGGCGGCCTGCGTACCGGCAGCGGCGCGGCGCTGGAGCCGACCACCCGACGCTACATCCTTGAACACTGGCAGGCTGTCACCGACGCCACCGGCCAGCCGTTCAAGCGCGAAGGGGCCTTGCCCGACGGCTTTGTCTACGACACCGAACCTGCCTGCCGCGCCATCGTCACCGCGCGCAGCCTGGCGCCGGATTGCGCGTGGATCCTGCTGGGGCTGATCCAGCGCGCGTTTTATGTCGAGGGCCGCGATGTGACCCTGGCCAGCGTACTGGTTGAATTGGCCGAACAGGCGGGCATCCCGCGCATCGAATTTGCCGGTGCCTTCGACCGTGCCGAGCAGCATGCGGCGACGGCGGCGGATTTCAGCTGGGTGCAGGACCTGGGCATCGCCGGTTTCCCGACGCTGCTGGCCGAGCGCGATGGCCAACTGGCCTTGCTGACCAACGGCTACCAGCCATTGTCCGAGCTTTCGCCGTTGTTGAGCCGATGGCTTGAGCGAGCGGCCAGTGCCTGAGCTGCCCGCCCGCATCGACCGCCTGACCTGGGCGGAAATTCGCCGCCTGGCCTTGCGTCACAAAAAATCCCTGTGGATTGCCAATGGCGTGGCCGTGCTGGCGACCCTGTGCAGCGTGCCGATTCCCCTGCTGCTGCCGCTGCTGGTCGACGAAGTGCTGCTGGGCAGCGGCGATGCCGCGCTCAAGGTGATGAACCACGCGCTGCCCCTGGGTTGGCAAAAAGCCGCTGGCTATATCGGCCTGATGCTGCTGGTCACCCTGACCCTGCGCTGTGGCGCGCTGGTGTTCAACGTGGTGCAGGCGCGCCTGTTTGCGCGGTTGGCCAAGGACATCGTGTACCGCATCCGCGTGCGCCTGATCGAACGGCTCAAGCGCATCTCCCTCGGCGAATACGAAAGCCTGGGCAGCGGCACCGTGACCACGCACCTGGTCACCGACCTGGATACGCTGGACAAATTCGTCGGCGAAACCCTCAGCCGCTTTCTGGTGGCGATGCTGACGCTGGTGGGCACCTCGGCGATTCTGGTGTGGATGCATTGGCAGCTGGCGCTGTTGATTCTGCTGTTCAACCCGCTGGTGATCTACTTCACGGTGCAGTTGGGCAAGCGCGTCAAGCACCTCAAGAAGCTGGAAAACGACAGCACCTCGCGCTTCACCCAGGCGCTCACCGAAACCCTGGACGCCATCCAGGAAGTGCGCGCCGGCAATCGCCAGGGCTTCTTTCTCGGACGCCTGGGCGAGCGTGCCCGGGAAGTGCGTGACTACGCCATCCACTCGCAATGGAAAACCGATGCCTCCAGCCGCGCCAGTGGCCTGTTGTTCCAGTTCGGTATCGACATTTTCCGCGCGGCGGCGATGCTCACGGTGCTGTTTTCCGATCTGTCCATCGGCCAGATGCTCGCCGTGTTCAGCTACCTGTGGTTCATGATCGGCCCGGTGGAACAGTTGCTGAACCTGCAATACGCCTACTATGCGGCGGGCGGTGCGCTGACACGGATCAACGAGCTGCTGGCGCGTGCCGACGAGCCGCAGTATGCCGGTGGCGAAGACCCGTTCAGCGGGCGCGAGACCGTCGGTATCGACGTGCGCGGCCTGGATTTCGGCTATGGCGAAGAGCGGGTGCTGAACCAGTTGAACCTGACCATCGCGCCTGGTGAGAAGGTCGCGATTGTGGGGGCCAGCGGCGGCGGCAAAAGTACCCTGGTGCAACTGCTGCTCGGGTTGTACACGGCGCAAGCCGGCAGCATCCGGTTCGGCGGTGCAACCCAGCAGGCCATCGGCCTTGAGACCATCCGCGAAAACGTGGCGGTGGTGCTGCAGCATCCGGCGCTGTTCAACGACACGGTGCGCGCCAACCTGACCATGGGCCGTGAACGCAGCGATGAGGCCTGCTGGCAGGCCCTGGAAATCGCTCAACTGGATGTGACCGTCAAGGCCCTGCCTCAGGGCCTGGACAGTGTGGTCGGGCGCTCCGGTGTGCGCTTTTCCGGCGGGCAGCGCCAGCGGCTGGCGATTGCGCGCATGGTGCTGGCCGAACCCAAGGTGGTGATACTCGACGAGGCCACCTCGGCGCTGGATGCGGCCACCGAGTACAACCTGCATCAGGCATTGGCGCGGTTTCTCAGCGGCCGTACTACACTGATCATCGCCCACCGTCTGTCGGCGGTGAAGCAGGCCGATCGAGTTTTGGTCTTCGATGGCGGTCACATTGCCGAAGATGGCGACCACCAGCAGTTGATCGCCGATGGCGGGCTTTACGCCAAACTTTACGGGCACCTGCAACAAGTGCGTTGATTTGGCCTAGGCTGAGCTATCGGAAGCAGATTTTCGTGCGCTTACCCAGCTGTGCATGTGCAAGGGACTTCATGAAGCAAAAGCGGACTCTAGGAACGCCACGGCTGCTGGGCATCGTCTGGCCCTTCATTGCCGTCGTACTGTTTCAGGCACTGTTGGGCTGTCTCAGTCTGTACGTGCTGTCGGCGGTGCGTGGCTATGTAGCGGGTGAAAGCTTGTGGTCCAAGGGCCAGAAGGACGCCATCTATTACCTCACGCTTTACGCCGATAACCGCGACGCGGCCACCTATCTCAAGTACCAGCAAGCCATCGCCGTGCCCCAGGGCGGGCATGAACTGCGCATCGCGCTCGACCAGCCCGTGCCGGACACCGAGGCCGCGCGCCAGGGCATCCTCAAGGGGGGGAATCACCCGGACGATGTGTCCAGCCTGATCTGGCTGTACCTCAACTTTCGCCATTTCAGCTACCTGGAAAAAGCCATCGAGCTGTGGACGGTGGGCGACGGCTACCTGGTGCAACTGGATGACCTGGCCCGCTCGATGCACGGCGCGATCAACAGCGGCCAGGTCAGCGAGCGGGATGTGCGGCGCTGGAAGGCGCATATTTTTGCGATCAACGATGGCGTGACGCCGGCAGCCATGGCCTTCAGCGATGCCTTGGGCGAGGGGTCGCGGATGATTCTGCGGCTGCTGGTGATCACCAACCTGGCCACCGCCCTGGTTTTGATCGCACTGGCGCTGCTGCGCACGCACAAACTGCTGACCCAGCGCCACGCGTTTGCCGATGCGCTGCAACTCGAGAGGGAGCGCGCGCAGATCACCCTGGAGTCAATCGGTGACGGCGTCATCACCACTGATGTCGACGGCGCGATCACTTACCTGAACCCGGCTGCCGAAGCGCTGACCCACTGGACCTCGGCCCAGGCCCAGGGTTTGCCGCTGGCGGCGCTGTTCAAGTTGCTGGATGAAGATGCCGAGTCCGATGGCTTCACCCTGATCGAACACATCATCAAAGGTCAGCTCAGTGGCGGCAGTGACCATTCAACGCTGATCCAGCGCCTGGACGGCAGCACTGTTTCGGTGACGCTGGTGGGGGCGCCGATCCGCAGCGCAGGCAAGATCAGTGGCGCGGTGCTGGTGCTGCATGACATGACTCAGGAGCGTCAATACATCGCCAACCTGTCCTGGCAGGCGACTCACGATGCCTTGACCGGTCTGGCCAATCGGCGCGAATTCGAGCACCGCCTGGAGCAGGTGTTGCAGCAGGCGGGGCGCCAGCCCAATGCCCGGCATGCGCTGATGTTCCTCGACCTGGATCAGTTCAAGCTGGTCAATGACACCTGCGGGCACGCGGCAGGTGACGAACTGCTGCGGCATATCTGCGCGTTGTTGCAATCGGACCTGCGCGAAGATGACACCCTGGCACGGCTGGGCGGCGACGAGTTCGGCATCCTGCTGGAGAACTGCCCGGTGCCGGTGGCGGAAAAGATCGCCGAAAGCCTGCGCCATACGGTGCAAAGCCTGCATTTCGTTTGGAAGGGCCGGCCGTTCATGACCACCGTGAGCATCGGCCTGGTGCATATCACCAGCACGCCGACCACCCTGGAAACCTCGCTGCGCACGGCCGACATGGCTTGCTACATGGCCAAGGAAAAAGGCCGCAACCGCGTGCAGGTCTACCATGCCGACGATTCCGAGCTGTCCATGCGCTTTGGTGAAATGGCCTGGGTACAGCGTTTGCACATGGCACTGGAAGAAGACCGTTTTTGCCTGTACGCCCAGGAAATTTCGCCGCTGGGGCAAACGGAGGGTGGCAGTGGCCACATTGAAATCCTGTTGCGCCTGCACGATGAAACCGGCCGCATCATTCTGCCGGACAGTTTTATTCCGGCGGCCGAGCGTTATGGGCTGATGACGTCTCTGGATCGCTGGGTGGTGGAAAACGTGTTCAAGATTATCGCCCGCTGCCTGCATGAGCGCCCGGGCCGGCCCATGGCGATGTGTGCGATCAATCTGTCAGGCATCACCATTGGCGATGATGATTTTCTCGGCTTTTTACGTGAGAAATTCAACACTTACAGTATTCCACCGGAAATGATTTGTTTTGAAATAACCGAGACAAGTGCTATCGCCAATTTGGGCAGTGCAATTCGCTTTATTAATGAACTCAAAGCCTTAGGTTGCCACTTCTCCCTCGACGACTTTTGCGCCGGAATGTCCTCATTCGCTTATCTGAAACATTTACCTGTAGACTTCCTGAAGATCGATGGAAGTTTCGTAAAGGATATGCTGGACGACCCGATTAACCGTGCCATGGTTGAAGTGATCAACCATATCGGCCATGTCATGGGTAAGCGCACAATTGCCGAGTTTGTAGAGACACCCCAAATCGAACAGGCGTTACTGGAGATTGGTGTGGATTACGCTCAGGGCTACCTGATTGAACGCCCGCAATTGTTTACCTTCGATAGCCTGCAGTGCCGACCCGCGCGGCCGCAGCCATTGTTATTCAAGGCGCCCGGCACATTCCGCTGAAACATTTGCTGGTCTGTACAATCACACTTAAAAAGGAGCCCTACAGTGATCGACACATTCAACCGAACCGGCCCGCTTATGGAAGCCTCGAGTTACCCAGCCTGGGCGCAACAACTGATCCAGGACTGTAGCGAGAGCAAGCGCCGGGTTGTCGAACACGAACTGTACCAGCGCATGCGCGACAATACGCTCAGCGCCAAAACCATGCGCCACTACCTGATCGGTGGCTGGCCTGTGGTGGAACAGTTTGCCTTGTACATGGCACAAAACCTCACCAAAACCAAGTTCGCGCGCCATCCTGGGGAGGATATGGCGCGACGTTGGCTGATGCGCAATATTCGTGTGGAACTCAACCACGCCGACTATTGGGTTCATTGGGCCCGTGCCCATGGCGTCAGCCTTGAAGAACTGCAGGCGCAAAACGTACCGCCGGAGCTGCACGCACTGAGCCATTGGTGCTGGCACACCAGTTCGTCCGATGCGTTGATCGTCGCGATTGCCGCCACCAACTATGCGATCGAGGGGGCGACCGGGGAGTGGTCGGCCGTGGTGTGTTCAACCGGTGTGTATGCGGCGGCCTTCCCTGAGGAAGACCGCAAGCGGGCGATGAAGTGGTTGAAGATGCATGCCCAGTACGACGATGCTCACCCATGGGAAGCGCTGGAGATCATTTGCACCCTGGCCGGCATGAACCCGACCAGAGCCCTGCAGGAAGAACTGCGCCAGGCCGTGTGCAAGAGCTACGACTACATGTACCTGTTCCTGGAAAGCTGCATGCGTCTGGAGAGAGAAACAGCGCCCGTGGCCGCCCGAGAACGGCCGGTACGCGTGGCCAGCGAAGCATGATGTAAATCCAGTGGCGGGGGCTTACCCCGCCATTGCCAGACGGTTGCGACCTTCACGCTTGGCGACATACAAGGCGTTGTCGGCGCGGCGCAGCAGGCTCTCGGCGGATTCGGCCGCCAGCAAGGTGGAGCAACCCAGGCTCACCGTCAGATCGATGCGGGTATCGTCCGCCCAATAATTCTCGGCCTGTGCCGCCTGGCGCAGTCGCTCGCCGACCATCGCCGCCGCCTCCCGGCTGGTGTTGGAGAGCAGGATCAGAAATTCTTCCCCGCCATACCTGAACACCATGTCCACATTACGCAACTGGCCCTTGATCGACGCCGCCACTGCGCGCAGCACGTGGTCGCCGGCGCTGTGGCCATGGGTGTCATTGATGTGCTTGAAGTGATCGATGTCCAGCATCAGCAGCGACAATGGGTTCAAATGCCGGCGCGCCATGTCGATTTCGCGCTGCAGGGTCTGGTCCATGGCGATGCGGTTGCCCGTCTGGGTCAGCGGGTCGCGCAGCGCGCTGCGGGTGGCCGTGCGATAAAGCAGGGCATTGCGCATTGGGTAGAGCAGGGTGGACAGCAGTGATTCGAGCTGCCCCAGCTCTTCCTCGGCCAGGCGCTGGTTGCGGCGCAACACCAGTTCGCCCAGAGGTTCGCCCTCGTGGCTGAGGGTGTAACTCACCGAGTGATGGCCGCGCTGGCCGAACTCAAGTCGCAGGTCGCTGGCCTGATGGCGATAAACCATCGCGTCGAGGGGCACCAGTCGCTGGATTTCGCGAAAGAACAGACCCAGGATGCGCTCCGGCTCCAGGCTGGTTTGCAGATGCTGCCCCAGTTGCTGGCGTAACTGAGCCAGCGTTACGGGGCGGTGCGGCAGCGGCGAGGGCTGACCGAAACCCAGGCGTTGCAATTTGGCGCTGTCGAAGTCGATTGCGTGGATCTGGGTAGGTGTTTTCATCAGCAATCGGCCTCTCAGCACTTGAACGTCTTACAGGCTAAGTCAGCGTGTCGGGTGCCATTACTTGCCCTGCTTGGGAAGTGTTAGAGCGAGATTCATGCCAATTCGTTTAATTAAAAAAAACACCTTACAAATCAATGGCGGTTTCTACGGGCGCAAACGCCCGCCTAAGTGTCACGCCGGTTATTTGGCTGATGCACCAGGATGTTGTGATCAATCTGCTCAATCGACGTCACGCCGGTCAGTGTCATGGCCACGCGCATTTCCCTGGCGAAGATGTCCAGCAGGTTTTCCACGCCCTGCTGGCCATCGGCAGCCAGCGCATAGGCAGTGGCGCGCCCCAGCAGGCAGGCCTTGGCACCCAGGGCCAGCATGCGCACCACGTCGAGACCGGAGCGAATGCCCGAATCCACCAGCACGGTCAGCTCATCGCCCACCGCGTCGGCAATGGGCGGCAGCGCCCTGGCGGTGGACAGCACGCCATCGAGCTGCCGCCCGCCATGGTTGGACACCACGATGCCGTCCGCGCCGAAACTCACCGCGTCCCTCGCATCCTGCGGGTCGAGGATACCCTTGATAATCATCGGGCCCTTCCAGACGTCGCGGATCCATTCCAGGTCTTTCCAACTGATCGAGGGGTCGAAGTTGTTGGCCAGCCAGCCCATGTAATCTTCCAGGTGCGTGGGTTTG
The DNA here is from genome assembly GCF_920984685.1 of Pseudomonas sp. Leaf59. Classification (NCBI taxonomy): domain Bacteria; kingdom Pseudomonadati; phylum Pseudomonadota; class Gammaproteobacteria; order Pseudomonadales; family Pseudomonadaceae; genus Pseudomonas; species Pseudomonas sp. Leaf59. The sequence goes on along the minus strand of NZ_CAKLBR010000015.1, from coordinate 122,858 downwards.
CCCAGATACGTTGAAATGTTGCCCAGGTCGTGGGGGCGGCCCATCAACCCCACATCGAACGCCCACTGCGGCTTGGTGATGGCCTGCAACAGCCTGCGCTGAGCGGCGTACGGCCCGGACATGCCCGAGTGCGCGTCGCGGTAGCGTGCACCGGGCGTCGGCATGTCGACGGTAAACACCAGAGTGGTCACGCCGGCAGCCTGCGCGCGCTCCAGTGCGTTGCGCATGAAGCCGCGGTCCTTGAGCACATACAACTGAAACCAGAGGGGCTGCGAGCTTTGCGACGCCACTTCCTCAATCGAACACACCGACACCGTCGACAGGCAAAAGGGAATGCCCTTGTTGGCCGCCGCCCTGGCCGCCTGCACTTCACCGCGCCGCGCGAACATGCCGGTCAGCCCCACCGGACTCAGGATCACCGGCAAGGCATGTTCCTGACCGAACAACGAGGTGCTGAGACTCAGGTTGTCGACGTTGCGCAGCACCCGCTGGCGCAGGCCGATGTCGGTCAAGTCCGAGCAGTTGGCGCGCAAGGTGTGTTCGGCGTAGGCGCCGCCGTCGATGTAGTCGAACAAAAAACGCGGCAACTTTCGCTTGGCGGCGGCGCGGTAATCGGAAGCGGACGAGATGATCATTGGGCAGTGTCTCCGGCAGGATGCGTTAACCATAGGCAAAGATCTGGCATGATAAAAACAACTTTTATCACTACAGCCAAGTCGCAAAAGGAATGCCGATGAACCTGCGCACATTGCGCGCCTTTGTTGAGGTGGTGCGCCAGGGAGGGTTCTCCCAGGCGGCCGAGGTGGTGTCCCTCACCCAGTCCACCGTAAGCAAGGCGGTCAAGACCCTGGAAGAGGAATTGGGCATGCCGCTGCTCAATCGTCTCGGTCACCGAAACGAGCTTACCGCCGCCGGCGAAATGACCTACCGCCACGCGCTGGCGCTGCTCGCCGAACACGCCAACCTTGTGGCCGAAATCCACGACCTGCGCGGCCTCAAACGCGGCGTATTGCGCATCGGCTTGCCGCCGGTGGGCTGCGGCCTGCTGTTTGCGAGCATGTTTGCGATTTACCGCAGCCGCTACCCGGACATCGAGATCGAGCTGACCGAATACGGCAGCAAGAAACTGCGCGAATGCCTGCAAGCCGGTGAGGTCGACCTCGCGGCACTGCTGTTGCCCGTGGATGAAGGCTTCGACTATCAGCCCGTACGCAATGAACCCTTGATCGCCGTCTTGCCGGTCAGCCATCCTCTGGCGCTGCGCAGCCGCATCGACTTCACGGATCTGGCCGACTCACCGTTCATCCTCTTTGAAGCCGGCTTCGCGCTGAACGCCAAGATCCTCGCCGCCTGCGAGCGCAGGGGTGTGACACCCAAGGTCACCGCGCGCAGCGCACAGATCGACTTCATCGTCGATCTGGTCGCCGCCGGCCTCGGTGTCGCCTTCCTGCCGCGCATGCTCGCGCTCAAGCACCAGCACGCCGGCATTGCCCTGATCCCCCTGGACGAACCGCACACCGACTGGCACATCGCCCTGGCCTGGCGCAGCAGCGCACACCTGCCGCCGGCGGCGCGGGCCTGGCTGGATCTGGCCGAGGAGCAGCAGCTTTCTGCAGGCCATCCGCTTTAAACCTGGCAGTCAGCAGGGCAGGGTTGACTTCTTCTTTTTAATCAGTAACATACGGCGCATTCCGCGATAGCTCAGTTGGTAGAGCAAATGACTGTTAATCATTGGGTCCCTGGTTCGAGTCCAGGTCGTGGAGCCAGATAGAAAAGCCTGCAGCGATGCAGGCTTTTTTTTGCCTGGGATTTGCCGAAGGTAACAGACCAGGCCGGGCAGGCACTAAAGTGAAAAAGGGCGGTCAACAGGCCCCCACTTTCAAGATATGAAACATGCACTTACGTATTATTGCCGTCGCATTATCCGCCCTGGTTTTGCTCGCGCCTGTCGCCCACGCCCGCAACCTGTCGGCCCTCTACTCGAACGACGAAAAGCGCCTGTCCTTTGACAGCTGCGCCGACCTGTTCCCGGCCGCACCGATCAACACCGCTACCGTAACCGCCAGCCTGAAACCGCTGGCGCTGTGTTCCGACAACTTTGCCGTGCTCTACTCGCAAACCAGCAAGACGCCGCTGGTGGTGGTCGAACGCCTCAACGCCGCCTTGTTGAAAGCTGCGAAAGGCGAAGAGCGTACCAACCAGTTCTACGCCGACCCGCGCATTCCCAAAGGCGGTCGCGCGGAGCTGAGTGACTACCATGCCCAGCACCCTGCGGTGGACCGCGGCCACCAGTCGCCGGCCGCCGACGCGCCAGACGCGCATGCCATGGCGCAGTCGTTCGCGCTGTCGAACATGGTGCCGCAAGACCCCACCAACAACCGCAAGATCTGGAGCAAGGTCGAGTCCGATGTGCGCAAGTTCGCCGCGCGCGCGGGCGGCGATGTGTTTGTGTTCACCGGGCCGTTGTTCGACGCGGGCTACGGCACCATTGGCCGCAATAAGGTGTGGGTGCCGACGCGGCTGTTCAAACTGGTGTATGACGCCGCTTCCAAACGTGCCTGGGCCTATGTGCTGCCTAATTCGGAAACCCGCATTCAACGGCCGATGGATTACGACAGCTTCGTGAAAACCACCGGGCTGAAGTTGTTGGGCAATCTGCCGGTGAGCGGTTCGATAGGCCGTGGCTGATCGAGCGTCCCACTGTAGGAGCGGGTGAGCCGGCTGCTACGAAAAAACGGCATACTGACCGTCCTGCAATCAACGTCAAACGAGATCTCCATGAGCACCTCCCTTTCGCTGGCGCCCACGCGCAAGCCAGTCGCGCCGCTGCTGGCCTTTATCCTGCTGGTCGCCGGCGCGCTGTTCCTGCAAAACACGGTCGGCGCGCGCCAGGTGCTGTTGCTGGTGGTCGGCGCTGCCCTGGGCCTGACCCTCTACCACGCCGCCTTCGGTTTCACCTCGGCGTGGCGCGTGTTCATCAAGGACCGGCGCGGTGCCGGGCTGCGTGCGCAGATGGTGATGCTGGCGGTGGCGGTGCTGCTGTTTTTCCCGGCGCTGGGCGCGGGCACGCTGTTTGGCCAGCCGGTGGTGGGGCTGGTGGCGCCGGCCGGGGTGTCGGTGGTATTTGGCGCCTTTATCTTCGGCATCGGCATGCAACTGGGGGGCGGCTGTGCGTCGGGCACCTTGTTCACCGTGGGCGGCGGCAATGCGCGCATGCTGGTGACACTGTTGTTCTTTATCTGTGGTTCGCTGATCGCCACGCACCATGTGGATTGGTGGTTTGCGCTGCCGGCGTTCCCGGCGATGTCCATCGTCAGGAGTTTTGGCGTAGTACCAGCATTGGTCCTGAGCCTGGTGGTGTTTGCGGCGATTGCGTTGCTGACCGTGCGCCTGGAAAAAGCCCGGCACGGCCAGCTTGAAGAAGGCGTGACAAGCGAGCACCAGGGGCTGCGCCGCTTTCTGCGCGGGCCGTGGCCGCTGGTGTGGGGCGCGATTGGCCTGGCGCTGCTCAACTACGCCACCCTGGCCCTGGCCGGTCGGCCGTGGGGCATCACCTCAGCGTTCGCGCTGTGGGGCGCCAAGGTGGCGAGCGGGTTGGGGGTGGACGTGTCCGGCTGGGCGTTCTGGCAGATGCCCGGCAATGCCAAGGCCCTGGCCGCGCCGGTATGGGAAGACATTACCAGCGTGATGGACATCGGCATCGTTCTCGGCGCGCTGCTGGCCGCAGGCCTGGCCGGACGCTTCGCCCCCAGCCTGAAAATCCCCGCGCGTTCGCTGATAGCCGCAGTGATCGGCGGGCTGCTGCTCGGCTACGGCTCGCGCCTGGCCTACGGCTGCAACATCGGCGCGTACTTCAGCGGCATTGCCTCGGGCAGCCTGCATGGCTGGGTGTGGCTGGTGGCGGCGTTTATCGGCAACGGCGTGGGTGTGCGCCTGCGGCCGTTTTTCTTCGCAGGTGAAAGGCCGCAGGTGGCGTTGAACGGTTGCTGAATCAGCTCTGCGGGGAAAGCCCGGGTGTTTGATCCGCTTCGTTCGCCAGCCTTTCCCGCTCGGCCTTGCTGATGTATTTGTCTTTGCTTTTAGGCGCCAATTTGGCATTGGCCTTCTTCGCCTTCGCCTTGAAAAGTTGCTGCAGTTTCTTTTGACGGTTCATGGTTTCCAGTCCGGATGTGTGCAGGCGCGGATGATAGCAGTTTGAGTTGGCATGACCGCTGGCTGGTCGGGCTCAAGTGGTTTACCTGGCTTGATTGCGCGACGCGATCCAACCTGGAAACAAGCGTTAATAGAATCGATAAGCAGCCACTACACGGGCTGGACTAGGTTTTTTGACCGGTACGCACCGGCATCTAAAATCCACTAGCATTGGCAAGGAGTAGCCGATAGGCTACAACTGATACTGTGACCAATTTGATCGGCAGGACGCCAGAGTTCGATACATGGCTCGAAATCAAACGGGCAAAAGAGATTCTTGATGCCCTGAGAGGTCAGTGAGATGAGCGAGTCAAAATTCAAGCCAGAGGACATGCCGATCCTCGACCTGGACACTACCGGCACCCGCACCTATGAAGCTTCGCGCTTCCTCGACAGCCCGGAATCCATCAGTGCTTACCTGGCGCACAGCATGCAGGCCAATGACCCGCAGTTGCTGATGAAGGCGCTGGCCGAGGTCGCTAAAGCGTTGGGCGTGAGCAAGGTGGCAGAGGCAGCCGGGGTGAACCGAGAGAGTCTGTATAAAACCCTGAAGGGCGGTAGCAAAACGCGCTATGAGACTGTCCAGAAATTGATGGCGGCGCTGGGCGTCGAGCTGACGGTGCGGCCAATGGCTGCACCTGCCAGTCAAAAAACGGTACGGGCCAAACATGCCGTCGCCGGCGATTCATGATCCAAAGGACCCACAGTTGAACGAACACACATTATCCCGGCGCCTTGCGCGCGTGGCGGCGCAGGTGCCGGCGGGGGCGCGCCTGGCGGACATCGGTTCCGATCACGGTTACCTGCCGGTGGCGTTGGTGCATCGCGGGGTGATCACGGCGGCGGTGGCAGGGGAGGTGGCCGAGACGCCCTTTCGGGCGGCCGAGCGCAGTGTCCGTGAGAACGGTCTGGAGCCGCTGATCAGGGTGCGCCTGGCCAGTGGGCTGGCGGCTATCGAACCGGATGACGGGATTACCGCCATCAGCCTGTGCGGCATGGGCGGGGAGACGATTCGCGACATTCTCGACGCTGGCAAGGCGCGTCTCACCGGCCAGGAACGCCTGATCCTGCAGCCCAATGGCGGTGAGCAACCGCTGCGTCAGTGGCTGATGGACAACGGCTACCGAATCCTCCACGAGGAACTGCTGCACGAGAACCGTTTCTACTACGAAATCATCGTTGCCGAACGTACCGGGCCGGTCGCCTATACGCCCGAACAACTGTACTTCGGCCCGCTGAACCTGCAGGCGCGCAGCCCGGTATTTTTCGCCAAGTGGCAGCGTCTGTTGTGCCTGAAGCAACGCACCCTCGCAGGCTTCGAGCGAGCGTTGCAAGGGGGCCCGGAACACAGGCTGCAAGCACTTCAACGGCAGGTGCGATGGATCACCGCCTTGCTGGCGTAATACCTCGCCATGATCAGCGCATTCCCACAGGGCGCCGCACCAATCCGGTGCCCGGTTACAGTGTGCGCCACACACTGAGTGCTTTCGCCCCAATTTTGCGCACCTCTCACGGGGCGGCTCCTCGCCACACCGCCAATTCCGGGCCTGTGGCCAGCGGCCCATATCTTGCTTGTGCCAGCCCAATCAATGACATGGCATTTTGCCGTTAGTCGTTTCAAGGCTTCGCCTCGCCGTGCACGGTGTGGGTTGTTCCAGGAGTTGTCGGCAATGCACAGTCTGTTATCACCCGGTATGCGCCTGCTCGGGCGCTTCGGTTTTGCGCGCAAGTTTCAGATTCTATTCCTCCTGTTCATGCTGCCGCTGGTCGGCAGCCTGTGGATGATCGCGGCGGACTACCGCGAGAAAAGTGCGGTGATTTCCAGCGAAAAGTCCGGCGTTCAGCAACTGTTGGCCATGGACTCCCTCGACAGCCAACTCACCGCCCAGCGCAACCTGGCCGCGCGGTGGAAAGCGGTGGACCTGCTGCGCGAACCCACCCCGGCAGCCAAAGCGGCGATGGACAAGGTCGATGCCTTTAACCCCATGATCCAGCAGAGCCTGCAAGCCCTGGGCGACACGCTCGCTGCCCAGCAGGCCAGCGCCGAAACCCTGGCCCGGTTTACGGCGTTGCAAGCGACGGTCAAAGGCATGGACACGCAATCCCTGCGCACCGTCGGCTGGTGGCCGGACGGCTACGACCGCTTCACTTCGGCGCTGACCGCGATGCAAGGCCTGCGCGAGCAAATCGCCCTCGACACCGGCCTGATCCTCGACCCGTGGCTGGAAACCTACCTGTTGATGCAGATCTCCACCCAGCAGACGCCGGACCTGATCGAACGCGTTGGGCGCATGGCCAGTGTGGGGCAGTCGTCCATCGCGTCCGGGCAGTTCACCCTGCAAAGCCGCTTGCAGATGCGCGACCTGCGTAGCCGCATCGGCGACGCGCGGGACCAGTTGGTCAAGGCCGCCGCCTCGCTCAAGGCCAAGCCCTACGCCGGTCTCGAGGCGTGGAGCGCGCAGTACGATAACAGCCTGCAACTGCTCGACAGCGAACTCAAAATCCTCGACGACGGCGTGTTCGGCGGCACCATCAAGCTCGACAGCGCCGCCTTCGACCGCAGTGTCGACGCCATGCTCGGCGGCCTCGGCGCGCTGCGCAACCAGTCGCTGAACTCGCTGGACGCGCGCCTGAACTATTACCACGCCCGTTCCCTGCAGCAGTTCGTGCCGGTGGCGGCCACGTTCAGCCTGCTGGCCCTGGCGGCGCTGTACCTGTTCATGTGCCTGCAGGCCTCGATTCAACGCAGTGCCAGCGGTATCACCACGCTGGCCGAGTCGTTGCGCGACGGCAACCTGTGCGTGGAAGTGGCGGTGCAAGGCCGTGACGAACTGGCCGCCATCAGCGCCGCGCTCAACGTTGCCGTGGCGCAGTTGCGCACCAGCCTGCTCGGCGTCAACCACGAGACCCAGCAGCTCGGTTCGGCGGTGCTGACCCTCAATGCCCAGTCGGGCAGTACCCTCAACGAGGTTGAAGACCAGCAGCACCAGATCAGCCAGATCGCCGCCGCTGCCACCCAACTGGCGGCCACGTCGATGGGCGTGGCCAGAAGCTGCGAGCAGGCATCCGGCAGCGCCCAGCAGACCCGGCGCATCGCCGAAGACAGCAGCCGCGACAGCCAGCGCACCACCGCCAGCATCCAGCAACTCAACCAGCGCCTCACCGACACCGCCAACGCGCTGGAGCAGGTGAGCCAGCAGGGCCAGCAGATTCAGTCGGTGGTCGACACCATTCGCGGCATCGCCGAACAGACCAACCTGCTGGCGCTCAATGCGGCCATCGAAGCCGCGCGCGCAGGGGAGCAGGGCAGGGGCTTTGCCGTGGTAGCCGATGAAGTGCGCAGCCTGTCGCAACGCACCCAGGCCTCCACCGCGCAGATCGCCAGCACGGTGGACAGCCTGCGCGCCACGGTCAGCCAGGCCGTCAGCCTGATGGGCGCCGCCTGCGAGCAGGCCCTCACCGACGCCGAGTCGGTCACCGGCCTGGGCACGCGCCTGGGTGAAATCGCCGGCGCGGTGCAGAACGTCACTGACACCCTGGCGCAGATCGCGGCTGCAGTGGAAGAACAAGCCACCACCGCAGATGAAGTGAGCGGCAATATCCAGCAGGTGGACCAAGCGGCCGGGCGCTTGCTCGACGGTGCACGGGCGGTGAACCAGGCGGCGGATACCTTGAGCAGAGGCAGCCGCGCCTTGAGCGACAACACCGCGCGGTTCCGCCTGGGCTGAGGCTGCGGATGAACCTTCGAGGGTTACGGGGCTCACTTGTTAAGTCGCCCTGTGCCCTTGCCGAAAGGAATCCGCATGCCTTCAACCCCGCCAACATCCCCTTTGCACGGCCCCGTCGAACGTGAACTCAGCCCGCGCGCGGTCATTACCGGAGTCGTGCTCGGCATCCTGTTGACCCCCTCCAATGTCTACGCCGGCCTGAAGATCGGCTGGTCATTCAACATGTCAATCATCGCCTTGCTGGTCGGTTACGCGATCTGGCAAGGCCTGGCCAGGCGTTCCAGCACGCCACTGCCGTGGACGCTGCACGAGAGCAATATCAACCAGACCGTCGCCTCGGCGGCGGCGTCGATCATTTCCGGCGGGCTGGTGGCGCCGATCCCGGCCTACACCTTGCTCACCGGCCACCAACTGGACCCGATTCCGATGATCGCCTGGGTGTTTTCGGTGAGCTTTCTGGGCATCTGGATCGCCTGGTACCTGCGGCCTTCGTTGCTCAATGACAAGGCGCTGAAGTTTCCCGAAGGCATGGCCACCCTGGAGACCTTGCTGCACATCTACAACCACGGCCGCGAAGCCGCGACACGCTTGAAAGTGCTGTTGGGCGCGGCGTTGCTGTCCGGGTTGGTCAAGTGGGTGGATACCTTCATGTGGGCGTTCCCGCGCTGGTCGCCGAGCGTGCAGCTCGAACGCCTCACATTTACCGCCGACCCTTCGCTGTTGCTGCTCGGGTTTGGCGGCATCATCGGCTTGCGCGTGGGCCTGACCCTGTTGCTCGGTGCGCTGCTCGCCTGGGGCGGGCTGGGGCCGTGGTTGCTGGCGCAGCATCTGGTGAGCCTGCCCGAGGGCAGCCGTGGCCCGCAGTTCGCCGTGCTGGTGGAATGGCTGCTGTGGCCGGGCGTGAGCCTGATGGTGTGCTCGACCCTGGCCTCGCTGGCGATCCGCCTGTGGGCGTTGCATGCCTCGAGCAAGGCCGGCGGCGGTACGCCCTGGACCCTGCCCAGGCCCGGGCCGGCGGCGGGTTTCGTGCTGTCGATCATCCTGGTGGTGAGCCTGCAGGCGCTGCTGTTCGACATCAACCTGGGCATGGCCCTGCTGACCATCCCCCTGGCGATTTGCCTGGCGGCCGTGGCGGCGCGGGTGGTGGGCGCCACCGGCATTCCGCCGATCGGGGCGATCGGGCAATTGTCCCAGTTGAGTTTCGGCATCGTCGCGCCGGGGCAGGTGCCGATCAACCTGATGAGCGCCAACACCGCCGGTGGTTCGGCCGGGCAGTGCACCGACCTGATGAACGACTTCAAGGTGGGCAAGGCGATTGGGGCGACGCCACGCAAGCAGATGATTGCGCAGATCCTGGGGATCTTCGTCGGCAGCATCGTCGGCGTGTTTGCGTACCTGGCGCTGATCCCCGATCCGCAGGGCATGCTGCTTACCGAGGAGTGGCCGGCACCGGCCGTGGCCACCTGGAAAGCCGTGGCGCAAACCCTCACCCATGGCCTGGATTCACTGTCGCCGAGTATTCGCTGGGCGATCGGCATCGCCGGCCTGATCGGCGTGCTGCTGGGCGTGCTCGACAGCACCTTGCCGGCCCATCGCGCGCGCTACCTGCCGAGTGCCGCCGCCCTGGGCCTGGCGTTTGTGCTGCCGGCCTCGGTGTCGTTGATGATGGCGCTGGGCGCGGTGCTCACCTGGCTGGTCAGCCTGCGCTGGCCGAGTGTGACGCAGCGCTTTGCGATCACGGCAGCAGCGGGGTTGATTGCCGGTGAGAGCATCACCGGCGTCGGGGCGTCGTTGTGGCAGATGTTTCGCTAAGCCGGCAGATCCGATGTGGGCGTGAGATATTTCAGCCAATCCCATTCCTGTGGCGAGCGGGCTTGCCCTAATGCCGTTCAGTTAAGGAAAATGTGTGGGCTTATTGTGGCGAGCGGGCTTGCCCCGCGTTGGGGTGCGATGCGCCCCCAATCGAGCAAAACGCGGTGTACCTGATACGGCTCAGCGCCTGGCTTTGGGGCTGCTGCGCAGCCCAACGCAGGACAAGCCTGCTCGCCACAGGGAGTCTGCGCTTAACTGAACGGCATTAGGGCAAGTCCGCTTGCTACAACGGACCGGCTCTACGCCTCACTTGGCGAACGCATACTCGCCACCTTGCTCCACTGCCTTGCGATACGCCGGCCGCGCCTGGAAGCGCTGCACCCACGCCGCCAGGTTGGGGTAAGCCTGCAACTTGCCCTGGGCCTTGGCGATTTCGCCGATAAAACTCATCTGGATATCCGCGCCGCTCAACTCATCCCCCAGCAGGTAGGGCGAGTTTGCCAAGGCGTTATCCAGATACCCCAGGTAATTGGCCACTTCCGACTCGATACGCGGATGCAGCGGCGCGCCCGCTTCACCCAGGCGGCCCACATACAAATTAAGCATCAGCGGCAACATGGCCGAACCTTCGGCAAAGTGCAGCCATTGCACGTACTGATCGTAGCTGGCACTGCCGGCGTCCGGTTGCAGGCGGCCGGCGCCGTGGCGGCGGATGAGGTAGTCGACAATGGCGCCGGACTCGATCACCACGTTGCCACCGTCCTCGATCACCGGCGACTTGCCCAGCGCATTGATTGCCTTGAGTTCCGGCGGCGCCAGGTTGGTTTTCGGGTCGCGCTGGTAACGCTTGATCTCGTACGGCAGGCCAAGCTCTTCCAGCAGCCACAGGATGCGCTGGGAACGTGAATTGTTGAGGTGATGGACGGTGATCATGGACGGCTCCAGAGTAGGGGGGTGTGCAGGAATGGACTGTCACAGGGCCGCAGAGTGCCCCGGGATCGCCCAGGGCGTTTACAACTGTTAACTTTTTTAAGCGGCCATTCGCTTTAGGCTATGCGCGTGCCCCCAATCTGTGAAGAACCCGCCACCATGAAACTGCACGCCGTTGTCGCCACCTTCCTTGCCTTCGCCGCCTTCCAGGCGTACGCCGCCGCGCCGATCACCCATGTCGCCATCTACCGGGGCCCGGCAGGGTGCGATGACTGCTCGGAAAATGTGAAAAGAGCCCTGCTGCGTCTCAACCCCGGCTACCAGGTCGACTTCGTCGGCGCGGACGAGGACATCGACATCACCGCGCAAACCCTCGCACGTTACGACCTCTACGTGCAGCCAGGCGGCGGCCAGGACATTCCCGGCGCGCTCGACAGCCTGGGCGACGAGCGCGCCGAGGCTATCCGCAACTATGTGGCCAAGGGCGGCCGCTACCTGGGCCTGTGCATGGGCGCCTATCTGGCGGACGACAACAACCTCGGCCTGATCCCCGACGCCATCGACACCGAAGCCGGTCGTCCGGGCTTTGAAGTCAGCGGCATCGACGACGCAGCGGTGCGCGTCACCTGGGCCGGCAAGCCGGACTACGTGTTCTATCAGGACGGGCCGTACTTCCCCACATCCACCGCAGCCACGCCTTACCAGACCCTCGCGACCTACCACAATGGCGACGTCGCGGCCGCGCGCTACACCTATAAAAAGGGCGTGGTGGTACTCAGTGGCCCGCACCCGGAAGCCGGGCGCGAGTGGTTCGAGAACGCCGATATCCCGCTGGACAAAATGCCCCGTGGCGACCTGTTCGGTGCGTTGATCCGCAGCGTTCAGGAGTAACGCCGCCAGCGTCACGGGCGGCCTGCGTTTTTGTGCATGTCGACATCAGGCACGATCGTGACGTACTCAGGCCTTTTCGCCTGGCTCTGCGCCCGTATGGTGGTGCGCAATTGGGTCGCAGAGCACAACAAAAACAATGATTAACCTCAACTCCAAGGATTCCAGCGGTCAGTTGGCGCAGGGCTTCAAGCCACGCCATGTGACCATGCTGTCGATTGCCGGCATCATCGGCGCCGGGCTGTTTGTCGGTTCCGGGCATGCCATCGCGGCCGCCGGGCCCGCGGTGTTGCTGGCGTACCTGGCCTCCGGGTTGCTGGTGGTGCTGGTGATGCGCATGCTCGGCGAAATGGCGGTGGCGCGGCCTGACACGGGCTCGTTCTCCACCTATGCCGACCAGGCTATAGGCCCCTGGGCCGGGTTCACCATCGGCTGGTTGTACTGGTGGTTCTGGGTGCTGGTGATCCCGATTGAAGCGCTGGCCGCCGGGCATGTGCTCAACCAGTGGTTCCCGCAGGTGGACGCCTGGCTGTTCGCGCTGCTGTCGATCATCCTGCTGGTGATCACCAACCTGTTCAGTGTGGCCAAGTACGGCGAGTTCGAATTCTGGTTCGCCATGGCCAAGGTGATCGCCATCGTCGGCTTTATCGGCCTGGGCTTCAGCGTGCTGATGGGCTGGATTCCGCACCGCGAAGCCAGCGGCCTGAGCCGCCTGATGCAGGAACACGGCGGTTTTGCGCCCAATGGCCTGTCGGCGGTGGTGGGTGCGTTTATCACCATCATGTTCAGCTTTATCGGTACGGAAGCGGTGACCATCGCCGCCGCCGAATCGAGCAATCCGGCGCAGAACATCGCCAAGGCCACGCGCTCGGTGATCTGGCGCATTGGCGTGTTCTATCTGCTGTCGATCTCCATCGTGATCTCGGTGGTGCCGTGGAACGATCCGCTGCTGGCCTCCGTGGGCTCTTATCAGCGTGCGCTGGAGTTGATGAATATCCCCAACGCCAAATTCATGGTCGACCTGGTGGTGCTGATCGCCGTGGCCAGTTGCATGAACTCCTCGATTTACATCTCTTCTCGCATGCTGTTCTCCCTGGGCAAACGCGGCGATGCGCCACGTGCGCTCAAAGCCACCTCGGCGGCGGGCGTGCCCCGGGCAGCGGTGATCGCGAGCACCATCATCGGCGCGGGCATCACGCTGCTGAGCTATTTCATGCCGGCCGGGCTGTTCCAGTTTCTGCTGGCAAGCTCCGGCGCCATCGCGCTGCTGGTGTACCTGGTGATCGCGGTTTCGCAATTGCGCATGCGCCGTTTGCTGCTGCGGCAGAACGTTGAGCTGACCTTTCGCATGTGGCTGTTTCCCTGGCTTACCTACCTGGTGATTGTGTTCATCTGCCTGGCGCTGGGGGTGATGATGGTGACGCCGGACCACCGCCTGGAAGTGTCGTCGACCATTGGCCTGGCGCTGGTGATTTCGTTTATCGGCCTGATCACCGCGCGCCAGCACGGGTCGGCGGTCACGCCGGTGGCGCTGGAGCAGTCCTGATCAGCCGCTGGGGAGTGACTGCCATGGCACCTGATGCGCCGGCCTGCCAGACCATCGGCTTTTTGCTGCTGGACCAGTTCACCCTGATTTCCCTGTCCTGCGCGGTCGAGCCGTTGCGCATGGCCAATCAACTGGCCGGCGAGGAGCTGTACCGCTGGCAGACCCTGAGCCTCAACGGCCAGCCGGTGTGGGCCAGCGATGGCGTGGCGGTCACGCCGGATGCGTCCACCCGCGACCCGCTCAGCCTCGACGCGGTGGTGGTGTGCGGCGGCATCGGCATTCAACAGGCCGTGACCGCCGAGCATATCGCCTGGCTGCGCAACCAGGCGCGTCTGCATTGCCGGCGATTGGGCGCGGTGTGCACCGGCAGTTGGGCGCTGGCCCTGGCGGGGCTGCTCGACGGCTTCCAGTGCAGCGTGCATTGGGAGCTGATGGCCTCGATGCAGGAAGCCTTTGCCCGCGTCACGGTGAGCACCAGCGTGTTCAGCCTTGATGGCAACCGTTTCACCAGCTCCGGCGGCACCGCGCCGCTGGACATGATGCTGCACCTGATCAGTCGCGATCATGGCCATGAACTCTCGGCGGCGATCTCGCAGATGTTCGTGTACGAGCGCATTCGTAATGAACGCGACCAGCAGCGCGTGCCCCTCAAACACCTGCTCGGTACGCAGCAGCCGAAGCTGCAGGAGGTGGTCGCGCTGATGGAAGCCAACCTGGAAGAACCCATCGAACTGGACGACCTGGCGGCCTACGTGCAGGTCTCGCGGCGCCAATTGGAGCGCATGTTTCAGCGTTATCTGTTTTGCACGCCGTCGCGATACTACCTCAAACTGCGCCTGACCCGCGCGCGGCAACTGCTGATGCAGACATCCCTGTCGATTGTCGAACTGGGGGTGATCTGCGGCTTCGTGTCGACGCCGCATTTTTCCAAGTGCTACCGCGATTTTTTCGGCGTTGCCCCCAGCGACGAACGCGCCGACATGCGCCTGCACCCGCCACTCGCCTCACCGCCGCCGCTGCATGCTCCCGCGCCGGCAACCCCCAGAAGCACCCTGGAACAGGCACGCGACGAACCGACCTTCGCCAGCGTGCGCATTCAACGGCGCTGATGATCACCACGCTGGAATCTGCGTGGCTAGCGAGCTGGTTGTGGCGAGCGGGCCTGCCCTGATGCCGTTCAGTTAAGCGCAGATTCCCTGTGGCGAGCAGGCTCGTCCTGCGTTGGGCTGCGCAGCAGCCCCAAAACCAGGCGCTGAGCCGTATCAGATACGCCGCGTTTTGCTTGATTGGGGGCGCTGCGCACCCCAACGCGGGGCAAGCCCTAATGCCGTTCAGTTAAGCGCAGATTCCCTGTGGCGAGCAGGCTTGTCCTGCGTTGGGCTGCGCAGCAGCCCCAAAACCAGACGCTGAGCCGTATCAGGTACACCGCGTTTTGCTTGATTGGGGGCGCTGCGCACCCCAACGCGGGGCAAGCCCGCTCGCCACAAGACCGACCCCAATCAAATGTGGGAGCTGTCGAGCCCCAGGGAGGCTGCGATGGGATCGCTGCGGTGAACCTGCCGGACCGAGTCGCCTGCATCGCAGCCTCGCTGAAGCTTGACCGCTCCCACCCGAGATCGGCTGCGTCCATGGGTTTATGGCAGGCGCATGCCCATCTCGAAAGCCCGCGTTTCAAAGCCGAACTCTGTGTATAGGCGGGCGGCGCGGGCGTTGAATGGCCACACCGTCAATCGCAGGTCCTGAGCATTCTGTTCGATAGCCCACTGTTTGACGCGCTGCATCAGGCTACGCCCAATCCCTCGGCCCCAGAACGACTCGGCCACACATACCGAACCGATCCGCACCACATTCATCGGTTGCATCAGCGGCCCGGCGCTTGCCGATACGCTCGCGGTGATGAACGCCACGGGTTTGTCACCGGCTTCGGCAATGAACACCACATGCCCCGGTTTTTCGAAAAGGCCCGACCAGTGCGGTAAATCGCGGGAAAAGTGCTGGGTGGGCGGTGCATAAATATCCGGCCGCGCGGTGTGGTGCACGTCGTTAAGCAACTGGCCCAGCTCGCACATGCTCATCGCGTCATCCACGCTTGCGCGTCGGCAAGTAATGGCTTCGTCCATGATGGGTAATACCTCGTTCAGTCTGAAGCAATCACCGTACACGCGTCCTGCTCTGCACCGCCAGATCCAGCGCTTTCTGCATGTCCAGCCGCGCCGAGTGCCCTACATCCTTGTCGGTGCGTTGGTAGTTGCGCTCCGACGGCAGGATGGGGGCGGTCAGGTCCTGGGCGTCGCTGCGTTCAAAGTCGTTTTTCTCGCCGATGGCCATTGAGCTGCGGCGCAGCAGCATGCGCAGTTGCTCGGGTTGCAGTTGCGGGTTGATCGACAGCATGGCCGCCAGCAGCCCTGCAACCATCGGCGTGGCATAGGAGGTGCCGCAGTGCACCGCGCCCTCCTGGCCAACATCGCGGGTGGAGGCGTGGGTGCAGGCGGCGGCGGTGATGTCTACGCGCATGTCCACATTCGAGGAGCTGCGCGTCACCGCATACGCCGGGTCTTCAACCGCCAGCCCGCTGCGCTCGCCACGCTGATGCCCGCCCACCACCAGCAATTGCTCGGTGATAAACGAGGAGGGCAGGCGATAGTCATCCGTGCCTGAGAACGCCGAGCCATTGCCGGCGGAGTTCACCACGATCACATCGGGATGCTCCTTGCGCAGCCAGAGGAAAAACTCCTCGAGCAATTCTTCATAGCCGCTCATGGCGATGCCCGAGCGCAGCAGGGAATCGACGTCGTCCCCGTTGACGTCCTTGGCGCCGACGCGATGGATGCCCCAGCTCCAGTTGAGCACGCGCACGCCGTCCTCCACCAGGTTGACCGATGCGGCGATATTGGCCGTGATGCCTGCATCGGAGTCACGGTCGACGATCACCTCGAAGCCGCCGCTGGCCTTGTCCAGCCCGCGCAGGAAACCACTGTTGCCGCCGTCATCCCAGCGCGCCGCGAGGATGCCCGCGACCGTGGTGCCATGGCCGTCCGGCGTGTTCGTATCGCGCGCATACACGCACGTGCGCCTGGCCGCGCAGGCGCCGAGATAATCGGCAAAGTCGGCGGTGTCGAAATCCACCCCGCGCTCGATCACCCCCACCCGCACCGGTTGCGGCAGGATCGGCGAATGCCGGCCCGGCAGGCGGCTCTGGTAATAAGTCACGGCATCGAGAAAGCGATTGGCCGCCCACTCGTCGGAGTCCGCCGAGGGTTTGTCGGGCTTCTCACGCGGCGCAGCGGCCTCGGTCTCTTCGGCGGCCGACTCCTCGACCACCACCGCATCGACGCTGGTCTCGCTGCCCAGACGCAACACCAGCGCGTCGCGCTGCACCAGGTCCCTGGCGGGCAGGCGCAGTTGAAACAGGTTCAGCGGCGCGATGCTGCCGACCACCGTCGCCCCATACTTACGGGCCAGCCGCTCGGCTTCCTGGCGGCCATCATGGTCTTCCTCGATCAGCACACTGACCAGGTCGACGTAGGTGGTCAGGCCGTCCATGTTCTTTGCCACTTCGCTGGGCTTTGCCGCCACCACATGGCTGTTGCGCAGGCTCAGCCAGGCAGCGTTGCTGACGCGGGCGCCGTCCTCAAGCCACAAGGGTCCGCTTTGGTAGTGGCTGCCGTCCAGATGCACACGAAGGGTGTTGCCGTCACGCTGCACCGCGCTCGCCGGCAGGGCGGTGGCGCCCAGTTTGAGTGTCGGCGTGGCGTCACCCAGGCCGCGTGCGGTCAGGCACCAGGCTTGCTGACGGTTTTCCAGCAGGTCGCCGCAACGCTGCAGGTTCTGCAGGCGCAACGGCTCCTGGGCGGCGGCCGTGCTGGCCGCCATTGAGAGGAGGGACGCGAGGGCTGCGGTTTTCAGAGGCATGAGCCAGGTTCTTTGCCGGAAAGGATATTTCTCCGACTGCAACGGGGCGGGCTTCGTTCAGCGTGCGCCGAGCTCAGCCCCGCAGCCTGTGGGTTACAACTGGAACTTGCTCACTTCATGCTGAAGGCTGGTGGCCAGGTTCTTCAGGCCGCCGCTGGTTTTGAGCAACTCCTGCACCGACACGTTGTTCATTTCTGCCATCTGCGCCGAGCGCTCAACGTTGCGCGCAACGTCCTGGCTGGCCATGGTCTGCTCACGCAAGGCGAAGGAGATCTGATCGACCACCTGCAGCACTTTCTCCGAGCTTTCGCGAATTTCGACGATGGCCGCACCGGCGGTACCCGCCGTTTCCACGCCCTGGCTCACTTCGAGCACACCGCCGCGCATGCTTTCGACGGTTTCGCGCACGCCGGCCTGGATTTTCTCGATCATGATCGCGATTTCCTTGGTCGACTTGCCGGTGTTCTGCGCCAGCAGGCGCACCTCATCGGCCACCACGGCAAACCCGCGCCCTTGCTCGCCGGCCCGGGCCGCTTCGATGGCGGCGTTGAGCGCCAGCAGGTTGGTCTGGTCGGCAATGCCCTGAATCACGCTGATGATCGAGGAAATCTGTTCGGAGTGCTGGCCCAACCCTGCCACCTGAGTGGAGGAGTGCTGCACGGTTTTGGCAATGCCGTTCATGCTCGCCAGCGTATTTTCGATGACCCGCGCGCCGTCCTTGGATTGCTCGCCCGAACGGCTGGCAAGCTGGTGCGCCTCGTCGGCGTTTTCCGAGACGTGATGGATGCTCACGGTCAGTTCTTCAATGGTGGCGGCCATCATCGAGGCCGAGGTCGACTGCTCCTGAATCGCACCGGACAGTTGCTCCGACGCGCCGGAAATCTGCTGCACCGACACCACCAACTGGTTGGCCGCTTCGCTGATCTGTTGAATCATTTCCCGCAGGCGTTTCTGCATGCGGTCGAAGGCTTTGGGCAACTCGTCATGGCTGCTGGTGTCGATCACCGTATCCAGCTTGCCGTTGGCAATTGCGGTAGCGGCATCAATCGCCAGTTGCAGGCGCCGAGTGGTGCTGCGGCCCAGGGAGGTGGCGAGGATCAACGACAACGCAGCCGACAAGATGCCGCCCACGATCAGGATCATCAGCGCCATGTGCTTGGCATCGATCATTTCCTGGCTTCTTTGCGCCAGCAGGGCGGTTTCGGTGGCGGTGATTTCAGCCAGGGTCGCACGCATGCTGTCCATCTTGGCCTTGTCTGCGCCGGCGGTGATGCGCGCGTCCAGTTCGTCATCGGGCAGTTTGCTTGCGGTGAGGCTTCTGCGCAGGGCGATGATCGGGTCGATGTCTTCGGCAAGCCAGCGCTTTTGCGTGTCGCCCAGACTGGCCAGGCGTTGCTGCTGCGCCGGGTTATCCGCCGTCAGGCGTTTGAGCAACTCCAGCTTCTCTAAAAAGCGTTTTTCACCGGCTACCAACGGTTCCAGAAAGTTGTCCTTGGACGCGATGACGAAACCGCGCATACCGGTTTCGATGTTGATCAACTGTTCCAGCGCCAATTGTGCGGCGCTTAATACTTCATAAGTGTGCACGTTACTATTTGTAGCATCTTCTACAGTTTCGAAGCCTCTATACGCGCTCCCCACCAATAAACCGATCAGTACAACGACTGCCGTAAAACTTGCATAAAGTTTTTGCGAAATGCTTAGTTTGCTGAACATGATGTTCGGTCCTGAAACGAGCCTATCCATGGCATATATAGTGGGATTGTTGTGTTTTTCGGGCAGGGATTAAGCGCTCCGTAATTAACTATCGGCCGTGCTGTTGTTAACTTTAGAGGCGGCCTGCAAAGGGGGGGATAGTTCGCTACTTTTTTGCTTTTTTTACGTCTTGTTCATTGATTCAACAAGCGCCTCTCGCCGCAGCGGGAGAGGCGCCTGAAATGGGCGATTTACCGAGCAATCATCCCGGCCGCCTGTTCGGTGGCTTCAGTGGTGCGCGTTGCCAGCTTGCGCACCTCGTCGGCCACCACTGCGAAACCACGCCCGGCCTCGCCGGCACGCGCCGCCTCAATCGCGGCATTCAGTGCCAGCAGGTTGGTCTGGCTGGCGATGCTCTGGATCGTCCCGACAATCTGCGACAACTGCGCAATGTTGGTTTCCAGCGTGCGCTGGTGCTCGCCCTCCGCCGCGCGCAACGCTTGCTGTTCATGCTGCAAGTGCACATCCACCAGCGCGCCCACCACCCGCAGTGGCGCACCCTGCGGATCGCGGCGCGTCTGGCCGCGCGCGCGGAACCAGCGGTATTCGCCAGTTTTCATCTTCAACCGGTATTCGATATCAAACGGCGTTTGCCCGGACTTGTCATTCAAGTGCGCGCCAAACGCATTCAGGCTGCGCTCCTTGTCATCCGGGTGCAGCCGGGAGGCCCAGCTGTCCAGCACATCGGGAAACTCCTGCACCGTTTCAAAACCCAGCAGGCGTCGAAACTGAGGCGACCACCAGAAGGGATTCTTCGGGTTCACCGGGTCGCCGGCAATCACTTCCATGTCCCACAAACCGTCGGAAAGCATCTCCCGGGCCAGCTCGAAGCGGGTGATGATCACGTCGTGTTCCTGATCGCGCTGCAGCTGATCATGAATATCGCGCAACGCACCGGCCACGCGGACCGGCGTGCCGCGCTCATCGCGCAGCGTTTCACCCTGGGCGTGAAACCAGCGGTAGGAGCCGTCCTTCATCGCCAACCGATTGTTCACGTTGTACGGCGTGTTTCCCGACTTGTCGTTCAGATGCCGCGCAAAGGCGTCGAGCGTCGCCTGCTTGTCCTGCGGATGCAGGCGATCGGCCCAACTGGCCAACACGTTTGGAAAATCACGCTCGTCAGAGAAGCCGAGCAGGCTGCGAAATTGCGGTGACCACCAGAAACGGTTCTTCGGATTAATCGGGTCGCCCGCCACCACCTCCATGTCCCAGAGGCCCTCGCTGGAGGCGCGGTTGACCAGGTCGAAGCGGATTTCGGAGGCCTGGGCGGAGGCGGCCGACTCGCGCAGCAATTCACGGGCAGATTCGAGTTCGTCTTCGAGCTGGGTGATGCGCGATTGCGCTTCACGGCTGGATGATTCAAGCACGGCCAGCGCATCAAGCACCGCTGGGGCGGTTGTGCGGCGATCGATATGAGGCTGCTGGCCGCTTTTGATCGCCGCTGTCAGTTGGTGCAGGGCGCGACGGTCACGGTGTAGAAAGGCAAAGATGGACATAGCGTAAAGGCTCAATAAGTGATGCGGGCCTCATCCATGGCACCTTGCCATCTATGTCGACAGGTTATTGAGAAACTGTACATTTATTTTGGTTTTGCATCGGTGTTTGACGCGTTGACTTGCTATTGGCGGGCACAGCCCCATAACTACCTGCATATCCATTCAGCGTGAGGGCAAACCATGACCAACCACACCGAAACCGCCATCCTCGCCGGCGGCTGCTTCTGGGGCATGCAGGACCTGCTGCGACGCTACCCCGGCGTGCTGCAAACACGCGTCGGTTACACCGGCGGCGACGTGCCCAATGCCACCTATCGCAACCATGGCGACCATGCGGAAGCGATCGAGATCGTGTTTGATCCGGCGGTGATCACGTATCGGCAGATTCTGGAATTCTTCTTCCAGATCCACGACCCCAGCACGCCCAACCGCCAGGGCAACGACCTGGGGCCAAGCTACCGTTCGGCGATTTACTACCTGAGCGAAGCCCAGCGTGAGGTGGCCGAAGACACCGTGGCTGATGTTGATGCATCGAAGCTATGGCCGGGGCCGGTGGTGACCCAGATTGAACCGGCGAGGGAATTTTGGGAGGCCGAGCCGGAGCATCAGGATTATCTGGAGCGGATTCCTGACGGGTACACGTGTCACTTTGTGCGGGCGGGCTGGAAGTTGCCGAAGCGCGCCTGACCCGATACCGATCAGCATTGTGGTGAGCGGGCTTGCCCTAATGCCGTTCAGTTAAGAGAACGCAATGCTCAAAGCGACGAGATCAACTGTGGGAGGCTCCGCCAAGTCTTCGACTTAGCGCTGTCGCGCAGCAAACTGGGGCTTCTGTGGCGAGCGGGCTTGCCCCGCGTTGGGGCGCGAAGCGCCCCCAATCAAAGAAAACGCGGTGTACCTGACACTACGCAGAACATGATTTTGGGGCTGCTGCGCAGCCCAACGCGGGGCAAGCCCGCTCGCCACAGGAATGTGGCTGCCTGAAACTTCAGGTTTAAAATCAATAAGTTATTTTGTGTTTGAGAAGAGCTGCGGTGCGACGATTCGACTTGCTCGCTCCAACAGGGGATCTGCGCTTAACTGAACGGCATAACCGCCATGTGCAATCGCAGGAGTTGGCGCACACCGAGCTGAAAGTGCTGAGCCGACAAGCCTTTAACCATTAACTTCCAGAGTGAAAGCTACGTTTCTGCCGGCTATTCCTATAGCTGCCAGCAAACCTTTCGTTTCACCCCACAGGTGGGGCAGGATTATGAGTTGATTCTCTTGGCAACGAAAAATGCAAGCGTGCACGATAAGTACTGGCGCAATACAATCACCGCCTGGACTTGCCCTCATAAGGAAATGAACCTTGCAACCCTTGATCCACTGCGCCGCATTACTGCGTGCCGAGCTGCACCGCCCTCCGGCGTTCAACCTGTTCACCCTGCTGCGCAGCAGCTCCGATGAAGTGCGCCTGCACTCTCGTTACCTGGCCTTTTTGCTCAATCCTCAAGGCGCCCACGGAGCCGGCACCAAGCTGCTGCAATTGTTGTTGGCCGCGTTGAACATCGAAGGTTTCGACTGCACCGAGGTGACGGTCGAGGTCGAGTACCGCAATGTCGACATCCTGATCCGCAACAGCAAGCGTCAGGCAGTCATCATCGAAAACAAGCTCTACGCCGCAGACCAAGACGCGCAGCTTCACCGCTACCTGCAAACCCTTCAAGGCGAAGGCTGCCGGACCTACCCTCCGCTCTACCTCACCCTGGATGGCCGCGACGCCGACCGGCGCAGCTGCCTGGGCATTGACTATCAGCGAATCAGCTACGCCAATGACATCCTGCCGTGGCTGGAGCAATGCCAGCAATGGGTTATCCGCGAAGCCGGCGTGCGCGAAAGCCTGCTGCAATACATCGACCTCGTCGCAACACTGACCTTCCAGAACCAGGGACACGCCTACATGGACGCGCTCAAACAGACACTGCGCCAAAACAACAACTTGCTGGTGGTACGCGACCTGCAAAAAGCGTTCGTCGAAACCCTGAAAGACCTGCAACTGGAATTCTGGCAAGCACTTGCCCAATGCATCAAAGAAAAATACCCCGAGTTGCCCAAACCCTCTGACGCGCCGACGGCGGAGGTGGTCGACCGCTACTACAGTGCCACTCGGGATAATCGCTGGTACGGTCTTTATTACGACTTGGGATTTGTGCCGGGCTCGGTGTATATCGAACTCGATCACCGGTTTTATTGCGGCTATTACTGCGATGCGCTATCCCACCCGACTGCGCATGCCTGGCTGACGACGTTGACGCAGAAAGTGGTGAATAACGGCGTCGGCAGCGGTGGTTTGCTTTGGCGGTATACCACTGAGCTTAATATGAAGAATCCGAGTGATGAGGATTTGATGGTATTGAATGAGCCGATGAAAAGGGCGCAGGCGGTGGAGCGGATGGCGGATGATGTGTATGGGTTGTGGGGGGAGGCGCGGGCGTTGTATGCAGTGGAGGGTTAAGCTGAATAATGTTTTCAACGGCGGCCAGAAGCGGACGTTTAGAACCGGGTAAATAAACGGCCTCTCCTGGATAGAAAAACTTGCCTCTTTAGCTCGCCTCAATACTCCGGTGGACGGCGATTAGGTCTGGCAAAAACGTCAGGCAATGCGCTGTGAAAAACTCTCGTGACTTATTGATCCGATACTTATCGAAAAGGCAATGCAAGGCCTGCTCAAGCTTTGAATAGTTTGTGGTTTCAAGCTGGCTTACGATTTTGAAGCGAAAGGGCACACCCGTTGTGTAAAGCTGGGTAATGCGCTTTTCGACCGGACCGGTGGTGATCCCAATCTTGACTATCTCGATTTGATCTGCGGTATAGAGCCCGGTGGAGAGCACGTACAGCGTGCCGATATCAGCCTCCAGCTTGGCGAGATCCTCACCCTCGATGAACTCATCATCCTTGATTTCGACTGATCCCGAATCCGGCAGAAGAGTCATCAGGTGAGGTCTTTGGCTTTTATCTGCAGTAATGTCTGAGGCGCCTCGGCAGGCCAGATATATTCGGGCCAGAACAGCGTGGTCAACGTCCTTGTAATTGCCGGCAGCAACGTTTTTCAAATGGCTTGGGGTGCCGACGTACAGGGGGTACTCAACCTTAACGATCTCTCGGATTTGCTGGGGTGTGAGGCCTTCAGGATGCTGGCGAAGAATCTCGCGTACTAAATCGGTGAAACTGAGTTCGGTCCGCATCTTCAATCCTAATAATGTTGCGTTCCGTTGATGTGCTAGTGGTGTTGAGGTAGGGAGCATAGCCTGTGAGACCGCAGAATGGCGTGTTCTGAACCGGAGTTGACGTAGGTCAAGGGCAGCAATCGGCCAAAAGCGGTCGCCCAACTGCTTCGCCCTCGCTTAAGGACCAGCCAAGTGATATACCGCGCTTGGGTCTAATGCATGACACAAACAGGCAGTCTCATGATGCGATTCTCAATTTATAGCGGATTGGTTTTGGTGGGCTACTCGGCGCTCGATTACGGAGATCCCCCGATGGGCGTTGCTTTTGGCCAATTCGAACCTGCCGATGGGTACGCAGCTATCCAGAACCAGTGCTCCACGAACCATCA
This sequence comes from Pseudomonas sp. Leaf59, assembly GCF_920984685.1. Taxonomy (NCBI): domain Bacteria; kingdom Pseudomonadati; phylum Pseudomonadota; class Gammaproteobacteria; order Pseudomonadales; family Pseudomonadaceae; genus Pseudomonas; species Pseudomonas sp. Leaf59. The sequence continues at coordinate 99,002 of NZ_CAKLBR010000015.1, read as the reverse complement.
CGACCAGACCGTTCTGGAACTTTCTGTTCAGACCGAAGCGGGTCTGGTCATTCCATGTGCGGGTCTGGCCATCCTGGATTACTCCATAGAGTTCGCGCCACCGTGCATCGAAGTGAACATTTTCGGCATTCCACATCCGCTCTATGGCGAGCTGTTTCCTCAGCAAGTCGACCTGTATGAGCGTCAATTCAGCTAATCGGAATGTCCCGCCGATATCCGCTTCGGGTTGTGGACTCAACCGGCCATTAGCTGTCCTTCACGAAGGGCAGCTTTGGGTCGACTTCTGCCAATCAGGGCCACCCATTGTGCTGGTCAAACCCGATGCGAACGACCGGCCAAGTCGAATGCAAATGAGTGGGCAAGTGCAATGCAAATGGATGGTTAGGCGGAGTGAAATTACCCACCCTAGAGGCCAACAATTTGATGTAGGGCCAATTTGGAAAGGCAGCATCAGAGCACATATCTAACCCCCTCCAAAACTGGTGTAACCGGTGTTACGAGTGTAACGCCCTTCACCAAACGCCCGGTTTCATTGGCTTTCATGCCTGTTACACAGTTGAGCGACATAGCGTACCCCCGATGTAACGCTGCCCCTGCGTGTAACTCTAAAGTCAGCATCCGGGTGTTGTGGGCAGGCGCTTTGCGCTCGATCCTACCAAGCGAATTTCGCTGGCTCCACCTTTCTATGAGAGGAAATCCAGGCTGGGGACCCTGAGAGCTTTAGCTTCACACGGGGCATGAAACCCGCGGGACTGAGTTAGTGGGAGGTGCTGAAAGTTACTGAAATTTCAATCGTTGAAATTGAAATCTTTGATTTTATAATTTTTATTATTAGTTACATAGCTGTGACTTGTTTGCCGATATACGTGTTGCATGGCAAATAGGTGTTACATCAATGAATATTCTGGAGGAGCGGTTTGTGATGATTTAGAAGGGGGTCATCGACCTACGGGCTTTCGCTTATTAGGTCGCTACGGGACTCAAGTGGAAACGGAGTCAAGCTTAAGCAACACATAGTTATGGTGCTTAAAATGGGGCAGTAATGGGAGAGGTAACGCAGATTCAAGTCCGGTAACTTTGGGCAGTCTATGACCAAACGGGTTGCTAATGCGAGTGAACCCAGCTATCACTAACCAATTATCAGACGTTAAACGGAAACGTGCCTTGAGCCATACACCGCAAAATCCCTTCCCCAGTGACCGAATAGGTGGTGGTGGCGCTGCGACCAGCGCCGGGATACGTTTCGAACAACAACTCGGGGCGCTCTTCTCATCATGGATTCTCGCTGGCGACAGGCTAGACGACAGCTTTCGTCTTGGCGCCGCTATTCCTGAATGGGTCCGTTTTGAAACAGAGGCACCCGTCGACGATCTTCTGATCAAGACCAGTGTCGGCGGCTACATCGCAGTTCAGGCTAAGACAACTGCAAATCTTAGTGACGACCCTAGCTCCCCGTTAGGGAAGACAATCTCGCAGTTCGTTCGCCACTGGCTCGTCGCTCAGCAAGGTGATGGCACTATGGGGTGGAATCGCCCCCTCGATCCGGTCCGAGACCGATTGGTGCTAGCTGTAGGCCCTCAAGCCTCAGCCCAGATTAAGAACGATTTACCGGCCGCGCTACGCCTCATTTCACAGCCAGGTGGAGGCGCACTCAACCAGGCACAGCAACGCGCTTATCAAGTGTTCACAAGTTTGGTCGAGCGTGCTTGGTCGAGCGTTACCAAAAGTCCATTTGACGATGATCTGCTGCTGGAGCTAGCGAAACTTGTAGACATATTCACCTTTGACGGAGACCAAGGGTACGCGTTAGCGAGGGGCTCCCTTATCAAAGTCTTTGGGCCAGACGTAGATGCTGCGGCAGCTTTCGCTTCCTTGTCCGATTTAAGCGGTCAACTGATGACGAAGCGTGGCGGCGGTGACCTACCAGTCTGGCGACAACTTCTCGCCAGCCGTGGTATCGCGCTCAACGCACCTCCCGAGTATCTCAGTGATATCCAGGCGCTCAAGCGACACTCCAAGCAAATCGCAGAAGCGCTCGCCAGCTATGAAAAGATCGATGTAGGCAACGGCGAATCGTTGTCCGTACGTCGCGACTGCCAAACCGCGATTGAGACGGCAGTGCGAAGCGGTCCCTTGCTCATTATTGGTGAGCCCGGTGCTGGCAAGAGCGGGGTTCTGAATGCCCTGGCGAAGAAATTGGACGAGGATGGTTTAGATGTTCTTCAACTCGCCGTGGATCGTTACTCAATTGAGAGCCTCGAAGGCTTATCCCGTGAGGTCGGATTAAAGCATCCTATTCTTGACGTGCTTGAAGCCTGGGACGGACCGGGCGAAGCCTATTTGATAGTGGATGCACTGGACGCGACGCGCGGCGGTCATGGCGAAAAAATCTTTCGAACTCTTATCGAACGAGTCCTTGAACGGAAGGGGCGCTGGAACGTTGTGGCATCGATTCGTAATTTCGACCTGCGTATGGGGCAACAACTACGTGCTCTGTTTAGAGGGACGCCGCCGCAGACGTCGCTCGCAGATCCAGCTTTTTCAAACGTTTTACATATTCAGGTGCCCTCTTGGTCAGAAGCGGAGTTTGAGCAACTTCTCCAACAGTCACCTACCATGGCTACGTGTCTTGCAAACTCGCCGCCGCGTCTGCGTGACTTGGCTATGGTGCCCTTCAATACCAGACTTCTGAGCGAATTGATCTCGGGGAACGCGGTCAAGGAACTTTACGCAGTCGCTTCCCAAGCCGACTTATTAGGCCTTTATTGGGAGCACCGTGTGGAAGGCCACGGTTCACCAGCAACGAGTAGCCTCAGCCGCGTCGTTCAATCCATGATTAAAGCGAGGGCGCTTCGCGCATCAAAATCTGAGGTGGCGTTCGATGCTCCCGCAATGATCGACACCCTCTGTAGAGAAGGTGTACTTGTTGTCGTTGATAACGAACGGTGGGTACAGTTCCGACATCATCTCCTCTTCGATTATGCAGCCGCGCGGCTTTACCTAGACCCAGACGCCATAAGCAACAGAACTTATCGATTCGCTAAGATTGAGGCGCTGGGGATGATGCTATCACCAGCACTTGGATTCGTACTTCGCGAAATTTGGGAGTCTGATCCTGCCCACGTGCGGTTTTGGGGGACCCTAGGCAACCTCATCAATGAAAAAGATGGCGACCCAATCATCCGCAGCACTGCTGGCAGATTGGGTGCAGAGTTTCCAACTTCGGCGAATGACTGCCTTCAACTCGGGAATCTGGCTATCGCGGGTGACAAGGGGGCTCTAGAGACGCTCTCCCATGTGACAGGTGCTTTTGCTGTGCGGCTGGAAGATGAGAAGGCGATAGTTTTGGGGCCATGGGTTTGTCTCGCCGATCGATTGGCTACCTCTCCGAGCAACGTTAGTAATACCCTTCGCTTTCTGCTCCACAATCTTATTGGGAGAGCCGAAGATAACGCGTTCAAGCCGATGCTTGGCCAAGCCGCACGCGCACTACTGACTTACGGACTTAGCCAACCCGAACCGGGGTTCATTGTCAGGAGCGCCATTGATTTCGTCATCGCCACATACGGAAGTGACATCACTGCGTCTCGGGGCTTGATAGCCCGGTTGTTCGGCCGTGATCGGCTCGACCGTTTCGGGCATGCCGAGGTACCAGCGGTCTGTTACAAAATTGCAGCAATCGGAGAAGCCGATCCAGAGTTCGTCGCTTCAGTTATCTACCGGACGGTATTTGATTACGAAGTGACGGACAATCAGCAGACCAGGATCAACAATAGCCAAATCCTTAGCCTTACTTCTAATGCTCGGCAGGATTACGAAATGGCGCGATGGTCCCTAGGCGAGTACATGCCAAAATTTCTAAAACTGCATCCAAGAGCAGCGATCACTGCTGTCGTCTATGCGCTCGAAGGATACGTCGCACGTGAGCATTCAATTACCGACGAAGTCCTAAACATACAGTTTCAGGCTGGAGGGAGATTAATCCATCTGCGAGAAGACCACAGCTACGTGTGGGCGCATAACCCCGACGGCACTCACGAGCGTGATGCAGAGCGCCTAGTGGCCAAGTTGCGCGAGCACCTCAAAGTCGCAACTGAGGGTGAGGCTATGGCTTTGATCGACATCCTAATGGATGAGGCTTCTTTAGCGATCCTCTGGTCTCGAATGTTCCTCTGCGCCGTCGAGCGCTCCGACGGTCTAGTAGACCTGCTCTGGCCCATAGCAGTGACCGAGCCCTTTCTCGTTCTTCCCGACACCCGAAAGGACGCAATTGATCTCGTTGCGAAAGGCTATGTTCGACGTTCAAAGCAAGAGCGGCAGGCACTAGAAGAGGGTGTGCTTCACTTCGATTTTTCAAAGTTTACACATCACGTCGACGCTCGCCTTTCCTTCTTAGAGCGCCTTTTTGGTGCGCTAGGCAGAGACAACTTGGTCACTGAAGAAGCTCGCCGAATCTGTAACACGTCTGTCCAAGGTCCGACACCAACAAATGACAGGCTATTCACAGTTCGTACCGGCTGCAGCAATCCGGATGACTTTTTCTGGATGCGAGATCTAGACAAGGGTGCGCCTGAGAACTCGCGTGTCATAACCGCGATCAAAGCTACGGAGACACTGCTTGGACTTGAATCGAAGTCTGACAACGACTCAGTGGCTTCGCTTAAAGACTCGATTGCAGCACTCAACCGCATACAAAACCTACTAGACGATGCGGCACACGTTGGTCTTAAGCGGCATGCGGAGGGGATCATTGGTCAAGGCTGCGAAGCCATCGTATCGCGACAGTTGCTGGTATCGAAGGACGTGCCTCCTACGCCTGAAGAAGATGCAGAATTTATAGCATTGTTGGAAGTCGCTGCTAGATCCGAGAGTCCAGTGCTTGAAGCCCACACGGAGACCGAGTTCGAAAAGTCTGCTGCATGGGGGAGCCCAGCAGCACGGGTTGAAGCAGCGCAAGCTTATTGGGATCTCTTTGCTCAACGAGTAGATCTCTACCCCAAGCTGGGTGCGCAGGCGGAGGAACTGCTTTCTGATACTCACCCTGCCGTCCGGCTAAGTGCTTCGGTGCGCCTTGTCCGAATTTGGGACTTAGATCGTGACCGATTCTGGAGCCTTTTGAATGGACACTTTACGAACGAACCTAACTTAACTGTCATCGAGCATCTTCTCGGTGGGGTCGTCTCACGCTTGATACATTCAGATCAGCAGCGAACTCTAGAGCTCTTACTGATGCTGTCACAGCGTGAGACATCGGGGTCAGATCGACAACGGCGTCTGTATAAAGCTATCGCAGGGAACCTTACAATTCTTTGGGTTACCTACAGTTTGCCGGGGGCAAAGGCTGTTATCGATAAGTGGGTAGAAGAGCCGTGGAAGCACTCCGAAGCAATAATTCAGATCTTAGCCACACTACGAGACGCTATTGTTCTCGGGATCGCTGAAACCCCCGGCAAGTATGTCGGCATCCGCCAGCGCTCCCAAACGCTTGTCTCCGATATTGTAAATGCTGCAAATACCCTGCTTGCCAGGTATGTGATGGCTCAAGATTTGAACGTAATAGCAAGCGAAGAGGTTCGGGAATGCGCGCGGCTGATTGACACTGCAGGAATGCAGATGTTTTTTGCGACTGACGAAAGCAGAAATAGCTGGGCTGACAACGCATCAGGTTTCCGCTCAGGTCTGGGGGTATTCCTACAAGAAAACGTAGATATCCTAAAGCGGATCGGCGAGTATGCTCAACCGCACACCACATATTACCTGCTTCAGCTCGTTGAGCGCTTAGTCGATGTAGACGCGGGTATGGCCTTCGATTTAGCAATTAGCATTCTTCAATCTAGTACGCGACTAGGCTATCAAAACGACACTTTGGGTGTAGACCTGCTTGTCAAACTCATTGGGATCTTTCTTGCTGACCATAAGGAAATCTTTGAGGACGCGGCCAGGCGCGCACAGCTAATTGATTGCCTAGAAATATTTATGGATGCCGGGTGGCCGGCGGCGCGGCGCTTGCTTTATCGCTTGCCGGAATTTATCCAGTGAATCGGTCTGCGTTACAAAACCTATTTAAGCGGGGGCTCAGCGACCTCCTTACTGAATTAGAGCGGGAACTGGCAAGACCGCAGCGTGACCCTTACGCAGAGCTCGATCTGAGTCGTCGCCCCCACGAACACGATACGCGTCTGCTATTCGTGGATGAATTACTCACTCACCTTGGGTGGCGACTCGGCGCATTGGGCAATGTCCTTGAAGAGGCTCGCCTACAGGCGAACACTACGAGGTTCATGGACTATTTAGGTGTGTCCGACATTAATGGGACACCACTCCTGCTGATAGAAGCCAAAGCTTGGGACAAACCTGCGATCTCTGCTCGAGGGGACGGTCAACACGATAGTGAAGCCGCACTACTTGTTGCAGCGATCCAACATATAAGGGGCGGAAAGACCGAGGCTACTTCGCCGATCATTGGAGAATGGGACAAGTATCTGCGGCAAGTCAGCGGCTATGTCAAAACGCTCAAGGAGCGGTACAGTCACAACTTACCCAGAGCCGTCATCATCAGCGGGGAGTGGATGGCGGTGTTCAAGGCGCCAGTTGAAACTTTCCTGGGAGCTGCTCGGCCTGACGATATCGCGACCTATACACGCGCACAGCTTAAGGAGCATGCCGAGGATATCTTCAACCTTCTTCATCGTTCGATGTTGACCATAGACGCACCAGTGCCTTTGCGTCCGGCGCAGCTGAGGCGTTACTTAGAGCTGGGCGAAGTCTCTGGCGCCTTTCAGGGTATGCATGTCCACTATGAGCGAACTGGCAGCAAGCTATTCACACCTAGGCCGCGGATCCTGATCTACCCAGCACTATTCGTTACCCGCACAGATGGCGCTCTATTCACCGTGATCCACAATGAGACCCCGGTCGAACTCGACTATCGACGGAATGATGATGACATCGAAACGCTTGCGCCGCATCTGGATGAAGTGCACGCCCTTGGCGCCACGCTTGTCGCAGCATGCGCTAGGGAGCTTGGTGGAGAACTGACCCTCGCTGAGCTTTCAGCCTTTCCGGGATTTCGTAATGATCGTTTGTCGAAAGCACCGGTGGATGCACTACCAGAAGCGGACGAATGGCTCGTCGCAACTGGTAGTGCGACGCACTTTCTCCTTGCGGCCCCCCGCGTGCAAGAATGTAAATATCATACTTGGGCTGAATGCGGAGCTGATGCCACAATGAATTCCGCAATCAGCGCTCGTACGGTCAATCCTCCAGCGTTTTTTGTTGATACTCAGCGTCACCACTGTGCACACCAAATTATTCAAGACCGTCGAGAAGCGCGCTGCCTCATCCAAGCAATTGACAGCCGGACCTGCTGCCAAGCATGTGTATTTCTGGAGCGGTGCTGGACAGAGGATGAGCGGGCGGCTTTGCCTTGTGGTTTATAGCAATACCTCAGTGCCTCTAACAGTATTTAATCTCCACAATACTTCGAAATTAGCCTTTGTAAAGGGCAGCTTTTGGCCGATTGCTGCCTCTCACGAAGGGCTGTAATCGGCCGATTAGAGCCCCTTCCCGGCGCCCCCTCTCAGCCTTTGTAGCCCCTAGCTCTGCCTGAAAAGGAATCCGTCACGGCCATTCTCCAGATTCAACGCTATCCAGAATGACGTTCGCTTGGACGTGATACGCCCCATGACTCACCACCACCGCCACACTCAACCCCCCCACCGCGGGAACGACCCGCTACCCCCGCAAGTCTACCGACACCCAATCATCGGTAAGGTACAGCGCAATGGACAAGACAATCACCGTGGACCAACTGGCGACCACCGACCTCAGATCAATCAACGAAATATGGCTCGGCGGCACGCATACCGAGCTGTGCCTGTGGCGTGGCGAGGCGGTTTTCACCCACGAAATGCTCAGCGAGGGCACTCACGATCAGAATGTTCGACGCCTGTGCCTGCAGTTGGTCGACCCTGATGATCAGGCCGCAGTGGCCCACGTTGAGGTGATCGTGCGCGAGCGGCTGGAAAAAATGGGCAAGGAGGGCGAGTTTTACCCGGCCGAGGAGGCGGACACTCGTCAATAGTCGCTGTGGCGCTGCGGGCGATAGGGGGCGAAAGCAGCCCTCAACGGCGCAAACCGGTCTACCATGGCGGCCCGGCAGTGGTTCACTGCGCTTCCGTTCATTTTCTATAAAGGCATCGCGATGACCATCGACCAAATCTCCCTCCCCAAAGGCGTAGGCCCTCACGCGGCCAAGCTGCTCGACGCTATCACTGGCGCCTCCACCCACGAAGAACTCAACCGCGCAGGCGGCAAGGCTGAAGGGTTTGTTTTGGGGCTGGAGTCGACCAAAGCGATCAAAAGCCAGATCGCCGAGTCGTTGTATGTGGCGTATGACGACGCCGCCAGCAATCGGGCGGGTGAGTTGAAGGGATAGGCGTTTTCGCGGCACGGCCCGCGCGGCTTTAGATAGACTGGATGCCTCAATTTTTCAGGATGAAATGCTCATGTTCAAAGCTGCCCTTGCTTCGCTGTTGTTGACCTGCACGTTTTGCGCCCACGCCGGTACGACGGTCGATGTGTCGAAGATTTACGGCAAGATCCAGTTCGTGGACAGCTATCCCGACTACAAGGTGAAGGTGGTGAATCAATACCCCGACCTTAAGGTGAAGAAGGTGGTTTCCTGGCCGGACTCTGTCGGCAAATGGCAAACCGTCGACAGCTACCCCGACTACAAGATCCAGATTGTCGATTCCTATCCGGACTTCACTATTGAATATGTCGAGAGCTGGCCTGGGGTCAATTGATCGCGGCAAGCCGTTGCAGGTGGCCTGCGACGGCTTGTCGGGCGGGTTGCTGCTCAGCCAGGGCAGGGCGCTTCACGGTCGAGCAGCTTGGCGGTGAGGAGTACGCCCAGTTCGCTCAGTTGGTGGATCGCCAGGGCGATGTCGCGGTGTTTGCCGTTTAGGTCTTCGGACAGGTCGAGCAGCAGGGTGCTGACTGAGGTGAAGGTTTCGTAGCTGTTGGTGATGAGGGTTTCGGTGCTGGCGTTGGGGGCGACGGTGAAGAGGGTGCTTGAATCAGTAAGCATTGTTAAGTTCCTTGCTTGGGCTGCCACCTCGTCGCTACTAAACGAAAAGGCGGTGGCTGTACGCAGGTTAGTAGACCGGTGGAACCTAACAAAACCGGCGCGTCCGGAGACGCCCTGCGCACAGCCACCATTGAGCACAGACGGGAACGTCTGATGGATTGAGCTCGTGCACTTGTTAGGTTAAAACCGTGGGCTACTAAACCCGATCACCGAGAGATTCAGCGACCGAGCCACCTTAGAGACGGCCTACCCAGTGCACAAGCCGGCGGATTCTGACGCACGTGTAGGCAAGGGAGCAAGGCGTTGCGGGGGATTCGGATTTTGCCTTCAGGAGCGTTAACCGTGACGTTGAGCACTGACGCATTTATCACACTGGCCATGGCCAACCCGCTCAACGCTGAAATCACCGCGCGCCTGCCGGCGCTTGGGGTGGATCAATGCCTGCTGACGGCGGGGTGCCTGTTTCAGGCAGTGTGGAATCATCAGGCGAATCTGCCGGCGGATCATGGGGTGAAGGACTACGACGTTTTTTACTTCGATACGGACCTGTCCTACGAGGCTGAGGACGTGGTGATCCAGAAGGCGAACGCGCTGTTCGCGGACCTGGGGGTGAATGTCGAGGTGCGCAATCAGGCGCGGGTTCATCTCTGGTATGCCCAGCGGTTTGGCCGGCCGTATTTGCAACTGCACTCGGCGCGGCAGGGGGTTGATCGGTATCTGGTGGCCGGCACGTGCGTGGCGCTGGAGGTGGCGACGGGCGAGGTGTATGCGCGGTATGGGTTGGCGGATGTGGAGCAGGGGATTTTGCGGATCAACCCGCTGCATCCGGAGCAGGCGTTGTTTGAGGCTAAGGCGCAGAGTTATCAGGCGCGGTGGCCCTGGCTGAGGATTGTTTGATGCCGATCTCTATTATGTTGTGGCGAGCGGGCTTGCCCCGCGTTGGGGTGCGAAGCGCCCCCAATCGAGCAAAACGCGGTGTACCTGATACGGCTCAGCGCCTGGCTTTGGGGCTGCTGCGCAGCCCAACGCAGGACAAGCCTGCTCGCCACAGGGAATCGCCGCTTAACTGAACGGCATTAGGGCAAGCCCGCTCGCCACAACAAGCGTGCTCGCCTTTTCCGCCGTCTTTTCCATGGCCGTTTTTTGGGAGGTTTGCACACTGCTCTAATAGCCCGTTACACCCCGAAAATGGCTTCAATTTCGATATTCAGTTCCGGGGAAAACAACTTTGAAACTTCGACCAGAGAGCTGGCAGGGAAGTGCCCTTCATAATGCTGACCCAACACCTTACGCAGCTCCCCGGCTTGGCTGAAGTCGGTGATGAATATAGTCACTTTCAAGAGTGAAGACATACCGGAGCCCTCTTCGGCGGCAACCGCTTTAATTTGCTCAAAAATAGCATTGGCCTGTTTTTCAAGGCTCAGCCCTTGAGCATCAGTTCCAAACGCTGTGAAGCCTGACAGGTACAGGGTATTGCCATTTTTCACCGAATGCGAATAGGGGCCCACGACGGGAGGAAGTGCATCATAAATTTTACGTTCGATTTTATTGCTTGGCATAGTTGCGCGTCCGAATGTTTAGTGCGTGGTTGATCTTGAGGTGCCTAAAATCAAGTGATTACTCAGGATTTTTCCGAGTTGGCTATGCTCTCAAAAACCGGCAACAGACAGTAGTCACGTTTCTCTACGGTTAATGCCTGTTTCTCTATGTGTTGAATCTCGCAATATTTCAGGCTCGCGTACGTATGTCATAATCCCTTTGGCAGCGTGTAAAGATAGGTCGCGCCCCGATATTCTTGCGCAGGAGGTATTAGTAGGTGAAGAATTATCGTTATGCCGCTGAAGAGGGTCGCGTGGCGCTCAGGGAAATATTACTTGGCTTTCTTCCTGAGGCGGGCCGGTTCCCAACGCCTATAGAGGGGTTTGCGCTGCACCGCTATGACCATTCAGACACGGCAAAGCCCCATTTCTACAATCCGATACTGATCGTCGCTGTACAGGGGAAGAAATGGGTTCGTATTGGTATCAACGATATATCATTCGGAGAACACACGTGCTTTATCGCCGGCGTGAACATGCCAGTCACCAGTTGCCTCTTGGAAGCAACCCCGGAAATGCCTTACCTGTCGATGTCCTTGGACCTTGACAGGCATTTGATGGCCGCGTTGGCCGCTAAAACTCCACCGCCAATTGAATATAACACCGACACTGCAGTTGGCGCCGCAGTGCAAGAACTCACCCAGGAATTGCTCGATGCCTTTTTACGAATGATTGAATTACTCGACCAACCAGAGCAGGCGAAGACACTGGGCGCGTTGATATATCAAGAAATTCACTATCGATTGCTCGCAACGCCCTTTGGGCACCAGCTTCGCCTATTGAATTCAGTGGGTTCTCAAAGTCATAAAATTAATCAAGCTATCCTGTGGTTGCGGGAGAATTACCGGGAAGCGTTGCAGGTAGATAAATTGGCTGCAACACTGAATATGGCGTCTTCAACCTTGTATAAACACTTTAAAGAAGTCACAACGCTCAGTCCCCTTCAATATCAGAAACGTTTGCGTCTAGATGAGGCGCAGCGCTTGATGCTGGTTGAAAATTGCGATGTCATTCAAGCGGCCTTAATGGTGGGGTACGAAAGTGCCAATCAATTCAGTCGAGAATATAAACGGCTGTTTGGTGAACCGCCTAGAAAGAATGTCGTAACAATAAGGACGGGTAGGCAGTCGTCACTCGAAACGGGAGTGGGGCGATCCTCGCGCTCATAAATCAACCGCTCCCGCGACAGCCAGTGCCTCGTGAGCCTATCTAGGCTTCCCCTAACGAAGCCCACTGACGCACTTGGTGCAGGAACTGCTGTTGCAAGGCGACGAAGTGATCTTCGAAAAAAGCCGACCCAATGCATTCGCTTCTACTGACTTGGCCGATCGGTTAAAGGCTTGTGGATCACTGGGCGTAGTTATTGCCGGAATGAAGACCCAGTACTGTGTCGACAGCACCTGTCGCGCCGCACGAGATCTTGGATTCGATACAGTGCTGATCGCCGATGGTCACACCTGCACTGACACCTCTTTACTGACGGCCGAAAATATTATCGCTCATCACAATGCAACCTTGGCAGGACCGTTCTGCCGTGTCATTCACGCTGAGGACTGGTGTTTCTAATCGGCATAGATAGATCGGCTCGAGATTGGGTCGATCTTTCAACAGTGGGTCAATCGAGTCCTTCGCGACAGACTGTAATCGGCCAATCAGCGATGGCATGGACTCAAGTTTCCGATTGGTCTCAAATCTACCTGACGTTGGCCGGCGCTGGATTTCTTTTTAAGCTTGCTGAAACGTTTCACCCGGTTTATAAAAATGGCACAACTCCAAGAAAGGCCGCAACCATGACCCCGCTCAAACTTTTTGTTGCCATCAGCACGCTGTCCGCTGCCTCCCACGCTATGGCCTGGGATTACGTTCTGCTCGACACCGACAAAGCCGCCCAGAGCTGGCAGATCACCAGTCAGCAACTCGGACTAAAAACCGACAAACCCTTCAGCGTTACCCTGCGCACCTTGCACGGCGGTCGGCAGGAGGGCGTCAGCATTGTCGACATCGATAACGGCACGATGAAACTCTCGGTAGTGCCGACTCGCGGAATGAACGTCTTGCAGGCCTCGGTTGGCAATGTACGCATGGGCTGGGATTCGCCGGTCAAGGAAGTGGTCAATCCGGCCTTCATCGAACTCAATGGCCGCGGTGGTCTGGGCTGGCTGGAAGGTTTCAATGAGCTGGTCACCCGCTGCGGATACGAATGGGTCGGCCATCCCGGCGTCGACAACGGCGAACTGCTGACCCTGCACGGTCGGGCCGCCAACATTCCTGCGAATAAAGTCACGCTGCATATCGATGAAAAACCACCGTACGCCATCACCCTGCGCGGTGAACTGAAAGAACAGGCGTTCAAGAAGGTCGACTTCTCGGTCGCGACCGAACTGGTCACCGAACCCGGCAGCGTCGCGTTTGCCCTCAACGACACCCTGACCAACAACGGCGACTATCCGAAGGAATACCAGGCGCTGTATCACAGCAACTTCAGCACCCCGTTCCTGGAGCAGGGCGCTCGTTTCGCCGCGCCGGTGAAACAGGTGTCGCCTTTCAACGACAAGGCCAAGGGCGAGCTGCCCGACTGGCAAACCTACCGCGCACCGACCAGGGACTACGACGAAACGGTTTACAACGTGGTGCCGTATGCCGACGCCAAGGGCGATACGTTGACCGTGTTGCATAACAAGGCTGGCAGCCTGGGCGTTTCGGTCGGCTTCAATACTCAGACACTGCCCGTGTTTTCCCTGTGGAAAAACACCGATACCCAAGGCCAGGGCTATGTCACGGGGCTGGAGCCGGGGACGAGTTTTTCCTACAACCGCCGTTATCAGCGGCCACTGAACCTGGTACCGACAATTGGGCCCAAGGAACACAGGCAGTTCCGCATCAGCTACAGCTTGCTGGCGGACAAGGCGGCGGTGGATAAGGCCTTGAAGCAGGTGAGCGAGATTCAGGATGGGCGGGAGACTGAGGTGCGGCAGACGCCGTTGGTTGATCTGACCAAGGAGTGACACCAGATGGAGCATTTTCGGCCGTAAATAGTCGCGTCTGATCACGTCGGCGTGTTCAAGATCCGCCAGTGAGCGCGCGACCTTGAGCCGTCGATGGGCTGCTCGCAAAGATTCGGTCACTGTCCGCTCATGGTCGTTTTCAGCCGATCACCTCAGGCAGAAAACGGCCAGAAGCTGGCTTCATCGGCGTGACTATCAAGCGTGGCGCTCATAGGTAAGGTAGTCGTGTGCCCCTGTCCCGGTACACAGAAAACCCGCTTTTTGGTACATCAATTTTGCAGGGTTATCAGGCCGTACACTTAAACGCAATTGACTGAATCCCTGCGCTGCCGCGTCCAGCGCATACGCCTCCAGAAGTGCCATTCCTACGCCGCTACGCCTATGGTCTGCCACTACGTGGATAGTGCTAAGTTCTGCGTGGTCTTGATCAGGCGTCCAAAGCGAGTATCCCGCGAAGTGGTCACCCATGAGCGCGATTGTAAACCGTTCGAAATTTTCAACCCAGCGCGTCAGGTGTCGCTCCAGTTGCAAGCGCCACGTAATTTCATGCTCAGGTTCCCAACACCGAATATAGCTTTCCTCGCCTCGGTAGATAGCCGGGATATCAGTCACACTTGCTTGCCTTAGTCGTATTGCCATTCCATTAGTCCGTGATTGAACGAAACTGCATGATATGGCGCGCTTGGTCTTTCGCAAACTCGCGAACCACGCCGCTAAGCGACTGCTGGATATCACAGGTGGACTAGTAGATCGTTCAAGCGCGATTGGACGTTGGGTAACAACGACGTCGCAGAGGTTTGGAGGGCTGGCAAGGCAGCCATCATTAAAGGGATTCAAGCTTACGAATCGGCCAGGAATCTTCGGCCGTCAGTTATGAGCTATCCACCACACCTGAAGCCGTCAGTCATTGTCATTGCAGCCAGTGTCGCAAAGCTCATGGCGCCGCATTTGCTTCGTACGGCAGCGTTCCGCGTAGCGCGCTGCGAATATAAGGTAGGCTCAAGCGAGCACCTTCTTTATGGTGATTTGTTTTCGCGCTTCATTCCCGCACGACGGGTAGGAATGATCCTTGCCATCGGCGATGAACTTTTAACCCCGTATTGCCCGTCCAAGGTGGGAACCCTTCCAGATCAAGGATCGTCCATGACCTTTTTTATCTTCCTGCTCGCCTGCGCCGCTGCGGCCAGTACCGGTGTGATTTTCAAGCCGGGTGCCTGGTACGAATCCCTTGTCAAACCCAGCTTTACCCCCCCCAATTGGCTGTTCCCGGTCGCCTGGACGATTATCTATCTATTGCTCGCCTGGGCCGGTTATCGCCTCAGCCTGATCCCGGGCAGTGAGCTGGTACTGGCGCTGTGGGCGGCGCAGATTGCGTTGAATACGCTGTGGACGCCGGTGTTTTTCGGCGCCCATCGGTTGTTTGCGGGCATGGTGATTATTGTGTTGCTGTGGCTCACCGTGGCGGCGATGGTGGTGTTCGCGGTACGCCTGGACTTGATCACTGGCTTGATGCTGTTCCCTTACCTGGCGTGGCTGTGTGTGGCGGCGGCGTTGAATTTTTCGATTTTGCGGAATAACCGTTAATGGCCCATAAACACTGGCCCGCCTCCGAGGCCGAACTCGCCCAGATGCGCCGCTTCAACCAAAAGCTCGCGTGGATGCCGCGCTTCAAGATCCGCAACCGCGTCACCCCGCGTCTGATTCAGGCGCTGTTGCGCGTCAGTCAGAAGATCAAGCGCGCAACGCCGGCTGAGAGCAGGGTTGTGAATGGCGTGCCGGTGCGCATTTTGCGGCCATCCGGCACGCCCAAGGGAGTGGTGCTGGATATCCACGGTGGCGGCTGGGTGATCGGCAATGCGCAGATGGACGACGCGCTGAACCTGGGCATGGTGCGGGCGTGCGATGTGACGGTGGTGTCGGTGGATTATCGGCTGGCGGTCGACACGCCGGTTGAGGGGCTGATGGACGACTGCCTCGCCGCCGCGCGGTGGCTGCTGACGGCTGATGAGTTTGCAGGCTTGCCAGTGTTTGTCGTCGGTGAGTCGGCCGGTGGGCATTTGGCGGCCGCGACCTTGCTGACGCTCAAGCAATGGCCGGATCTGCTCAAGCGTGTGAGCGGGGCGGTGTTGTATTACGGGGTTTACGATTTGACCGGCACGCCGAGCGTGCGCACCGCCGGGCCGGACACCTTGCTGCTGGACGGCCCGGGAATGGTCGACGCGCTGCGCCTGCTGACGCCGGGGTTGAATGATGAAGAACGCCGACAGGCGCCATTGTCGCCGCTGTATGGTGACCTTGACGGGATGCCGCCGGTGTTGATGTTCGTCGGGGAACTGGATCCGCTGAAGGATGACACGCTGCAGATGGCTGAACGTTGGCCGGGTGCCGAGACCCATCTTCTGCCGGAATCTGCCCATGGGTTTATCCATTTTCCGGTGGCGATGGCGGAGGGTGTGTTGGTTTATAGCCGGCGGTGGATTACCACCTGCATTCACGACGAGCGTGGTTGAAAGGAGCGCCCAAGAATCAAAAGCCAGAGCAAAGCAAATAGATCAAAACCAGTGTGATATCTATCAGATAAATGGAGATCAAACGGTGGGAGGGGGCTTGCTCCCGATGGCAGTGGGTCAGCTGCAAATAAACTGACTGACATTCAGCCATCGGGAGCAAGCCCCCTCCCACATTCATACCGCCCTCCACCCGCCAAAGGACACTGCGATGCGCGAATACACCGTCACCTACCTCCTCAACAACCAGTCCCGCACCCACACCTTCGAACTCAACCAACCCGAACTCCCCGATCACGACGCTGCCCTGCACCTGCTGGCCCTGCACCTGGGCGACGCCGAGAACAGCCTGATCCTGCCGCCCGCCGATGCCACGCCTGAACAGATCCTCGCGCAAGCCGCCATCGTCGGCATCACCCGGATCCAGGTGGCATGAGTCCGCGCATCCAAGCCGGAGATTGATTTCTGGCTGCGCCAGGGCTTTGAATTCGTTGATATCGAAGACGATCCGCTGTGGCAAACCACGCACATGCAGCGGCCAATAAATGCTTGACTCACCCATGGGAGGATTTCTGTCGGCGGCGGTCAGACTGACTACTACGCGCCCTTAAATCTGCTGGTGGTTCAATCCCGTGATTACGCATTCCTTCTTGTCGGGGGGCGGCGAGCTGGCCTCCCTGATCCAGTCCAGGGATTGGTCGGCAACGCCGTTGGGTCCGATCGAGCACTGGCCGCAGAGCCTGCGCACCACCGTCAGCCTGTGCCTGGCGTCGAACTTCCCGATCAATATCATCTGGGGGCCGGAGAACACGCAGATCTACAACGACGGCTACAAGGTGTTGTGTGGCGAGTCGCACCCGCGCGCGCTGGGCGAGGGTTACCACGTGACCTGGGCCAGCGCCTGGCCGGCCATCGGCGAGCCGTTCACGCGGGCGCTGGCAGGGGAAACCAGTTTTCTCGAAAACCAGCGCATGTTCCTCACGCGCAACGGTTACCTGGAAGAGACCTTCTTCACCTTTTCCACCTCGCCCATCCGCGATGAAACCGGCGGTATCGGCGGGCTGTTTCACCCGGTGACCGAAACCACCGTGACCATCCTGGCCGAGCGCCGCACCCGTGCGCTGCGTGACCTGACTGGCCGGCTGGCGGTTGCCGAGGATTTGCCTCAGCTGATCGCGCTGACGGTCGAGACACTGGCGACGTTCAACTTCGATATTCCCTTCCTGCTGTTTTACGCGCGGGAAGCCGACGGCTACCGCCTGGTGCAGCACGTCGGCATTGGCGCAGATACCGCCGCATCCCCGGCCTGGATCAGCCTGGATGACACCGCGCCATGGCCGCTGGGCGCGGCGTGCGCGCAAAAGCGTACGCTGCAGGTGGACGCCATCGAGGCATTGTTCGCCGGCATTGACTGCGGGCCGTACCCGGAATCGCCGCTCACGGCTTTCGTGTTGCCGCTGGTGGTGCCCGACGATACGCAGACGCCGCTGTTCCTGGTGGCCGGCGCCTCGCCGCGCCTGCCGATGAATGATATTTACCGCGGCTTTTTCGAGCTGTTGGGCGCCGCGCTCTCGGCGGCGCTGGCCACCGTGCGGGCGCGGGCCTACGAACGTCAGCGCGCCGATGCCCTGGCTGCCATCGACCAGGCCAAGACCACCTTCTTTACCAATATCAGCCATGAATTCCGCACGCCGCTGACCCTGATGCTCGGGCCGCTGGAGCAATCGCTGGCCCTGGGCGACGCGCTGCCTGCCGATGAGCGCGAGCGCGTGACCCTGGCCTATCGCAACGGCCAGCGCCTGCTCAAACTGGTCAATTCGCTGCTGGAGTTTTCGCGCATCGAGGCCGGTCGCGCCCAGGCATCCTACGAGCCGGTGGATCTGCCCGAATTGACCGCCGACCTCGCCTCCAATTTTCGCTCGGCCTGCGAGCGTGCGGGTCTGGCGCTGATCATTGACACCACGCCATTGCCAGACACGGCCTACGTCGACCGGGACATGTGGGAAAAGGTGGTGCTGAACCTGATTTCCAACGCCTTCAAGTTCACCCTGGCCGGGCAGATTCGGGTCAGCGTCGAACCCGGCGCCGATGGCGCGAGTGCCCAGGTCTGTGTCACTGACACCGGCACCGGCATTGCGGCCGATGAACTGCCGCGCCTGTTCGAGCGTTTCCACCGGATCGACAACCCCGCCGGCCGCTCGTTCGAAGGTTCGGGTATTGGCCTGGCGCTGGTGGATGAGCTGGTGCGCCTGCAGGGCGGCAGGCTTTCGGTGAACAGTGAAGTCGGAGTGGGCAGCACCTTCACCATCACCTTGCCGCTGGGCCGCCGCCATGTGCCAAAACCGCTGCATAGCCCGGCGCTGCTGCACGGTTCTACTACCAACGTCAGCGCCTTTGTCGAGGAAGCTATGGGCTGGTTGCCCGACGCGCCGGCGCCGCAGGTGCAGGATGAGCCTGACGCCGAACCGTTTGAAGAATGCGTGCTGCTGGCCGATGACAACGCCGACATGCGCGCCTATGTCGCCCGCCTGCTGCAAGCCGAAGGCCTGCGCGTGGAGACGGCGACCGATGGCCAGGCGGCGCTGGAGGTTGCGCGCGAGCGCTTGCCGCAGTTGATTCTTACCGACGTGATGATGCCGGTGCTCGATGGCTTTGGCCTGTTGCGCGCGGTGCGTGAGGACGCGCGCCTGCAGGCGACCCCGGTGATTCTGCTGTCGGCCCGCGCCGGCGAAGAGGCGCGCGCCGAAGGCCTGGCGGCGGGCGCCGATGACTACCTGATCAAACCGTTTTCAGCGCGCGACCTGATCGCGCGCGTCACCTCGCAGTTGGCCCGTGCGCGCAATCGGCGCGAGGCCGCGTTGCGCGAAAGTGAAGCGCGGCTGCGCCTGGCCATCGACGCCGGGCAGATCGGTGAATGGGAGCTGGACATTGGCGCCGACAGCTCGGTGCGCGCTGCCCGGCATGACCAGATTTTCGGCCACAGCGCGCGGGTCGAGCACTGGGGCATCGACACCTTCATGTCTCACGTGTTGCCCGAGGACCGGCCCGATGTGGAGGCGTCGTTCAAGCGGGCGGCCGAGCAGGGCACCGGCTGGGATTTCCAGTGCCGTATCCGCCGCGCCGAGGACCAGCAGGTGCGCTGGATCCTCGCGCGCAGCACGCCGCAGCTCGATGCTCAGGGCCGCACCCTGAAACTGTTCGGCCTGGTGCAGGACATCACCGATCAAAAACGCGTCGAGCTGGGCATGCAGGCGCTCAACGAAACCCTGGAGCAGCGCATCACCGAGGCCATGGAAGAACGCAGCAAGGCTGAAGAACAACTGCGCCAGGCGCAGAAGCTCGAGGCGCTGGGCCAGCTCACCGGCGGCGTGGCCCACGACTTCAACAACCTGTTGACGGTGATTCGCTCGTCCCTTGACCTGCTGGAACGCCCGGAATTGCCCGAGGTGCGGCGCAGCCGTTACCTGGCGGCCATCTCCGACACGGTCAATCGCGCGGCGCGTCTTACCGGGCAACTGCTCGCCTTCGCACGCCGACAGGCGTTGAAGCCGCAGACCTTCGACGTCAGCCAGAGCGTGACCTCGCTGGTGGAAATGATGGAATCTTTGTGCGGCGCCCATATCCAGATCAGCACCGACCTGGCGCCCCAGGACTGTTGTGTGTACGCCGACTCCAGCCAGTTCGACTCGGCGCTGGTGAATGTGGCGGTCAACGCGCGGGATGCGATGAAGGGCGTTGGCCGTTTGACCATCGCCGTGGCGGCAGTCGACACCCTCCCTGCGCTGCGCGGCCAGCCGCAGGTGCAAGGCGACTTTGTTGCAATCGCCATGCGCGACACCGGCAGCGGCATTCGGCCGGAGCATCTGGAGCGGATTTTCGAGCCGTTCTTCACCACCAAGAATGTGGGGCAGGGCACCGGGCTTGGCCTCAGCCAGGTGTTCGGCTTTGCCAAGCAATCGGGCGGCGAAGTGCGGGTGAGTACTGAACTCGGCCAGGGCTCGACCTTTACCCTGTACCTGCCCCGTGTCACCGCGCAACCACTGGAGCCCGATGTGCCGCTGGAGCCGGCGCTCCTCACCGACGGGCAGGGCGGCCGCGTGCTGGTGGTGGAAGACAATATCGAAGTCGGCACCTTCGCCACCCAGGCGCTGGAGGAGCTGGGCTATCAGGCGACCTGGGCGGTGAATGCCGAGCAGGCACTCAAGTGTCTGACCGACGCCGCCGAGGATTTCGACGTGGTGTTTTCGGACGTGATGATGCCGGGCATGAATGGCTTGGAACTGGCCAAGGAGATCCAGCAGTTGTGGCCGGCGTTGCCGATTGTGCTTACCAGTGGCTACAGCCATGTGCTGGCGCAGCAAGGCACCCACGGCTTCGACTTGCTGCACAAGCCGTATTCCATTCACCAATTGCTGCAGATTTTGCGCAAGGCCTGTGTCAAGCAGGTTTCAGCTTGAGCGCAGGCGCAGGATCTGCGCGCCGTCGAACGGGTCGGTCAGGTAATGGCCCTGCACGCCGAAGGTGTCCTGCAACCGCTGTGGCGTGAGCACCTGCAGCGGTTTGCCCAGCGCTACCAGCCGTCCGCGATCCAGCACGGCGAGGCGGTCGCAGGTCAGCGCCTGGTTGAGGTCGTGCAAGGCAATCAGGGTGGTCACCGGTAACGCTTGCACGCCTTTGAGGATCGTCAGTTGGTGCTGGATGTCGAGGTGATTGGTCGGCTCATCCAGCAGCAGAATCTGTGGCCGTTGCGCCAGCGCACGGGCGATGTGCACGCGCTGGCGCTCGCCGCCGGAGAGGCTGCGCCAGGCACGCTGGCTGAGGTGGGTGGCGTCCACGTCGTGCAGGGCCTGGTGCACGATGGCCTCGTCCTCGTGGGACCAGGGGCTCAGCGCCGACAGCCAGGGCGTGCGGCCCAGGGCCACGGCGTCGAACACGCCGATGGCGTCGTCGGTGTCGGCCTGTTGTTCCACCACCGCCAGTTGTTGCGCAATGACGCGGCGCGACAAGCCGCCCAGACGCTTGCCGCCCAGGCGCACGTCGCCGCTGGCGGGCGTGCGCAGGCCGGCCAGCAGCTTGAGCAGGGTGGATTTGCCGGAGCCGTTCGGCCCGACGATGCCCAGGGTTTCCCCCGCCTGCACCTCCAGGTGAATATCGTGCAGCAACTGCGCATCGCGCACCCTGAAGCCCAGGCCGCTGCAACTCAATACGCTCATCGCGCGTTTCTCCGGCCGATCAGGATCAACGCGAACACCGGTGCGCCGACCAGTGCGGTGACTACTCCGACCGGAATCACCTGGCCCTTGATCAGGCTGCGCGAGAGCACGTCCGCCGCGATCAGAAACAGCGCGCCGCCCAGAGCGCTGGCCGGCAGCAGCCGCGAATGCGCGGTGCCGAGCAGCAGGCGCACGGCGTGGGGAATCACCAGGCCGACAAAGCCGATGGCGCCGACAATCGATACCATCACCGCCGTCACCAGCGCGGCGCAGCCCACCAGCACGCATTGCACGCGGCGCACCGGAATGCCGAGGGAGGCCGCCGAGTCGCTGCCGAAGGTAAACGCATCCAGCGCGCGGCGGTGCCACAGGCACACGATCAGGCCGGCGACCGCCACCGGCACGGCCAGCCACACTGATGGCCAGCGCACGCCACTGAGGTTGCCGAGTAGCCAGAACATGATGCCGCGCGCCTGTTCGGAGCTGGCCGATTTAGTGATCAGGAACGCGGTGAGCGCATTGAACAGCTGGGAACCGGCGATGCCCGCGAGGATGATCTGCCCAGTGCCGCGCGCCGAGCCACTGGCCCGTGCGAGCAGGGTCACCAGCGCGAAGGCGGCCATGGCGCCGACGAATGCCCCCGCCGACAGTGAAATCAGCCCGCCGCCCACGCCGATCAGGGCGACCAGCACCGCGCCGGTGGAGGCGCCGGCGCTGATGCCCAGCAGGTACGGGTCGGCCAACGGGTTGCGCAGCAACGACTGCAGGATCACCCCGCAGGTCGCCAGCCCGGCCCCGCAGGCGGCGGCCACCAGCGCGCGGGTGAGGCGGTAGTTCCACACCACGCCCTCGTCGATGGGGTCGAGCACGTAGCCGGCCGCCCACAGTTTATTGGCCAGCACCTTGAGCACCACCTGCGGTGCGATGGCGGTTTCGCCGATGGCCACCCCGGCGAGCAGGGCGATCAGCAGCAACGTGAGGGCGAGCAGGGTGCGCATCATTGGGGCAGGTCGTAGCCGTCGATGGCGCCGGCCAGTTGTTCCAGGCCGTCGAACATGCGAATGCTGGCCTGCAGCGCCAGGGCGTCGAGGACGATGATGCGGTTGTGTTTGACGGCGTCCATGTTGCGGGTCACCGGGTCGCTGCGCAGGAAGGCAAGTTTCTGTTGATGGTCGTCGGCGGGGTAGCGGCGCCGGTCCATGCGTGCGATCACCAGAAAGGTCGGGTTGGCCTTGGCGATGGTTTCCCAGCCGACGGCGGGCCACTCTTCATCGGACTGCACCACGTTGGACAGGCCCAGGGTGTGCAGCATGAATTCGGGGATGCCCTTGTGGCCGGCCACGTAGGGATCGCTGGCCATCTCGGCGCTGGAGAACCACACCAGCGCGCTGGCCTGCTTCAAGCCTTTGCCTTGCGCGGTGGCGACGGATTTGGCCAGGCGTGCCTTGAGTTCGTCGTTGAGCTGTTGACCGCGCGCCTGCACGTCGAAGATCTCGGCCAACTGACTGATGCTCTTGTAGATCGTGTCGATGCGAAACGGCTCCAGCCGCGTGCCGTCGGCGCCCACCAGGTTGTCCTTGCCTTCGCAGTCCGACGGCAGCAGGTAGGTGGGGATGTTCAGTTCATGAAACTGCTCGCGGGTGCCTACCACGCCTTGTGCGCCGACCACCCATTCCAGCTCGGCGGCCACCAGCTGCGGGCGCTTGGCGATGACGGATTCGAAGCTCGGCTCGTTGTTGGCCAGGCGCTCGATGCCATCGTTGAGGGTTTTGTACTGCGCCAGCACGTTGTTGAACCACAGCGAGGTGCCGACCACTTTGTCACCGACGCCCAGGGCATAAAGCATTTCGGTGGCGGCCTGGCCGATGGTCACGCTGCGTGCGGGGGCCTGGGCGAAGCTGATGTGGCTGCCGCAGTTTTCCAGGGTCAGCGGGTAGTGGGTCGGCGCGGCGTGGGCCTCTGCAACGGACAGCCCGAGGCCGATCATCAAGGCGGTAACGCGTGGCAGCATGGGGGCAATCTCCGTTTGAACCGTTGGCGAAACCCCAATGAGTCCCGTCCGGGAAACGGCGCGGTATGGTAGTGCATGGCGGGGTGGGCGGGAAGATGCGGGGCTGCTCTCAACAGCAGACAGCTTCCATTGTGGCGAGCAGGCTTGCCCTGTGGCGAGCAGGCTTGTCCTGCGTTGGGGTGCGCAGCAGCCCCCCTGTAACTAAGAATGCGGTGTGTCAGAAACTTCGCGGAGTCAGGTTTTAGGGCTGCTGCGCAGCCCAACGCAGGACAAGCCTGCTCGCCACGGAGAGTCTGCGCTTAACTGAACGGCATTAGGGCTTGCCCTATGGCGAGCGGGCTTGCCCCGCGTTGGGGTGCGAAGCAGCCCCTGTAATTAAGAATGCGGTGTGTCAGAAACTTCGCGGAGTCAGGTTTTGGGGCTGCTGCGCAGCCCAACGCAGGACAAGCCTGCTCGCCACGGGGCAAGCCTGCTGGCCACAGGGCAGGTGCGCTATCGGCGGTGCATCACAAACGAATATCTTCCGGGCCGCGAATCAGCGCTTCAATGCGCGTGCCTGTGGCGCGCTCTTCGTTGCTGAAGCCGTCGTAATCGGCCAGGTTGCCGAAGCGAACGCCGGTCAGCTGTTCTATCTGAAGCACGCTGCGCTGGTAGGTCCGCAACTGGCCGAACACCAGGTCGAGCTGGCCCAGTTCGCGGCTCTGGTCGATCATGTACGCGCTGGCTGAGGGCTTGCCATCGTCGCTGAGGTAGGCGACGACTTTCCAGAAGGCCTTGGGAATCCGGATGCCCCGGTAAAGGCGGTCGTCTTCGCCGAACACCGGGCCGGTAAACACCGTGGCGCGGGCTTTCCAGCGCTGGGTGTTGTCGAGGATATAGTCTTCGAGTTCCAGCCAGGTCTTCTGGTTGAAGCCGCTCATCTGCGGCGAGCAGTTGGTGAAATGGAAGGTGTCGACGTTGGCGGTGGCGGCCTCGGCGCCCCAGTTGGGATCCTGGCGTCGCACCAGGTGGCCACGGTCCAGGCCATTGCCGGCGTAGAGCTCCTCACCGACCTGGGCGTCGACGGGCAAGCGGCCGTCGTAGGCCCAGGTGTCGTTGCTGCGCACGATGTCCACGTGTTGCGCGCCGTCGATATTGACGCCGACGTAGAAGGCCAGGCGCCTGGAGCGCGACATCGTGATGGAAAAATGCGTGTAGTCCAGGCGCTTTGGCTGCAGATCATCGGCCAGGGCCTGGTCAACCGTGGGCCAGGGCACTTCGAAGCCGCCAAGAAAGTCCTCGGCATAGCCGGTGCGGTTTTCCAGGTCCTTGGCGGCAGTGATGCGCGGTGTTGCCGCCCGCGCCTGCAGCAGGGAAGGGCTGGCCGTGACCAGCGGGCGCAGATCGCCAAGGCGGGGACGGTGTGACAGGTCGATTTTGCGGGTGCGGGGTGGCATGGACTGCTCCTTGCGGGCCTGGAATAAACACTACTGCAACACAGGTTCATGACAATTTAGGCCAGTTTCCGTCGGCGGGACTATCCTGAAACGGTTATTCGGAGTTCATCACACGTCAAAAGGGAGCCAGCTTATGTGTATTCGCCATCCCCGCAACCCGATCTTCTGCCTGATCCCGCCGTACATGCTCGATCAGATCGCGCGCCACGGCGATAAAGCCCAACGCGAAATCGCACTGCGCACGCGCGCCAAGGACAGCACGTTCCGCTCGCTGCGCATGCTTGCCGTGCCCGCCAAGGGCACCGCGCACATGGCCCTGGCCATGGCCGCAGAAAAACGCCGTTCCATCTACAGCGCCGATGGCACCGACACCCTGCCGGGCAAGCTGATCCGCAGTGAAGGGCAGCCCGCCAGCGGCGATGCGGCAGTGGACGAGGCCTACGACGGCCTGGGCGCGACCTTCGATTTTTTCGACGAGGTGTTCGACCGCAACTCCATCGACGATTCCGGCATGGCGCTGGACGCCACGGTTCACTTTGGCCAGGCCTATAACAATGCATTCTGGAACTCGACCCAGATGGTGTTCGGCGATGGCGATCAGCAGTTGTTCAACCGCTTCACCATTGCGCTCGACGTGATCGGCCATGAGTTGGCCCACGGCGTCACCGAGGACGAAGCCAAGCTGATGTACTTCAACCAGTCCGGTGCGTTGAACGAGTCGCTGTCGGACGTGTTCGGCTCGCTGATCAAGCAGTACGCGTTGAAGCAGAAGGCCGAGGACGCCGACTGGTTGATCGGCAAGGGGCTGTTCACCAAAAAGATCAAGGGCACGGCGCTGCGCTCGATGAAAGCGCCGGGCACCGCGTTTGATGACGCCCTGTTGGGCAAGGACCCGCAGCCCGGGCATATGGATGACTTTGTGCATACCTATGATGACAACGGCGGCGTGCACATCAATTCCGGTATTCCCAACCATGCGTTCTATCAGGTCGCGACGAAGATCGGCGGGTTTGCCTGGGAGCGTGCCGGTCGCATCTGGTACGACGCCTTGCGCGACGCACGGCTGCGGCCGAACTCGGGGTTTCTGCGTTTTGCGCGCATCACCTATGATGTGGCCGGTCGCCTGTACGGCGCCAACAAGGACGAGCAGAAGGCCGTCAAGGCAGGCTGGAAAGCGGTGGGTATCAACGTCTGACAAACCGCCTGGGCGGTGAGGAACAGCCATGCGAATTTCGATCAAGGAAAACGGCGGCCCGGCATTTTTTCCGGGCCTGGCCAAACCTCGCAGCGTCGAGCTGGATGCGCTGCCCGAGCCGGATCAGCAGGAGCTGCGCCAACTGATCCAGGCGTCGGACTTCTTCAAGTTGCCGCAAAGCAATGCGCCGGAGCCCGGCAACCCGGGCCAGGTGCATTACACCCTGACCGTCACGGAGGGCGAGCGCGAGCACACGGTGTGCGTGCTCGCGCCGGTCAAGTCCCAGGCGCTGGATGGGCTGGTGCAGTGTGTGAGGCGCCACAGCCGATCTTGAGGTGATGTGCGGTTACTTGCGGTCCAGCCACACGGTCTTTGCGTTGCAGAACTCGCGCACGCCAAAGTGCGACAGCTCGCGGCCGAACCCGCTTTTCTTCACCCCGCCAAACGCCACGCGGGGGTCGGAGACGCTGAACGCGTTGACGAACACGCCGCCGGTTTCCAGCTCGTCGGTGATCGCCTGTGCCTTGGCCGCGTCGCGGGTGAAGATGCTGGCTGTGAGGCCGAACTCGCTGTCGTTGGCCAGCGCCACGGCATGCTCGGCGTCGCGGGCGGTGATGATCGAGGCCACCGGGCCGAACAGTTCCTGTTTGAATGAGGTCATCTGGTCGGTGACGTCGGCCAGGACGGTCGGCGCGTAGTAGTTGCCGGCGCCGTCGATTTTATGGCCGCCCAGCAGCAGGGTTGCACCTTGCGCGAGCGTGGCCTGGACCTGGCCGTGCAGCTCGTCGCGCAGGTCGAAGCGTGCCATGGGGCCGATGTAGGTGGCGGCGGATGTCGGGTCGCCCATCACCAGGGCACGGCTGGCGTCGAGGAATTTTTCGGTGAAGGCCTGAACCACGCCCTCTTCGATGATCAGGCGCTTGGCGGCGGCGCAAACCTGGCCGCTGTTCTGGAAGCGGCCGATGAGGGCGGCTTGCACGGCGGCGTCGAGGTCGGCGTCGTTGAGCACGATGAAAGGGTCGGAGCCGCCCAGTTCCAGCACGCATTTTTTCAGCGCAGCACCGGCCTGGGAGCCGATGGCCATGCCGGCGCGCACGCTGCCGGTGAGGGTGACAGCAGCGATGCGCGGGTCGGCAATGGCCTTGGACACGCCGTCCTGGGTCACGTTAATCACTTCGAACAAGCCTTCGGCGAAGCCGGCTGTGCGCATCGCCTGCTGGATCAGGTAGGCGCTGCCCATCACGTTCGGTGCGTGTTTGAGCACGTAGGTATTGCCGGCCAGCAGGCTCGGCACGGCGCCGCGCAGCACTTGCCACACCGGGAAGTTCCACGGCATCACCGCAAGGATAGGGCCCAGCGGGCGGTACTCAATGCGCGCGCTGCCGTTGTCGACCAAGGTCGGTTCTGCGGCGAGCATGGCCGGGCCGTGGGCGGCGTACCACTCGGTCATCAGCGCACATTTTTCGATTTCGGCGCGGGCCTGGGCGATGGGTTTGCCCATTTCCCGGGTGATCATCTGCGCCATGGTTTGGGCTTGCTCACGCAGGGCGCGGGCCAGGGCCAGCAGCAATTCGGCGCGCTGGCTCACAGGCTGGCGGCGCCAGGTGCGGAAGGCGGCAGTAGCACGGTCGAGCGCGGCATCCAGTTGCGCCTGGGTTTCGTACGGGTAGCTGCCGATGGTTTCGCCATTGGCGGGATTGATCGACAGGGCGTGAGTGTTGGAGGAAATCGCGTTCATGGCACCGTCCGGCTGAATGAGTGAATGACGCCAGCCTACGGGGCTGTATGTTTTCTTGAAAGTGAATAATATTAAGCAATACGTTCACGATTGGAGAATGGTGTGGATCTGGTGCAGCTGGAAATTTTCAAGGCCGTGGCCGAGCAGGGCAGTATCAGCGCGGCCGCGCAGTTGATTCATCGCGTGCCGTCGAACCTGACCACCCGCATCAAGCAACTGGAGCAGGACTTGGGCGTGGCGTTGTTTATCCGCGAGAAGAGCCGCCTGCGCCTGTCGCCGGCCGGCTGGAATTTCCTTGGCTACGCGCGGCGCATCCTCGATCTGGTGCAGGAGGCCCGGGCGACGGTGGCGGGGGAGGAGCCCCAGGGTGCGTTTGCGCTGGGCTCGCTGGAAAGCACGGCGGCGGTGCGTATCCCGGCGTTGCTTGCGGCCTATAACCAAAAGTACGTCAAGGTCGAGCTGGACCTGAGCACCGGGCCGTCGGGCACGATGATCGAAGGGGTGCTGTCCGGCCGGCTGGCGGCGGCGTTCGTCGATGGGCCGGTGCTGCACGCGACCCTTGAAGGCGTGGCGGTGTTCGAAGAGGAAATGGTGGTGATCGCGCCGCTGCACCATGCGCCGATCAGCCGGGGGCGGGACGTGAATGGCGAGAATATCTATACGTTTCGTTCGAACTGTTCCTACCGGCACCACTTTGAGCGCTGGTTCTCACACGATGGCGCGGTGCCGGGCAAGATCTTCGAGATGGAGTCGTACCACGGCATGCTGGCCTGCGTCAGCGCCGGTGCGGGCCTGGCGCTGATGCCGCGCAGCATGCTGGAAAGCATGCCGGGGTTTGCGGCGGTGAGCGTATGGCCACTGGCAGACGGGTTTCGCATGCTCAACACCTGGCTGATCTGGCGACGCGGCACCGTGTCCCAGAGCCTGAACAGCTTCGTGCGGTTACTGGAGGAACGCGCAATCTGAGCTATTTCAGGCAATCCCATCCCTGTGGCGAGCAGGCTTGTCCTGCGTTGGGCTGCGCAGCAGCCCCAAAACCATGCTCTGCGCAGTGTCAGGTAGACCGAGTTTTGCTTGATTGGGGGCGCTTCGCACCCCCCCAACGCGGGGCTTGCCCTAATGCCGTTCAGTTAAGCGCAGATTCCCTGTGGCGAGCAGGCTTGTCCTGCGTTGGGCTGCGCAGCAGCCCCAAAACCATACTCTGCGCAGTATCAGGTACACCGCGTTTTGCTCGATTGGGGGCGCTTCGCACCCCAACGCGGGGCAAGCCCGCTCGCCACGACAAGCCCGCTCGCCACAGAGGGGCCAGTTCGCCTGGGCTGGTGATCAGCCGCCGAATTGAAAGGTGCCCATGGCCAGTTTGGCCATGATCGCCGTTGCGCCCAGTTGCACCAGCCACAGCGCCAGGCCACCGAGGAACACGCCGAGCGCCACTTGCAGCACCAGGCTCTTCTGGCGCTTGGCGTGCGGCGCGCGCGGGGTGAAGTCGTGCAGTTCGTCGCGGTCGGCGCGCAGGTCAAGGTCCAGGTCGTCGTTTCTCATAGGGCTCTCACAGCAAAAGGGCAGTCGGGGTTCAGTCTAGGGGCTGCACACGAAAAAGGGGAAACCATCGGTTTCCCCTTTTTCATCACGACCGCCGGCTTACAGCACCTGGACGATCGCTTTTGTGACGGCGCCAATGTTCGATTGGTTCAACGCCGCTACGCAGATGCGCCCGGTGTCCAGCGCGTAGATGCCAAACTCGCTGCGCAGGCGCGTGACTTGCGCCACGCTCAGGCCGGAGTAGGAGAACATCCCGCGCTGACGGCCGACGAAGCTGAAGTCGTGGCCCGGTGCAGCTTTGGCCAGTTCGGCGACCATCTGCTCGCGCATGCCACGGATGCGCAGGCGCATTTCAGCCAGTTCGGCTTCCCACTGGGCGCGCAGCTCAGGGTTGTTCAGCACGGCTGCGACGATGGCGGCGCCGTGGGTCGGCGGGTTGGAGTAGTTGGTGCGGATCACGCGCTTGACCTGGGACAGGATGCGCGCGCTTTCTTCCGCGGATTCGCTGACGATCGACAGCGCGCCCACCCGTTCGCCGTACAGGGAGAACGACTTGGAGAACGAGCTGGACACAAAGAAGGTCAGCCCCGATTCGGCGAACAGGCGCACCGCAGCCGCGTCTTCGTGGATGCCGTCGCCGAAACCCTGGTACGCCATGTCGAGGAACGGCACGAGGTTTTTAGCCTTGACCACGTCCAGCACGTCCTGCCAGTCGGCCGGGCTGAGGTCGACGCCGGTCGGGTTGTGGCAGCAGGCGTGCAGCACCACGATGGATTGTGGCGGCAGGGCGTTGAGGTCTTCGAGCAGGCCGGCGCGGTTGACGTCGTGGGTGGCTGCGTCGTAGTAGCGATAGTTGTGGACCGGGAAACCGGCGGTTTCGAACAGCGCGCGGTGGTTTTCCCAGCTCGGGTCGCTGATGGCAACGACGGCGTCTGGCAGCAACTGCTTGAGGAAGTCAGCGCCGATTTTCAGCGCGCCGGTACCGCCGACGGCCTGCACTGTGACCACGCGGCCGGCGCTCAGCAGGGGCGACGCGTCACCGAACAACAGGGTTTGCACGGCCTTGTCATAGGCAGCGATCCCGTCAATCGGCAAGTAGCCACGGGCCGCGTGTTGCGCCACGCGTATTGCTTCCGCTTCGGCAACGGCACGCAAGAGTGGAATCTTCCCCTCCTCGTTGCAGTAAACGCCCACGCCAAGGTTGACCTTGGTGGTTCGTGTGTCGGCGTTGAATGCTTCGTTGAGGCCCAGGATTGGATCGCGTGGTGCCATTTCGACAGCGGAGAACAGGCTCATTTTGCGGCAGCTCTATGGGGGGAAGGGAGGGACGTGTCGCGCTCCGGCCGGAGGCACTAGAGCGGTGCACAAACGGGGAGCTAGTATAGAGGCCCGCACGGCCGAGGGCGACCGTTGAAACGGCTTTTCGGCCAAGTTTTTCGGTTGAGGCGCCGACCGTTAGTCTTATTGGCATTCAACAGGCCGGGGCTGTACAGGGGCCATACTGGCGCTATGTAGGACAAGTGCCTTGAAACCCGTCGCCTTCGCCACCACTTCTACAGTTATCATGATTTTTTCCTGCAGCCGGCGAAGCGTATTCGCCGGTTGCTGAGCTATTCGTCCTTGGCGGCCACAGGCCCGGGGTGACTGAAAGAGGTACGTTATGTCTGATTTCCAGCTCGTCACCCGCTTTGAACCGGCCGGCGACCAGCCTGAAGCCATTCGCCAGATGGTCGAAGGCATCGAGGCCGGCCTGGCGCACCAGACGCTGCTCGGGGTGACCGGTTCGGGCAAGACCTTCAGCATTGCCAACGTGATCGCGCAGATCAACCGCCCGACCCTGGTGCTGGCGCCGAACAAGACCCTGGCCGCGCAGCTGTACGGTGAGTTCAAGGCGTTCTTCCCGAACAACGCGGTGGAGTATTTCGTCTCCTACTACGACTACTACCAGCCCGAGGCTTATGTGCCGTCGTCCGACACCTTCATCGAGAAGGATGCGTCGATCAACGACCATATCGAGCAGATGCGCCTGTCGGCGACCAAGGCGTTGCTGGAGCGCAAGGACGCGATCATCGTCACCACCGTGTCGTGCATCTACGGCCTGGGCAGCCCGGAAACCTATCTGAAGATGGTGCTGCACGTCGACCGTGGCGACAAACTCGACCAGCGCGAATTGCTGCGTCGCCTGGCAAGCCTGCAGTACACCCGCAACGACATGGATTTTGCCCGCGCCACCTTCCGCGTGCGTGGCGATGTGATCGACATCTACCCGGCCGAATCGGACCTGGAAGCCATCCGCATCGAGCTGTTCGACGATGAAGTCGAAAGCCTGTCGGCCTTTGACCCGCTGACCGGCGAGGTGATCCGCAAGCTGCCGCGCTTCACCTTTTACCCCAAGAGCCACTATGTAACGCCCCGGGAAACCCTGATGGGCGCCATCGAAGGCATCAAGGTCGAGCTGGCCGAGCGCCTGGAATACCTGCGTGCCAACAACAAGCTGGTGGAAGCCCAGCGCCTGGAGCAGCGCACCCGCTTCGACCTGGAGATGATCCTGGAGCTGGGCTACTGCAACGGCATCGAAAACTACTCACGCTACCTGTCGGGCCGTGACTCCGGCGCGCCGCCGCCGACGCTGTACGACTACCTGCCGCCGGACGCTTTGCTGGTGATCGACGAGTCCCACGTCAGCGTGCCGCAGGTGGGCGCGATGTATAAGGGCGACCGCTCGCGCAAGGAAACCCTGGTGGAGTACGGTTTCCGCCTGCCGTCGGCGCTGGACAACCGGCCGATGCGGTTTGACGAGTGGGAGGCGATCAGCCCGCAGACCATTTTTGTGTCGGCCACGCCGGGCAATTATGAGGCCGAGCATGCGGGCCGGGTGATCGAGCAGGTGGTGCGACCGACCGGCCTGGTCGACCCGCAGATCGAAATCCGCCCGGCGCTGACCCAGGTCGATGACCTGCTGTCGGAGATCAACAAGCGCGTGGCGCTGGAAGAGCGGGTGCTGGTGACCACGCTGACCAAGCGCATGTCCGAGGACCTCACCGACTACCTGGCCGACCACGGCGTGCGCGTGCGATACCTGCACTCGGACATCGACACGGTGGAGCGCGTGGAGATCATCCGCGACCTGCGCCTGGGTACCTTTGATGTGCTGGTGGGCATCAACCTGCTGCGCGAAGGCCTGGACATGCCGGAAGTGTCGCTGGTGGCGATTCTGGATGCGGACAAGGAGGGCTTCCTGCGCTCCGAACGTTCGCTGATCCAGACCATCGGCCGCGCGGCGCGTAACCTCAATGGCCGGGCGATCCTGTATGCGGACCGCATCACCGGTTCCATGGAGCGCGCGATTGGCGAGACCGAGCGGCGCCGTGAAAAGCAGATTGCCTTCAACCTCGAGCACGGCATTACCCCCAAAGGCGTGTTCAAGGACGTCGCCGACATCATGGAAGGCGCCACCGTGCCGGGCTCGCGCAGCAAGAAGCGCAAGGGCATGGCCAAGGCCGCCGAGGAAAGCGCCAAGTACGAGAACGAATTGCGCTCGCCGAGTGAGATCACCAAGCGGATTCGCCAGTTGGAAGAGAAGATGTACCAGTTGGCGCGCGATCTTGAGTTCGAAGCGGCGGCGCAGACGCGCGATGAGATTGGCAAGTTGCGCGAGCGGTTGTTGGCTGTTTGATTTGTAGTGGTTGTGCCGGCCTCATCGGGGGCTTGCCCTGATGCCGTTCAGTTAAGCGCAGATTCCCTGTGGCGAGCAGGCTTGTCCTGCGTTGAGCTGCGCAGCAGCCCCAAAGCCAGGCGCTGAGCCGTGTCAGGTACACCGCGTTTTGCTCGATTGGGGGCGCTTCGCACCCCAACGCGGGGCAAGCCCGCTCGCCACAATAAGCCCACACATTTTCCTTAACTGACTGGCATTAGGGCAAGCCCCCTCCCACCTTGATGTGTGGACACGGTCAAATGTGGGAGGGGGCTTGCCCCCGATAGCCGCGCCTCGGTTTTCCAGATATCACCCAGGCTGTTACCATTCGCCCCTTGTTTCAATTTTCAGTTATATCGCCCATTCGAGACCTGCCATGACCACCGTCCGCACGCGCATCGCGCCATCGCCTACCGGCGATCCCCACGTCGGCACTGCTTACATCGCCTTGTTCAATTACTGCTTTGCCAAGCAGCACGGCGGTGAATTCATCCTGCGGATCGAAGACACCGACCAACTGCGCTCCACCCGCGAGTCGGAACAGCAGATTTTCGATGCCCTGCGCTGGCTCGGTATCACCTGGGCCGAAGGTCCGGACGTTGGGGGCCCGCACGGCCCGTATCGCCAGAGCGAGCGTAGCGATATTTACCAGCAATACACTCAGCAGCTGGTCGACATGGGCCATGCGTTCCCATGCTTCTGCACCGCTGAAGAGTTGGACCAGATGCGCGCCGAGCAACAGGCCCGTGGCGAAACCCCGCGCTACGACGGCCGCGCGCTGTTGCTTTCGAAAGAAGAAGTGGCCCGCCGCCTGGCCGCCGGTGAGCCGCACGTGATCCGCATGAAGGTGCCGAGCGAAGGCGTGTGCGTGGTGCCGGACATGCTGCGCGGTGACGTCGAGATCCCGTGGGACCGCATGGACATGCAGGTGCTGATGAAGACCGACGGTCTGCCGACGTACTTCCTCGCCAACGTGGTCGATGACCACCTGATGGGCATCACCCACGTGCTGCGCGGCGAAGAATGGCTGCCGTCGGCGCCGAAACTGATCCTGCTTTATGAATACTTCGGCTGGGAGCAGCCGCAGTTGTGCTACATGCCGCTGCTGCGTAACCCGGACAAGAGCAAGCTGTCCAAGCGCAAGAACCCGACCTCGGTGACGTTCTACGAGCGCATGGGCTTCATGCCTGAAGCGATGCTCAACTACCTGGGCCGCATGGGCTGGTCGATGCCGGACGAGCGCGAGAAGTTCTCGCTGCAGGAAATGGTCGACAACTTCGACTTGTCCCGCGTATCGCTGGGCGGGCCGATCTTCGATATCGAAAAACTGTCCTGGCTCAACGGCCAGTGGCTGCGTGACTTGCCGGTGGAAGCATTCGCCAGCCGCGTGCAGCAGTGGGCGTTGAACCCTGAGTACCTGATGAAGATCGCGCCGCTGGTGCAGGGCAGGGTGGAGACCTTCAGCCAGGTCGCTCCGTTGGCCAGCTTCTTCTTTGCCGGTGGCGTGAACCCGGACGCGAAGCTGTTCGAGTCCAAGAAGCTGTCGGGCGACCAGGTGCGCCAGTTGATGCAGCTGATTCTGTGGAAGCTCGAAAGCCTGCGCCAGTGGGAGAAGGACGCGATCACTGCGACGATTCAGGCGGTGGTCGAGTCCCTGGAATTGAAGCTGCGCGATGCCATGCCGCTGATGTTCGCTGCGATCACCGGGCAGGCCAGCTCGGTGTCGGTGCTCGATGCGATGGAAATTCTCGGACCGGATCTCACCCGCTTCCGCCTGCGCCAAGCGCTTGATTTGCTGGGTGGTGTTTCCAAGAAAGAAAACAAGGAATGGGAAAAGCTGCTGGGCGCTATCGGCTAAGTCCTCTGTGGCAGTGACGAAACCCCGGCTTTCCGGGGTTTCGTTGGTAAGTGATTGTTATCCCGGCAAAAAACTTTGGAAATTGTTGAAAATAAATTTGACACACTTCCAAACCGCCATTAAGATTCGCCCCGTCCTCACCGATGAGGGGCTATAGCTCAGCTGGGAGAGCGCTTGCATGGCATGCAAGAG
Organism: Pseudomonas sp. Leaf59; assembly: GCF_920984685.1. NCBI lineage: Bacteria > Pseudomonadati > Pseudomonadota > Gammaproteobacteria > Pseudomonadales > Pseudomonadaceae > Pseudomonas > Pseudomonas sp. Leaf59. The sequence goes on along the minus strand of NZ_CAKLBR010000015.1, from coordinate 63,922 downwards.
GTCAACGGTTCGATCCCGTTTAGCTCCACCAATTTACAGGTTCAAGGTCTGGCCACACCGGCCTTGAGTCGATCAGCTCTCAGCGCTGATCAGTTGTACAGAAGGTTTTGTCCCCTTCGTCTAGTGGCCTAGGACACCGCCCTTTCACGGCGGTAACAGGGGTTCGAGTCCCCTAGGGGACGCCAGTTTCAACAAGCAGTTCGCAAGATCTGCTGCGCCGCCAGGCGATAAATCGGGGCTATAGCTCAGCTGGGAGAGCGCTTGCATGGCATGCAAGAGGTCAACGGTTCGATCCCGTTTAGCTCCACCAATCTACAGGTTCAAGGTCTGGCCACACCGGCCTTGAATCGATCAGCACTCAGCGCTGGTCTGTTGTACAGAAGGTTTGTGTCCCCTTCGTCTAGTGGCCTAGGACACCGCCCTTTCACGGCGGTAACAGGGGTTCGAGTCCCCTAGGGGACGCCACGATTACCCGTTCTGCGGGATTTTTAAGGGTCATTCAATTATTGAATGGCCCTTTTGTTTGTCTGGCGTTTGGCCAATCGCTGCTGATCCCTTCTCCCATTCCAACCTGCCGTCGCATCGCTCGCCTGCCAAGTATTATCATGATAATAATATCCGGCCCATGAACGACGGAGCCCTTTGATGAGCGATAAAAAAGCGCAAACCCGCGAACGCATTCTGCAGGCCGCCAGCGCCGCGCTGATCCAGCGCGGCCCGGCCGAGCCGAGTGTGGGCGAAGTCATGGCGGCGGCGGGGCTGACCGTCGGTGGTTTCTACGCGCACTTCGAAAGCAAGGACGCGTTGATGCTGGAGGCCTTTACCGCGTTGCTGGCCAGGCGTCGCGCGGCGATTCAGGACATCGATGCCCAACTCAGTGGCGAAGAGCGTCGCGGCCTGGCGGCGGCCTTCTACCTGTCGCGCAAGCATCGCGACTCCACCACGCAAGCCTGCCCGCTACCGGCCACCGTGGGCGAGATGGGCCGCCTGCCGGATGAATTCCGTCAGGCGCTCAATGAGCACACGGAGCTGATGGCCGCTCAACTGGCCGCCAGCCCCGAAGACACCGACAAGGCCCTGGCGGGCATGGCCTTGATGATCGGTGGCTTGTCACTTGCGCGCGCCCTTGGACCTGGCGAATTGTCGGATCGCGTGTTGCGCGCAGCGAAGTCGGCGGTGCGTTGATACACTGCCGCGCCGACATCAAACGACAGGAGCAAGGCATGGGCTGGGATCTGGCAACGCCGTTCATCATCGATCTGCAGGTCGGTCCCGAGGACATCGACGGCCTGGGGCACGCCAATAACGCGGTGTACGTATCCTGGCTGGAACGCTGCGCCTGGCGGCACTCACAGCGTCTGGGGCTGGACCTCACCGAGTATCGCCGCCTGGACCGTGCCATGGCCGTGGTGCGCCATGAGATCGACTACCTGGCGGCCGGCTACGAAGGCGATGAGCTGCAACTGGCCACCTGGATCGTCGACTGGGACCAGCGCCTGAAGATGACTCGCCGCTTTCAACTGATGCGCCCGCGTGACGGTGTCACCCTGTTGCGCGCGCAAACCACCTTCGTGTGTATCGAGCTGTCCAGCGGCAAGCCCAAGCGCATGCCCAGTGAGTTTCTCGACGGTTACGGCCCTGCGCTGACCGGGGGTTAACGTTTCCCGCAGGAAACCCAGTAAACTGCGCCACGATTTTTGTTGAGTGTTTTCCATGCAAATTGCCCTGGCGCCCATGGAGGGGTTGGTCGACAACATCCTGCGTGACGTGCTGACCCGCGTCGGCGGGATCGACTGGTGCGTGACCGAGTTCATCCGCGTCAACGACCGCCTGCTCACCCCGGCCTATTTCCACAAGCTCGCCCCTGAACTGCTGCAAGGTGCCCGGACCGCTGCGGGTGTGCCGCTACGTGTGCAGTTGCTCGGTTCGGACCCGGTGTGCCTCGCGGAAAACGCCGTCTTGGCCTGTGAGCTGGGCTCGCAGGTGATCGACTTGAACTTCGGCTGCCCGGCCAAGACGGTCAACAAGTCACGCGGTGGTGCGGTGCTGCTCAAGGAGCCGGAGCTGCTCAACCGGATTGTCGAGCACGTGCGTCGCGCCGTCCCGGCGCATATCCCGGTGACCGCCAAGATGCGCCTGGGCTTCGACAGCCCGGATGGCGCGCTGGTGTGTGCCACCGCGCTGGCCGAGGGCGGCGCGGCGCATATCGTGGTGCATGCGCGCACCAAGACCGACGGCTACAAGCCGCCGGCCCATTGGGAGTGGATCCCGCGAGTGCAGGACGTGGTCAAGGTGCCGGTGTTTGCCAATGGCGATATCTGGAGCGTTGAAGACTGGAAGCGTTGCCGCGAAATCAGTGGCGCCGAACACATCATGCTGGGCCGTGGTCTGGTCGCACGGCCCGACCTGGCGCGGCAGATTGCGGCCGCACGTGCCGGTGAGGACGTGGTGGAGATGACATGGGCGCAGATGCAGCCGATGCTCCATGACTTCTGGAGGCAGTCGGTGGCGCAGTTGACGGAAAAGCAGGCACCCGGTCGCTTGAAGCAGTGGCTGGCGATGCTGACGCGCAACTATCCGCAGGCGGTGGAGTTGTTCCACGCCTTGCGCCGCGAGACCGCATTGGACAAGGTCGCGGAGTTGATCGGTGTGCAACCTGCACTGAACGATTAAGTTCATATTCATAACGTTTTTAAACACTAAATCAGGGGGGCCATGGGCGCTCCTTTTTTTTGATCGTCTAAACGTAGTGTTCGGCAGTTGATTGATGTTGGCGCGGCGGCGGGAATCGCGCGCGCGTATTAACATGGGCGTCAGTCGAGGGAGGGGCTTAATGATTTCATGAGTTTAAAGTGTGGTCTGCTTATTACTTTATATATCTGTGCAAGCGCCGTTTGCACCGGCCAACACTCTGATTTTCCTGGGACAAAACGGGGTAAATTCTGATTTTCGATTTTGTTTTCCTTATGTGATCGCGGATTTCTGGAACTCAATATCGCCGCGCCCCACGAAAGTAGGGACTGCGAAGTGATGATGTTTACTTGCAGCCCAATCTATCGTTGCCGGTGTTAAATGATGACTGCGCCGGCGGCGTCACCCCAGGAATGAGATGAATCAGATGTCTACTATATCGATGAATAATGTTGCGGGTTTCAAGTCGGATGTTAATGCAAAAGGCGACACGGCTGCGCAGATAACGCAAGCGATGGAAAAGCCGGTCAATAACCTCGGGTTTGTTCCAAAAAAGGTCGGTGAGCCCGATGGCGCTGCCTTGATCACCGAAACCAGGGCCGCGAACCCGTTACGCGCTGAGACGAAAACCCTTCCAGCGACGCCTAGTGCGTTCAAAACGTAGGCCGAGATGAAGGCGGACGCAGAAGGAAAGGTCGATACCGCGCTGGACGCAGGGGCGCAAACGACGACCGCAGCAGAGACGGTGCATGAGCATGAGCACACAACGGCCGCGCACAAGGACGCTAAGCGGGAGACCACCGTAGGGGCTGACAGCGAGATCAAGGTCCGCCCAGGTATCAGGTCGCCTGCTCCAGCCGCTGGACATCCGATCTTTGGACGTTTTGGCTGAGACCGTCGGCGGGCTATGTCGATACAGCCTCGCAGACATCTTCACTAGCTAATGGCTGACCAAGACTCCCCGACTGCCCATGCAGTCGGGGAGACGCGTTCAAGGGGGGGGGTCATGTTTTCAATCTTCAATACATGCGCAGCAGGTTTCAGGGATGAGTATTACCGGGCGGTTACGGGCGTGTGCAGCGCTGTCCGCCACACGCCTTCGCACGTCCAGCAGCGTTACGTTTATCCCGAGCCTTCATGGGTGTTCGTACAACGCAACCGCGAGTGTTGCCGGCTTGCCGGTAACGGCATGCACCTGGTGAGCCTCTTAAGGACGGTGATGAACCAATGGCGGGGTGTTAGCGCAAGCGTGGAAAGCCCCTCGCACGTGTCCACAAAAGCCGTTGGCGAACAGCCCGCTGATATCTGGCGCGGTTTTCGCCAGAGCAATCAGGGCAACTGCGTCACGGTGGCAGCGATCAAGGTGGCCATGGCCCGGTTCGGTCAGAGCCCCGTAAGTATTTTCGAAAGGGTTCAGAGAGCGCCGCGCGGCTATGACGTGACGCTGCGGGACGGCCATACGCTCAGTGTGTCCAATCAGGAGTTGTCACAAGCCGCTCGCGAAGCACGTTTCAAAGGCGCGGATGCCGGAATGCTCAAGGATGCCAACTTTCTGTTTGCCGTCAGCGCCAAGCGCGCGCAGGAGCAAAACAACGACGGCACGGCGGGCGCCAGCTTCAGCGCGGCCATCAACAGCCTCAACGATGGCGAAGACGAGCAGGAAACCGGCGAGGCGCTCAAACGCCTGGGTTTGAGCCGTTATGTGAGAAAAGCCTCAGTCGCGGCCTTGGCCTGCGGCCAGTTGGGCATGATCAACACCGACGCCCATTCGGTTGCGGTGATTGGCGGACATGAAGAACTGTGGGGCCGCAGGGGCGGCGGGCCGAGGGAGGGCGAAGCGGTCGCCCTGGTGTGAGCGCCGCGCGCTACATCAGCAGCGTCCTGAACCGCTCGATGGGCAGCGGCCGGCTGTGCAGGTAACCCTGATACAGGTGACAGCCCAGGCCTTGCAGGAACGCCAGCTGTTCCAGGGTTTCCACGCCCTCGGCGATCACCTCCAGGTTCAGGCTGCGCGCCATCGCCACGATCGCGCGGATGATCTCGGCGTCGTTGGGGTCGTGGGTTGCATCGCGCACGAACGACTGGTCGATTTTCAGCGCATCCACCGGCAGGCGCTTGAGGTAGGTCAATGACGAATAGCCGGTGCCGAAGTCATCCATGGCAAAGCTCACGCCGAGCTTTTTCAGGCGGCGCATCTTCAGCACCGTGTCGTCCAGGCTCTGGATCACGATGCCTTCGGTGATTTCCAGTTTCAGCAGGCTGAACGGCAATGCATGTTGTTTGAGGCTGTGCTCCACCCGTTCCACAAAGTCGTTCTGGCGAAACTGCCGTGGGCTGATGTTCACGCACAGGCTGAAATTCAGCGGGTCCACCAGGCCGTCGGCGATCAATTGCGCAAAACCTGCGCAGGCCTCATCGAGAATCCAGGTGCCCACCTCGAGGATCAGGCCGCTGTCTTCCAGTACCTTGATAAATTCGGCCGGCGACTGCGCGCCCAGTTGCGGATGCTGCCAGCGCACCAGGGCCTCGGCCCCGACGATGTGGCTGCCGCGCGCATCCACCTGGGGCTGGTAATGCACGCTGAACTCGCCGCGCGAGAGCGCCAGGCGCAGGTCGGTTTCCATGCGCAGGCGTTCGCTGGCGGCTTTCTGCATGCTGTCGTGAAACATCTGCGTGGTGTTGCGCCCCGAGTCCTTGGCGCGGTACAGCGCAATGTCGGCGCGCTTGAGCAGGTCGGTCGGGGTCGAGCCATGGTCGGGAATCAACGCCACGCCAATGCTCGGTGTGACCTGCAGGCGGTGGCCGTCCAGGAACATCGGCTCCGAGAGCAAGTGGCGCAACGTCTCGGCGAGGTCCTGCACCTGCCGGCTGACCTCTGTGCGTGAACCTTGCAGGCCACTGAGCAGCACCACGAACTCATCGCCACCCAGGCGCGCGACGGTGTCCTCCATGCGCACGCTGGCTTCCAGGCGCGCGGTGATCATTTTCAGCACGGTGTCGCCCACCGGGTGCCCGAGGGAATCATTGATGTGCTTGAAATGGTCGAGGTCGAGAAACAGCAGGGCGCCACGCAGGTCATGGCGCTTGAGCAGGGCAATCTGCTGGCTCAGACGGTCCATCAGCAGCGCGCGGTTGGGCAGGTTGGTGAGTGGGTCGTGGTAGGCCAGGTGGCGGATCTGCGCCTGGGCGTTTTTCAGCAGGCTCACGTCCCGCGCGGTCAACAGCAGGCACGGGGTTTCATTGAGGGTAATCGGTTCTACCGAGACCTCCACCGACAGCACGTCGCCACGCCGGTTGTGCCAGAGCATTTCCAGGTGATGAATGCGGCCCTTGATCGCGAGTTCGGCCAATAACGCCGAGCGCTGGTTTTCATCGGCCCAGATGCCGATCTGGTACAGCGTGAGGCCGATGGCCTCCTCGGCGCGATAGCCGGTCAGGCGGCAAAAGCCGTCATTGACCTCGACATACCGGCCCGTGTCGCGTTCGGTGATGGAAATCGCGTTGGGACTGGCATGAAATACGCTGGCGAATTTTTCTTCGGAGGCAATGAGCCGTTGTTCGCGCTCGACCTGGTCGGTGATGTCCAGCAGGGTGCCGGCCATGCGCAGCGGGGCGCCGTGTTCGTCGCGATACAGCCGGGCGCGGCTTTCCAGGTAGCGCGCGCTGCCGTCTTCCAGAGGCACGCGGTAAATCAGCTGGTAATTGCCGGCCGGGCCCTTGCGCAGAGTGCGGTAGGCGCTACGCATGTTGTCGCGATCGGAATCGGGCATGCCTTCGAAAAATGCCTCGAAAGGCTCATGGAAGGGTTCGGGCGGCAAGCCATGCAGTTGAGCGGCGCGGGCCGAGCCGTAGAGCATGCCGGTGGGAATGTGCCAGTCCCAGGTGCCCAGTTGCGCCGACTCCAGCGCCAGGTCGAGGCGCTCCTGGCTGTCCTTGAGCGCCTGCTCGGCAGTGTTGTGCTCGGGGTCGACAGGGGTGTGCATTATCAAAGGGCCTTGGCTCGATGGGCAGACAGCGCGGTTTTGTTCAAGGCCCACGGCCGCACGGTGTTATGCCGGTATCCCTGGCAGATCGACCTGTGCATCCAGCAGGCTCATGAAAGCTCGTGCAGCGTTCGACAGCGTCCTTTCGGTGTGCACGATATAGCCTAGCTGGCGACTGAGCTGTATGCCCGGCAAAGCGATGCTTGTTACCTGATCATCGAGCATGGTGCGCGGCAGCACGCTCCAGGCCAGGCCGATGGAGACCATCATCTTGATGGTTTCCAGGTAATTGGTGCTCATCGCGATGTTGGGCGTGAGGCCCTGGGCGCCGAACAGCTTGCTGACAATATGATGGGTAAAGGTATTGCCGCCGGGAAAAACCGCCGGATGCCGTGCGATATCGGCCAGGCTCACGCGGGCGTTGCCGGTCAGGCTGTGTTCCGGCGCCACCACAAAGTCCAGCGGGTCATCCCACACCGGCGTGGCGCGCACCAGGTGATGGGGCGCGGGCGCCAGGGTGATCACGGCCACTTCGGCGCGGCCGTGGAGGATTTCTTCGTAGGCCACTTCCGAATCGAGGAACTGAATATCCAGCGCGACGTGGGGGTATTCCCGGGTAAAGGCGCGCAGGATCGGTGGCAGGCGATGCAGGCCGATGTGGTGACTGGTGGCCAGGGTGAGGCGCCCGCTGACTTCGCCGGTGAGGTTGGTGAGCGCGCGGCGGGTGTCATCCAGCACATTGAGGATCTGATAGGCGCGCGGCAGCAAGGCCCGGCCCGCCTCGGTGAGGCCTACCTCGCGGCCCAGGCGGTCGAACAGCCGTACGTTCAATTGCTGTTCCAGGCCGGCAATGCGTTTGCTGATGGCCGGTTGGGTTAGGTGCAGGCGTTCGCCGGCACCGGAAAAGCTGCCGCTCTCGGCGATGGCAATAAAGGCATTGAGGTTGGCCAGGTCCATGGTGGTATTCCAGTTGGTAATCCAAAGCATAAAAATTATGAATTTGAGTTATTTAATGTAGCGCCATACCATCAGCCTCACAAGCCAAAGGGTTATTGAAAAGCCCGGCATAGAGATGCACCGCTGATGAGGACCGACTGATGGCCGGCAAAACGCTGTACGACAAGCTTTGGGATTCCCATGAAGTGAAACGTCGCGATGATGGATCGTCGCTGATCTACATCGACCGTCACATCATCCATGAAGTGACCTCGCCCCAAGCGTTCGAAGGCCTGCGACTGGCCGGGCGCAAGCCCTGGCGCGTCGACTCGATCATCGCCACTCCCGACCACAACGTGCCGACCACCCCGGAACGCAAGGGTGGCATCGACGCAATTGCCGACACCGTGTCGCGCCTGCAGGTGCAGACCCTCGACGACTATTGCGACGAATATGGCATCACCGAATTCAAGATGAATGATGTGCGCCAGGGCATCGTCCACGTGATCGGCCCGGAGCAGGGCGCGACCTTGCCGGGCATGACCGTGGTCTGCGGTGACTCCCACACGTCCACCCACGGCGCGTTCGGTGCCCTGGCCCATGGCATCGGCACGTCCGAGGTGGAGCACGTGTTCGCCACTCAGTGCTTGGTCGCCAAAAAAATGAAGAACATGCTGGTGCGCGTCGAAGGCACGTTGCCGTTCGGCGTGACTGCCAAGGACATCGTGCTCGCCGTGATCGGCAAGATCGGCACCGCCGGCGGTAACGGCCACGCCATCGAGTTCGCCGGCAGCGCGATTCGCGACCTGTCCATCGAAGGCCGCATGACCATCTGCAACATGTCCATCGAAGCCGGTGCCCGTGTAGGCATGGTGGCGGCGGATGAGAAAACCGTCGAGTACGTCAAGGGGCGTCCGTTTGCGCCACAAGGCGCCGATTGGGACGCTGCGGTCGAGGCCTGGAAAGACCTGGTCTCCGACGCCGATGCGGTGTTCGACACCGTGGTCGAGCTGGACGCTACGCAGATCAAGCCGCAAGTCAGCTGGGGCACCTCGCCGGAAATGGTCCTGGCCGTCGACCAGAACGTGCCGGACCCGGCGCAGGAAACCGACCTGGTCAAGCGCGGTTCCATCGAGCGCGCCTTGAAGTACATGGGCCTCAAAGCCAACCAGGCGATTACCGACATTCAATTGGATCGCGTATTCATCGGCTCCTGCACCAACTCGCGCATCGAAGACCTGCGCGCGGCGGCGGTGATCGCCAAGGGCCGCAAGGTGGCTTCGACCATCAAGCAAGCGATCGTGGTGCCGGGCTCGGGCCTGGTCAAGGCGCAAGCCGAAGCCGAAGGCCTCGACAAGATCTTCCTCGAAGCCGGTTTTGAATGGCGTGAGCCGGGCTGCTCGATGTGCCTGGCGATGAACCCGGACCGTCTTGAGTCGGGCGAGCATTGCGCGTCCACCTCCAACCGTAACTTCGAAGGCCGTCAGGGCGCCGGCGGGCGTACTCACCTGGTCAGCCCGGCCATGGCCGCTGCGGCCGCCGTCAACGGTCGTTTCATCGACGTTCGCGAATTGATCTGAGGAATTCCTGATGAGAGCTTTTACCCAACACACCGGTCTGGTCGCGCCGTTGGACCGTGCCAACGTGGACACCGACCAGATCATTCCCAAGCAGTTCCTGAAGTCGATCAAACGCACCGGTTTCGGCCCCAACCTGTTCGACGAGTGGCGCTACCTGGATGTGGGCTATGCCTATCAGGACAACTCCAAGCGTCCGCTGAACAAGGATTTCGTGCTCAACGCCGAGCGTTATCAGGGCGCCAGCGTGTTGCTGGCGCGGGAAAATTTCGGTTGCGGCTCCAGCCGTGAACACGCGCCGTGGGCCCTGGAAGAATACGGCTTTCGCAGCATCATCGCGCCGAGCTACGCCGACATCTTCTTCAACAACAGCTTCAAGAACGGGCTGCTGCCGATCATCCTCACCGATGCCGAAGTGGACGAGCTGTTCAAGCAGGTGGAAGCCGAAGAGGGTTACCAGTTGACTGTCGACCTGGCGGCACAGACGGTGACTCGTCCGGATGGCAAGGTGTACCACTTTGAGGTGGACGCGTTCCGCAAGCACTGCCTGATCAATGGCCTGGACGATATCGGCCTGACCTTGCAGGACGGCGATGCGATTGCGGCATTTGAGAGCAAGCATCGGGCGAGCCAGCCCTGGTTGTTTCGTGATGCCTGAATTGATGTAGGCAGGGCCGCCGTCATCGGGAGCAAGCCCCTCCCACGGGTGGAATGTGTTCCCCTGTGGGAGGGGGCTTGCTCCCGATGAGGCCAGTGTTAACACCACAACACCCAAGGACAGTCCCCATGACCCAGACCGCCCACACCCAAGTCGTGCAAAAACAATTCGGCGAGCAGGCCTCGGCCTACCTGAGCAGTGCCGTGCACGCCCAGGGCAGCGAATTTGCACTGCTGCAGGCCGAACTGGCTGGGCAAGGCGATGCACGCCTGCTGGACCTGGGCTGCGGCGCCGGGCATGTGAGCTTTCACGTTGCGCCGCTGGTTAAAGACGTGGTGGCCTACGACCTGTCCCAGCAGATGCTCGACGTGGTGGCCGCCGCCGCGCAGGACCGTGGTTTTACCAATATCAGCACCGTCCATGGCGCCGCCGAACGTCTGTCCTTCGCCGATGGCGAGTTCGACTTCGTGTTCAGCCGCTATTCGGCTCACCACTGGAGCGACCTCGGCCTGGCCCTGCGCGAAGTGCGCCGCGTACTCAAGCCGGGCGGGGTAGCGGCGTTCGTCGACGTGTTGTCGCCGGGCAGTCCGTTGCTGGACACTTACCTGCAAACCGTCGAAGTGCTGCGCGACACCAGCCATGTGCGTGATTACTCGGCCGCCGAGTGGATGCGCCAGCTCAGCGAAGCCGGTTTGCATGTACGCAGCAGCAGCCGTCAGCGTCTGCGCCTGGAATACACCTCCTGGGTGGAGCGCATGCGCACGCCACCGGCCTTGCGTGCGGCCATCCTTGAGCTGCAACAGGCGATGGGCCAGGAAGTGCGCGATTACTTCGAGATTCAGGCCGATGGCACCTTCAGCACCGATGTGCTGGTGGTGTGGGCCGAACGCTGATCAATTTTCCCGACCTGCCTGCGGGCGGGTCGCTTGATGAAATGAGGAACCCATGAGCAAGCAGATTCTGATTCTCCCTGGCGACGGTATCGGTCCGGAAATCATGGCCGAAGCGGTCAAGGTGCTGGAATTGGCCAACAGCAAGTACAGCCTGGGCTTCGAACTGAGCCACGACGTGATCGGCGGCGCGGCCATCGACAAGCACGGCGTGCCGCTGGCCGACGAAACCCTGGACCGCGCCCGTGCGGCCGACGCCGTGCTGCTCGGCGCCGTGGGTGGGCCCAAGTGGGACAAGATCGAACGCGACATCCGCCCCGAGCGCGGCCTGCTGAAGATCCGCGCGCAACTGGGCCTGTTCGGCAACCTGCGCCCGGCGATCCTCTATCCGCAACTGGCCGACGCTTCGAGCCTCAAGCCGGAAGTGGTGGCGGGCCTGGATATCCTCATCGTGCGTGAGCTGACCGGCGGCATTTACTTCGGCTCGCCACGGGGCGTGCGTGAGCTGGAAAATGGCGAGCGCCAGGCCTACGACACGCTGCCATACAGCGAGAGCGAAATCCGCCGTATCGCCCGTGTCGGGTTCGACATGGCTCGCGTGCGTGGCAAGAAGGTCTGCTCGGTGGACAAGGCCAACGTGCTGGCCTCCAGCCAACTGTGGCGCGAAATCGTCGAAGAAGTCGCCAAGGACTACCCCGACGTCGAACTGAGCCACATGTACGTCGACAATGCCGCCATGCAACTGGTGCGCGCGCCCAAGCAGTTTGATGTGATTGTCACCGACAACCTGTTCGGCGACATCCTGTCCGACCAGGCCTCGATGCTCACCGGCTCCATTGGCATGCTGCCGTCAGCGTCCCTGGACACCAATAACAAAGGCATGTACGAGCCGTGTCACGGTTCGGCGCCGGACATCGCGGGGCAGGGCATTGCCAACCCGCTGGCGACCATTTTGTCCGTTTCGATGATGCTGCGTTACAGCTTCAACCTGGGCGACGCGGCGGACGCTATCGAGAACGCCGTCAGCCTGGTGCTGGACCAGGGTTTGCGCACCGGCGACATCTGGTCGCAGGGTTGCACCCGGGTCGGGACGCAAGAAATGGGCGACGCAGTAGTCGCCGCGCTGCGGAATCTGTAATCTCTCGGGCCCGTTTGCAGTTGTTGCTGCCAGGCGGCCCACTTTTGAACAAGGTGTAGTTGCGATGAAACGTGTAGGTCTGATCGGTTGGCGCGGTATGGTCGGTTCCGTGCTCATGCAGCGGATGCTGGAAGAGCAGGATTTCGATCTTATTGAGCCGGTGTTTTTCACCACTTCGAACGTGGGTGGCCAAGGGCCGTCTGTGGGCAAGGATATTGCTCCGCTCAAGGACGCCTACAGCATTGAAGAGCTGAAAACCCTCGACGTGATTCTGACCTGCCAGGGCGGCGACTACACCAGTGAAGTCTTCCCCAAGCTGCGTGAAGCCGGCTGGCAGGGTTACTGGATCGACGCCGCCTCGAGCCTGCGGATGCAGGATGACGCAGTGATCATCCTCGACCCGGTCAATCGCAAGGTCATCGACCAGCAACTGGACGCCGGCACCAAAAACTACGTCGGCGGCAACTGCACCGTCAGCCTGATGCTGATGGGTCTGGGTGGCCTGTTCGAAGCCGGTCTGGTCGAATGGATGAGTGCCATGACCTATCAGGCGGCGTCCGGCGCCGGCGCGCAGAACATGCGTGAGCTGATCAAGCAGATGGGCGCGACCCACGCTGCCGTTGCCGATCAACTGGCCGACCCGGCCAGCGCGATCCTCGATATTGACCGCCGTGTGGCCGACGCCATGCGCAGCGAGGCTTACCCGACCGAGAACTTCGGTGTGCCATTGGCCGGCAGCCTGATCCCGTGGATCGACAAGGAACTGCCGAACGGTCAGAGCCGCGAAGAGTGGAAGGCCCAGGCCGAGACCAACAAGATCCTCGGTCGCTTCAAGAGCCCGATCCCGGTGGATGGCATCTGCGTGCGCATCGGCGCCATGCGCTGCCACAGCCAGGCGCTGACCATCAAGCTGAACAAGGACGTGCCGATTGCCGATATCGAAGGGCTGATCAGCCAGCACAACCCGTGGGTCAAGCTGGTGCCGAACAACCGTGATATCAGCATGCAGGAGCTGAGCCCGACCAAGGTCACCGGCACCCTGAATGTACCGGTGGGCCGTCTGCGCAAGCTGAACATGGGCAGCCAGTTCCTTGGTGCGTTCACCGTGGGCGACCAACTGCTGTGGGGCGCGGCCGAGCCGCTGCGTCGGATGCTGCGGATTCTGCTGGAGCGTTGATGGCTGTCGGATGTTGAAAACCCCGTGCTCTGGTGACAGGCGCGGGGTTTTTTATTGGCTTTGCGGGCCTCATCGGGAGCAAGCCCCCTCCCACATTTAATAGTGTTCACACATCGAAATGGGGGAGGGGGCTTGCTCCCGGTAGGGCCATCAGCTTCACCACCAGACCCAGTCCAATTGCCTCACCCCCAACCACCCGGTAAAGTGCCGCTCCCCCCGCAATGCCCGAGGCAGCCTCCATGACCCAGACCTTTGAAATCGCCGTGATCGGCGCCACCGGCACCGTCGGCGAGACCCTGGTGCAGATTCTCGAAGAGCTGTCATTCCCGGTCGGCACTCTGTATCTGCTGGCGGGCAGCAATTCCGCCGGTGCGTCGGTGCCGTTTCGTGGCAAGAACGTGCGGGTGCGGGAAGTCGATGAGTTCGATTTCAGCAAGGCGCAGTTGGCGTTCTTTGCCGCAGGGCCGGCGGTGACCCTGGGTTTCGCCCCGCGCGCCATCGCAGCCGGGTGTGCGGTGATCGATCTGTCCGGCGCGTTGCCGGCCGAACAGGCGCCGCCTGTGGTGCCGGAAGCCAATGCCCACGTGCTGGAAGGCTTGAAAAAACCGTTCCAGGTCAGCAGCCCCAGCCCATCGGCGACTAACCTCGCCGTGGTGCTGGCGCCGTTGCGCGGCCTGGTGGATATCCTGCGCGTCAGCGTCACCGCCAACCTGGCGGTGTCGGCCCTGGGCCGCGAAGCGGTCAGCGAACTCGCCCGGCAAACCGCAGAATTGCTGAACGTGCGTCCACTGGAGCCGGCTTTCTTTGACCGGCAAATGGCCTTCAACCTGTTGGCACAAGTCGGCAAGCCAGATGCGAAAGGTCATACAGACCTTGAGAAACGTCTGATACACGAACTGCGCGCAGTGCTGGACACTCCGGCGCTGAAAATTTCCGCCACCTGCGTTCAAGCCCCGGTGTTCTTTGGCGACAGCCTAACGGTGTCGTTGCAACTGGCGGCGCCGGTGGATCTTGCCGCCGTCAACCGCGCACTCGAAGCCGCGCCGGGTATCGAGCTTGTGGAGGAGGGGGATTACCCCACCGCCGTGGGCGATGCGGTGGGTCAGGACGTGGTGTATGCAGGGCGCGTTCGCGCAGGTGTGGACGACCCTGCGGAACTAAATATGTGGCTGACGTCAGATAACGTACGCAAGGGCGCAGCCCTGAATGCAGTGCAGTTGGCGCAGTTGTTGATAAAACGCCTTGTGTAAAAGATACTTGGCGGCAATTTGTAGATTGATTCTAACCAGGCGCTATGCTTGGTCGGAAGCGGCACAGAAGCGCGTCGGTAACCTATCGGCTCGCCATGCCTAATGGCAGCGGTTACCAACCTTCTCGCAGGCCGGGGAGTGTTCAGACAAAGGATGAGGCTATGGTTCAAGTTCGCAAACTGGTGTTAGCAATAGCGGCCGCCTCGGCGCTGTCTTCCGGTATGGCGCAAGCGCTGCAGCTGGGGGAGATGACCCTCAAGTCCAAGCTGAACCAGCCGCTGTCGGTGGACATCGAATTGCTCGATGTCGGTGGCCTTACCGCCGCCGAAATCACGCCGAGCCTGGCGTCCTCCCAGGCCTTTGTCGATGCGGGCGTGGATCGTCAGGCGTTTCTCGATGACCTGACGTTCACCCCGGTGATCAACCCCAACGGCCGCAGCGTGGTGCGGGTCACCTCCAGCAAGCCGTTGCCCGATTCCTACGTACGTTTTCTGCTGCAGGTGCAGTGGCCCAATGGCCGCCTGATGCGTGACTACAGCGTATTGCTCGACCCGGCCAAGTTCGATCAGGCAACGCCGGCTGCTGCGCCCGCACCGCGTCTGTCGGCGCCCGCCGGCAGCGCTCCGGCTGCGGCACGCTCCTCGGCCCAGCACACCACCACGTCCCGCGACACCCTGTGGGAAATCGCGCAGAAGAGCCGCAATGGCGGCTCGGTGCAGCAGACCATGCTGGCCATCCAGGCGTTGAATCCTGACGCCTTCATCGATGGCAACATCAACCGTTTGAAGACCGGTCAGGTCCTGCGCCTGCCCGATGCCACGCAAAGCACCGCGTTGCCGCAACCTCAGGCGATTGCCGAGGTGCGTGCGCAGAACGAAGCCTGGCGCCAGGGCCGCCGCAGTGCGACCAATCAGCCCGCCGGCCGCCAGCAACTGGACGCCACCCGCCGCACCCAGGCGGGCAATGCCGCCGCGACCACCGACGCCAAGGACACCTTGAGCCTGGTCTCCGCCGAAGCCGCGCGCAAGGGCGCCAAGGGCAACGCCGGCGACAGCCAGGCCCTGGGCGAGAAACTGGCCGTGACCCAGGAACAGCTGGACACCACCCGTCGCGACAACGAAGAACTCAAGAGCCGCGCGGCCGACCTGCAAAGCCAGCTCGACAAGCTGCAAAAGCTGATTCAACTGAAGAATGATCAACTGGCCAGGCTGCAGGCTGAAAAAGGCCAGCCGGCCACGGCGACGGCGGCGATGCCGGCGCAGTTGGCAGCTGATCCTGCTGCTGACCCGGCGGCTGCGGATTCAGCGGCTGAAGCGCCTGCGACTCAAACCCCTGCCATGCCAGCGGCCCCCGCGTCTGCAACGCCTGCACCAGAGGTGGCCACGCCGGCGGCAACACCTGCCAGCACCGAAGGCAAGTTCAACGACCTGCTCACCAATCCCATCGTGCTCGGCGTCATTGGCGGTGCGGCCGGCTTGCTGGTGCTGTTGTTGCTGCTGCTGTGGGCGCGCCATCGCAATGCCCGGCTTGAAGAAGAAAAGCACCTGCGCATGGCCCGCGCGCTGGCCGAGGAGGCGGAATTCACGTCGAGCATCGACCGTGACCTGCCCTCGGACAGTTTCGAAGGCCTGGAAGTCGCACCGCCAAGTGTCAAGCTGGCCCCCGCGCCTGCACCCGTGGTCGAGCCGGTAGCCGTACCAACGGTGGCTTCGGTGCTTTCGCCGTTGGCCGCCGCGGTAAACCCGACCAATGCCAGTGGTGCCCTGGTACAAGCCCAGTCCCACATCGACCGTGGTCACTTGAACCAGGCGGCCGATGTGCTGGAGCAGGCGATCAAGCGCGATCCCAAGCGCAGCGACCTGCGCCTGAAGCTGATGGAAGTCTACGGCCTGCAGAACGACAAGGACGGGTTCGTGACGCAGGAGCGTCAGCTGGTAGCCACCGGTGAAAACCACGCCCAGGTCGAACAGCTCAAATCGCGCTTCCCGGCCATGGCCGTCCTCGCGGCGGGCGTGAGTGCCGCCGTTGCGGCTGCGGCGCTCGATGCCCAGTACGTCAAGGACCTGCTCGAAGAAAAGCCCGCGCCCGATGCAACAGCCGACGATTTCGACCTTAGCCTGGATGAGCTGGAAGCTGCTTCGCCCGCGGTAGTGACCGCCGATCAGCCGACCTTTGAATCGCTGTTGAAGCAACAGACCAACGACCAAGCCACGTCGAATGAAGGCTCGGACTTCGATCTGCAACTGGATCCGCCGTCCTCCCAGGCCGATGACGACTTTCTTTCCGGTCTTGAAGACCCGATGAACGTTGAACCGCCGCCCCTCAAACCCACTGCCGTGGATGACTTCGAGCTGCCGGAAGACTTCGACCTGTCCCTGGCCGATGAGCCTGAAGCGCCAGCGGCGTCCAAGCCGGATGCATTCGCCTCGGAACTGAATGATGTCAACGCCGAGCTCGATCGTCTGTCCCAGAGCCTGGAGCATCCGCCGATCGAGCCTACCTTTACCGCTGAAGACGCGGCGCTGGGCGATGACGAGCCGGAGTTCGACTTCCTCTCGGGCACCGATGAGGTTTCCACCAAGCTGGACCTGGCCCAGGCCTACATCGACATGGGCGATGCCGATGGCGCACGTGACATCCTGTCCGAAGTGCTGACCGAAGGCAGCGAAGAGCAGCGCAGCGAGGCCAAGGAAATGCTCGGCAGAATCTGAAGCCCGATGCAGGGGACGTGTGGGAGTGGGGGCTCCCTCCCACATTTGTATCAGCGTCCATTGCGAACAAAAGCGCCCCGGCTTCGTCCGTCGCCTTTATAATGCGCGCCTTTGCGCAACTCATCGGGCTCTCAGTTCTTGGCAAACATAGATAACGCGGCCGCCGAAATGGCGGCCGCAGGTTTTTACCGCATCGCCCTCGGCGTCGAATACAAGGGCTCGCGCTACCGCGGCTGGCAGCGTCAGGCGTCGGGTGTGTTGACGGTGCAGGAAACCCTGGAAAATGCCCTGTCCAAGGTCGCCGACTCGCCGGTGTCGCTGATGTGCGCCGGGCGTACCGACGCCGGTGTGCACGCCTGTGGTCAGGTGGTGCACTTCGATACCCAGGCCGAGCGCACCATGAAGGCTTGGGTGATGGGCGCCAATATCAATCTGCCCCACGACGTCAGTGTGACCTGGGCCAAGGTCATGCCTGCGCATTTTCATGCGCGTTTCAAGGCCATCGCCCGGCGTTACCGCTATGTGATCTATAACGACCAGATCCGCCCGGCGCACCTCAATCAGGAAATCACCTGGAACCATCGTCCGCTGGATGCCGAGCGCATGGCCCAAGCTGCGCAGCATCTGGTGGGCGTGCATGATTTCAGCGCATTCCGCGCCGGCCAGTGCCAGGCCAAGTCACCGATCAAGGAAGTCCACCACCTGCGCGTCACCCGGCACGGCAAGATGATCGTGCTGGATATTCGCGCCGGGGCGTTCCTGCACCATATGGTGCGCAACATTGCGGGCGTTCTGATGACCATCGGCACCGGCGAGCGTCCAGTGGAATGGGCCCGCGAGGTGCTGGAAAGCCGTGTTCGCCGCACGGGCGGCGTGACGGCCCATCCGTTTGGTCTATATCTGGTGGGCGTGGAGTACCGCGACGAGTTCGAGCTGCCGGAGCGCTTCATCGGGCCACACTTCCTCACAGGTTTCAGCGAACTTGGCGGCTGACGCCCGGAAAAGCTTTTGTTACCATCCGGGACTTTCTCGGTGCAATCCCTGAGGTTTCCAAGACATGTCAGCCGTTCGCAGCAAGATTTGCGGGATTACCCGCATGGAAGACGCGCTGGCGGCAGTCGAAGCGGGGGCGGATGCCATTGGCCTGGTGTTCTATGCCAAAAGCCCGCGGGCGGTGAACGTGTTGCAGGCGCGGGCGATCATTGCCGGGCTGCCACCGTTTGTCACCACCGTGGGGCTGTTCGTGAATGCCAGCCGCTGCGAGCTTGACGAGACCCTCGATGCGGTGCCTCTGGATATGCTGCAGTTTCACGGCGACGAAAGCCCCGACGAATGCGAAAGCTATCAACGCCCGTATATCAAAGCGCTGCGGGTCAAGGCCGGTGATGACATTGCCGCCGCCTGTGCCACTTATGCGGGCGCTCGCGGGATCCTGCTGGACACCTACGTCGAAGGCGTCCCGGGCGGCACGGGTGAAGCGTTCGACTGGTCGCTGATCCCCGAAGGGTTGAGCAAGCCGATCATCCTTGCCGGTGGCTTGAACTGCGCCAATGTCGCGGCGGCCATCGAACAGGTTCGGCCGTATGCCGTGGATGTGAGCGGCGGAGTAGAGCAGAGCAAGGGCATCAAGGATCACCACAAGATTCGCGCATTCATGCAGGCCGTGCGCGCGATGTGACGGCTGGCAGTCTGCCGCCGTCAGTAACTACCACTGTGTAACGCAGCATCGGCGCCGCCTGCGGGAGGGCCGGGAACGAAGTGACAACCCTGCACAGGCAGGTTGTCTGGAAGGCTGAGGATGCGGACGGGAAATGGCTGGTCGAACGTCTGACCCCGACCCGCCCGCGTCATCGCCACACATGAATTTAGCTCAAGGGCATACGCGGGGCTGTGTTCAAGCCACCGGTACTGGAGAAAGAAAGCATGAGCAACTGGTTAGTAGACAAACTGATCCCTTCGATCATGCGTTCCGAGGTGAAGAAAAGCTCGGTTCCTGAAGGTCTGTGGCACAAGTGCCCTTCCTGCGACGCGGTGCTGTACCGCCCGGAGCTGGAAAAGACCCTGGACGTTTGCCCCAAGTGCAATCACCACATGCGCATCGGCGCGCGCGCGCGCATCGACATCTTCCTCGACGCCGACGGTCGTAACGAACTGGGCGCTGATCTGGAGCCGGTCGACCGTCTCAAGTTCCGCGACGGCAAGAAGTACAAGGACCGCCTCACTGCTGCGCAGAAGCAGACCGGCGAGAAAGACGCACTGATTTCCGTCAGTGGCAAGCTGCTGGGCATGCCGGTGGTGGTCTCGGCCTTTGAATTTTCCTTCATGGGCGGTTCCATGGGTGCCATCGTCGGTGAGCGTTTTGTGCGCGCCGCCAATTACGCGCTGGAAAACCGTTGCCCGATGATCTGCTTCGCCGCCTCCGGGGGGGCGCGCATGCAGGAAGCCCTGATTTCCCTGATGCAAATGGCCAAGACCTCCGCGGTGCTGGCGCGTCTGCGTGAAGAAGGCATTCCGTTTATCTCCGTGCTGACCGACCCGGTCTACGGCGGTGTTTCCGCCAGCCTGGCCATGCTCGGCGACGTGATCGTCGGCGAGCCCAAGGCCCTGATCGGCTTTGCCGGCCCGCGCGTGATCGAGCAGACCGTGCGCGAAAAGCTGCCGGAAGGCTTCCAGCGTAGCGAATTCCTGCTGGAGCACGGTGCAATCGATCTGATTATCCCGCGCGGCGAGCTGCGTCCACGCCTGGGCAACCTGCTGGCACAAATGATGGGGCTGCCGACACCGGTGTACGTCGCGCCTAAAATCGAACCGATCGTCGTGCCGCCGGTGCCTGCAAACCTATGACCCAACGTACCCTGGGCGAATGGCTCGCCTACCTTGAGCAGTTGCATCCGTCCGCCATCGACATGGGCCTGGAGCGCTCGCAACAGGTAGCGACCCGCCTCGGGTTGGGCCGGCCGGCGCCGCGTGTGATCACGGTGACCGGCACCAACGGCAAAGGCTCGACCTGCGCCTTTGTCGCGGCGCTGCTTCAGGCTCAAGGCCTGAGCGTCGGCGTCTACAGTTCTCCGCACCTGCTGCGTTACAACGAGCGGGTGCAGCTCAACGGGGTCGAAGCCACCGATGAGCAACTCTGTGAAGCGTTCGCCGCACTTGATGCCGGACGTGGCGAAATCTCCCTGACCTACTTCGAGATGGGCACCCTGGCGGCGTTCTGGCTGTTCGAGCGTGCGCAACTGGATGTGGTCGTGCTGGAAGTGGGCCTGGGCGGTCGTCTGGACACGGTCAACGTGGTGGATGCCGACCTGGCGCTGGTGACCAGCATTGGCGTTGACCATGTCGACTACCTGGGCGATACCCGCGAATCGGTGGCTTATGAAAAGGCCGGTATCTTCCGTGCGGGCAAGCCTGCGTTGTGCGGTGATCTGGATCCGCCGCAACCCTTGCTCGACAAGGTGCGTGAGCTGGAATGCCCGTTCTTCCTGCGTGGTCGCGAATTCAGCCTCGACATCGGCGAGCAGCACTGGCAGTGGCGCGGGCGCGATGCGCGCGGAAAAACGGTTGAGCTGCACGATTTGCCGCTGTTGAACCTGCCGATGGAAAATGCCGCGCTTGCGCTGCAGGCCTATCTGTTGCTGGACCTGCCATGGGATGCTGCGCAGATTGCCGCGACATTGTTGGCGACCAGGGTCGTGGGGCGTCTGGATCGTCGTGCAGTCGAGTGGCAGGGCAAGCGTCTGAACCTGCTGCTGGATGTGGGGCACAATCCCCATGCGGCGCAGTACCTGGCGCAGCGCCTGGCGCGCACGCCGCCGCAGGGGCGACGACTCGCCGTATTCGGTCTGTTGGCTGACAAGGACCTCGATGGCGTGGTTGCGCCGTTGCTCGACAGTGTCCAGGCGTGGGCGGTTGCGCCGCTGGATACGCCGCGCAGTCGACCGGCGGCGGAGTTGGAACTGGCCTTGCAGAACCTTGGTGCGCGCGTGGCGTCGTATGCAAGCCTGACCGCAGCCCTTGAGGCCCAGTGCGCGGTGGCAACGACCGAGGACGAGATTCTGTTGTTCGGATCATTTTATTGTGTTGCCGAGGCGCTTGAGTGGTTGGCCCGGCGTCCCACGGAGGAAGCTGCACATGGCATTACTGGATAGCGCATACAAGCAGCGAATGGTCGGAGCTCTGGTGCTGGTGGCGTTGGCGGTGATTTTCCTGCCGATGCTGTTTTCCCGTCAGGACGAACAGCGCCAGGTAGTCGTCGAAGCCCCGGCAGCGCCCCAGGCGCCCGCCGTGCCTCAGGTGCAGGTCGAGCCGGTGGTGGTGCCCGAGCCGCAGGCATTGCCCGAAGACGAGCCGGTGCCTGTCGAAGAGCCTGCTGCTGCGCCGTCAGCGCCTTCCGCGCCCGTGCAACAGAGCGTGCCGGTGGTCAAGCCAGCGCCTGCGGTGGCGGCCAAGCCCGCCGCGCCGACACCTGCGCCCAAGCCGGTCACACCGCAACCGGCAGCGCCGGGCAAGCCGGATGTGGGGCAGAGTCGTATCGACCCCAATGGCCTGCCGATCAGTTGGTCGATCCAGGTGGCCAGCCTTGGCAATCGCGAAGGTGCCGACGCGTTGCAGAAAAAACTGCGCAGCCAGGGTTACAACGCCTATATCCGCAGTGCCGATGGCAAGAACCGCGTGTTTATCGGGCCGCTGATCGAGCGCGCCGAGGCGGATCGCCTGCGGGACCTGCTGGATCGTCAGCAGAACCTGAAGGGGTTCGTGACCCGCTTCCAGCCTGAGCGCGGCTGATTTCAGCCTGGAGTGCAATCAACTGTGGGAGGGGGCTTGCTCCCGATGACGATGTAGCAGTCAGCCTGTTCAGTGACTGATACACCGCCATCGGGAGCAAGCCCCCTCCCACATTGTTTTTTACGGTGGCCTTGAAAGGGGCTTTGCCCGCTACACATCATTGATTTGCAAAGCGCTCGCAAACACCGCTTACCGACAGCCCGGCGCTCTGCTAAAATGCGCCGCCTTATCCGTCCGTAGGCTCTAACGTGCCATTTACCTGGGTTGATTGGGCGATTGTTGCCATCGTCGCCATCTCTGCTTTGATCAGTCTGAGCCGCGGCTTCGTAAAAGAAGCGCTGTCGTTGCTGACCTGGATCATCGCAGGAGTCGTAGCCTGGATGTTCGGGGGGTCACTGTCGGTTTATCTGGCCGGCTACATCGAGACACCTTCGGCCCGCGTCATCGCGGGCTGCGCCATCATGTTCATCGCCACGCTGCTGGTGGGGGCAATGGTCAATTACCTTATTGGCGAATTGATACGCGTCACCGGCCTTTCCGGGACCGATCGATTTCTCGGCATGGCTTTTGGCGCGGCGCGTGGCGCGTTGTTGGTGGTGGTGGCGGTCGGGCTGTTGAGCCTGGGACCGGTTCAGCAGGATGCGTGGTGGCAGGAGTCGGTGCTCGTGCCAAAATTTCTTTTGGTTGCAGACTGGTCCAAGAACCTCATATTGGGGTGGAGCAGTCAGTGGCTGGCCAGCGGAATCAGCGTACCCGCTGATCTTCCGTTCAAGGAACACCTCTTACCGGCCAAAACGCCTCAGTAAGCAGGGTTCAGTCAAGATTCATTAAGTAGGGGTTGCGTCGCATGTGTGGCATCGTCGGTATCGTCGGTAAGTCGAACGTGAATCAGGCGCTGTATGACGCGCTAACCGTCCTCCAGCACCGCGGCCAGGACGCTGCCGGTATTGTGACCAGCCACGACGGCCGGTTATTCCTGCGCAAGGACAATGGCCTGGTGCGTGACGTGTTCCACCAGCGTCACATGCAGCGCCTCGTCGGGCACATGGGCATTGGCCATGTGCGTTACCCGACTGCCGGCAGCTCGACGTCGGCCGAAGCTCAGCCGTTCTACGTCAACTCGCCGTACGGCATCACCCTGGCGCACAACGGCAACCTGACCAACGTTGAACAGTTGGCCAAGGAGATTTACGAATCCGACCTGCGCCACGTCAACACCAGTTCCGATTCGGAAGTGCTGCTCAACGTGTTCGCCCATGAGCTGGCCCAGCGCGGCAAGCTGCAGCCTACCGAAGAAGACGTGTTTGCCGCTGTGATCGACGTGCACAACCGTTGCGTCGGCGGTTACGCCGTGGTGGCGATGATCACCGGTTACGGCATCGTCGGTTTCCGCGACCCCCACGGCATCCGTCCGATCGTGTTCGGTCAGCGTCACACCGACGAAGGCGTCGAGTACATGATCGCATCCGAAAGCGTGTCGCTGGACGTGCTGGGCTTCACCCTGATACGCGACCTCGCGCCGGGCGAAGCGGTGTACATCACCGAAGATGGCAAGCTGCACACCCGTCAGTGTGCAGTGGCGCCGAAGCTGACCCCGTGCATCTTCGAACACGTCTACCTGGCCCGTCCGGACTCGATCATCGATGGCGTCTCCGTCTACAAGGCGCGCCTGCGCATGGGCGAGAAGCTGGCCGACAAGATCCTGCGCGAGCGTCCCGAGCACGATATCGATGTGGTGATCCCGATTCCGGACACCAGCCGCACCGCCGCCCTGGAGCTGGCCAACCACCTGGGCGTCAAGTTTCGCGAAGGCTTTGTGAAGAACCGCTACATCGGCCGCACCTTCATCATGCCCGGCCAGGCTGCGCGCAAGAAATCGGTGCGCCAGAAGCTCAACGCCATCGAGCTGGAGTTTCGCGGCAAGAACGTAATGCTGGTGGACGATTCCATCGTGCGCGGCACCACGTGCAAGCAGATCATCCAGATGGCCCGCGAAGCCGGTGCGAAGAACGTGTACTTCTGCTCCGCCGCGCCTGCCGTGCGTTACCCGAACGTGTATGGTATCGACATGCCGAGCGCCCATGAGCTGATCGCTCACAACCGTTCGACCCAGGACGTGGCCGACCTGATCGGCGCCGACTGGCTGATCTACCAGGACCTGCCGGACCTGATCGAGGCCGTCGGCGGTGGCAAGATCAAGATCGATCAGTTCGACTGTGCCGTGTTTGACGGCAAGTACGTGACCGGCGACGTCGACGATGCCTACCTGAACAAGATCGAGCAGGCGCGTAACGACTCGTCGAAGGTCAAGACCCAGGCGGTCAGCGCGATCATCGATCTGTATAACAACTGAGTAAACACCGGCCCTGAGGGGCCGGTTTTGTATCTTAAATAAAGAATTTCGAGAGTAAGGAGTCGCAGCATGAGTCAGGAATGGGATGCCGGTCGGCTGGACAGCGACCTCGACGGCGTAGCTTTCGATACCCTGGCTGTGCGCGCCGGCCAGCACCGTACGCCGGAAGGTGAGCACGGTGATCCGATGTTCTTCACCTCCAGCTACGTATTCCGCACGGCCGCCGACGCTGCCGCGCGCTTTGCCGGCGAAGTGCCGGGCAACGTTTATTCGCGCTACACCAATCCGACCGTGCGTGCATTCGAAGAGCGTATTGCCGCGCTGGAAGGCGCCGAGCAGGCCGTGGCCACGGCCACCGGCATGGCGGCGATCCTGGCGGTGGTGATGAGCCTGTGCAGCGCCGGCGATCATGTGCTGGTGTCGCGCAGTGTGTTCGGTTCGACCATCAGCCTGTTCGAAAAGTATTTCAAGCGCTTCGGCATTGAGGTGGACTACGTGCCGCTGGCGGACGTGTCCGGCTGGGATGCGGCGATCAAGGCCAATACCCGGTTGCTGTTTGTCGAGTCACCGTCCAACCCCCTTGCCGAACTGGTGGATATCGCCGCGTTGGCCGAAGTGGCTCATGCCAAGGGCGCGATGCTGGTGGTCGACAACTGCTTCTGCACGCCGGCGCTGCAACAGCCGCTGAAGCTGGGTGCCGATATCGTCGTGCACTCGGCGACCAAGTTCATTGACGGCCAGGGCCGCTGCATGGGCGGAGTGGTGGCCGGTCGTGGCGAGCAGATGAAGGAAGTCGTCGGCTTCTTGCGCACTGCCGGACCGACCCTCAGCCCGTTCAACGCGTGGATTTTCCTCAAGGGCCTGGAAACCCTCGGCCTGCGCATGAAGGCCCATTGTGCCAATGCCCAGGCCCTGGCCGAGTGGCTGGAGCAACAGGACGGCATCGAAAAGGTGCACTACGCCGGCCTCAAGAGCCACCCGCAACACGCATTGGCCCAGCGCCAGCAGCGCGGTTTCGGGGCGGTGGTGAGTTTTGAAGTGAGGGGCGGCAAAGAGGGCGCCTGGCGCTTTATCGATGCAACGCGTCTGATCTCGATCACCGCGAACCTGGGTGACAGCAAGACCACCATTACCCACCCGGGTACCACGTCCCACGGCCGTCTGGCCCCGCAGGAGCGTGAAGCGGCGGGCATTCGTGACAGCCTGATCCGTGTTGCGGTAGGCCTGGAAGACGTGGCTGATTTGCAGGCAGACCTGGCCCGCGGGTTGGCTGCCTTGTGATCGAGTGGTCCACCGAGGTCGCAGTGGCCAGTAATGGGCGTGTCGCGCTGGTAACCGGCGCAGCTCGCGGGATTGGTCTGGGCATCTCTGCATGGCTGATCAGCGAAGGCTGGCAGGTGGTGTTGGCCGACCTGGATCGCGAGCGTGGCTCCAAGGTGTCCAGGGTGCTCGGCGACAATGCCTGGTTTATCACCATGGACGTGGCTGACGAGAAGCAGGTGGTTCAGGGTGTTGCGCAAGTGCTGGGGCAGTTCGGGCGTCTGGATGCGTTGGTGTGCAACGCCGCGGTGGCCGATCCGCACAATATCACCCTGGAAAGCCTGGACCTGGCCTACTGGAACCGCGTGCTGGCGGTGAACCTCAGCGGGCCGATGCTGCTGGCCAAACATTGCGCGCCTTACCTGCGTGCCCATGGGGGCGCCATCGTCAATCTGGCGTCCACCCGCGCCCGTCAATCGGAGCCGGACACCGAAGCCTATGCGGCGAGCAAGGGCGGCCTGCTGGCCTTGACCCACGCCCTGGCGATGAGTCTGGGGCCGGAGGTGCGGGTCAATGCGGTGAGCCCCGGCTGGATCGATGCGCGGGATCCCTCGGCGCGGCGTGCCGAGCCGCTGAGCGATGCTGATCATGCCCAGCATCCGGGGGGCAGGGTGGGCACTGTGGAGGATGTAGCGGCGATGGTTGCGTGGTTGCTGTCACGTCAGGCCGGGTTTGTGACCGGGCAAGAGTTCGTGGTGGATGGTGGCATGAGCAAGAAGATGATTTACAGCGAGTGAGGCGAGCTGGCGCTTGAAGCAATTTTGTCTTTTTCAGGAAAACTTCAAGCAGGCTATTGACTTAGGTCTGCTATCTGCGTAAATTTCGCGGCCTCAACGAAGCAAAGGGTGATTAGCTCAGCTGGGAGAGCATCTGCCTTACAAGCAGAGGGTCGGCGGTTCGATCCCGTCATCACCCACCACTTCTTGAGAGTTTTGCTTACGGGCAAGACGCAACGTTAAAGGTTGCACCGACGCGCAGCGGTAGTTCAGTCGGTTAGAATACCGGCCTGTCACGCCGGGGGTCGCGGGTTCGAGTCCCGTCCGCTGCGCCATATTTTCCAGGTTCGAATGGTCGGGCTTGAGATTGAACAGCCTAGGCTGATCGATCAGATGTTTAAAGACGGTTGAGGGCTTCACGCTTAACCGGTCAAGCGATACGCAGCGGTAGTTCAGTCGGTTAGAATACCGGCCTGTCACGCCGGGGGTCGCGGGTTCGAGTCCCGTCCGCTGCGCCATATCTGCTTCAAGGCCCGCTGAACGCCTTCAAGCGCAAAGAAAGCCGTTGGCTGCTTTGATCCGATAGCAAAGACCCTGGTCGAGAGACCGGGGTTTTTTGTGTCTGCGATTTGGTTATGAGCGGCGGGCGGGGCTCACAGCGCAACCTGATGAAACGTGTAGTTGGGCTGAGGTGGGTGCAAGGCGTACTCGGGTCGGCCGAGGGAGCCGTAAACCGGCTCCCGCTTTATGTCAGAACCCCAGCTTATCCCGCAGCCCGTAGTACCAGGCACCCAGCGCGGCGAACGGTGTACGCAGCATCTGCCCACCGGGGAAGGGGTAGTGCGGCAGGTCGGCGAACGCATCAAAGCGTTCCGCCTGACCGCGCAGGGCTTCGGCCAGCACTTTGCCTGCCAGGTGCGTGTAGGTCACGCCGTGGCCGCTGCAGCCTTGGGAGTAATAGATGTTGTCGCCCAGGCGGCCCACCTGAGGCAGGCGCGACAGGGTCAGCAGGAAATTGCCGGTCCAGGCGTAGTCGATCTTTACGTCCTTGAGTTGCGGAAACGCCTTGAGCATTTTCGGACGAATGATCGCTTCGATATTCGCCGGGTCGCGCGCGCCATAGACCACGCCGCCGCCGAAGATCAGACGCTTGTCACTGGTGAGACGGTAGTAGTCGAGCAGGTAGTTGCAGTCTTCTACGCAGTAGTCCTGTGGCAACAGGCTCCTGGCCAATTCATCGCCCAGGGGGGCGGTGGTGATCACTTGCGTGCCGCAGGGCATCGACTTGGCGGCCAACTCCGGCACCAGGTTGCCCAGGTAGGCGTTGCCCGCGACAATAATGAACTTGGCCCTGACTTTGCCTTCGGCTGTATGCACCACCGGATTGGCGCCGCGCTCGATACGCAGAGCGGCAGATTGTTCGTGGATCGTACCGCCCAGGGACTCAACGGCGGCCGCTTCACCCAGGGCCAGGTTGAGCGGATGGATGTGCCCGCCGCTCATGTCCAGCAGGCCGCCGACATAGTTGTCGCAGCCCACCACTTCGCGGATGCGGCGCTCGTCCAGCAGCTCCAGTTGCGTATGACCGTAGCGCTCCCACAGGCGTTTCTGCGACTCGAGGTGGCTCATGTGCTTGCTGTTGAGTGCAGCGAATACGCCGCCGTTCTTCAGGTCGCACTGGATCTGATACTTGGCCACGCGCTCACGAATGATCCTGCCGCCCTCGAATGCCATCTCGCCCAGCAACTGCGCCTGCTTGGGGCCGACGCTGCGCTCGATCACGTCGATATCGCGACTGTAGCTGTTGACGATCTGCCCACCATTGCGGCCCGATGCACCGAATCCCACTCTGGCGGCCTCCAGCACCGTGACGCGAAAACCGTTCTCCAGCAGAAACAGCGCGCTGGAAAGGCCGGTATAGCCGGCGCCGATCACACAGACATCGGTTTCGACTTCACCTTGCAGCATCGGACGAGGCGGAACCGCATTGGCGGATGCGGCGTAATATGACTGGGGATAGGGGGTGTTCGCCATCCTGGAACCTCTGTTTTATATTTTTTACGAGTGCCGCGATCCTACCTGAGTTGAAAATTGCCCGCCAGCCACCGGGAAAACACGGGCGTGCGTTCCGAAAATAAAAAATTCGCATATTCATGGGGTTAGCTGCGAAAAAGAGGTTGACACACCTTCGGAATTCCGTAGAATGCCGCCTCACAGCAGGCACGTAGCTCAGTTGGTTAGAGCACCACCTTGACATGGTGGGGGTCGTTGGTTCGAGTCCAATCGCGCCTACCAAACAAAATCCGCTCTGCTGGGCGGTCTGGAAGGGCTCACCGAAAGGTGGGCCCTTTTTTGTTGTCTTGCATTTGGGTCAATCAAAACGCCCGAAGAGTCGTCTCGGGCGTGTTGTGTATCAAGCGGTGGTGCTGACCATCGAGCCCGAACTGCTCTTGCCCTCACTGGTAACAGCCTGCAACAAGGCTGCGCTCACGGTCTGCAAAGCAGCTGATGTGCTTGCCACCTGCACTTGCGCTGCTGCGATCGTCACGGCCTTTGCCTCTGCGTTTTCGTTACTGGACTGCGCTTTTTGCAGCGCCTGCTGTTGCTGCAGGAGCTGCTTTTGCAACTGTTCGATTTGTTTTTTCAGTTCCTTGATCGTTTCCGACTCTTGCTTGGCCGGAGGCGCATCGCTACCGCCCACGCCGGTCGAACCTTTAGCGTCATGGTCAAGGCTGACCGTCAGGCTGCCTGGGCTGTCAGCTTTCGCGGCATCAGTCGTGTCTTTGGACGCCGGTGGGGTGGGGACCGAGGCTGGAATATTAAGATTGATCAGCATGAAAAGTACCCGGTTATGAGGTGTCCGATTAAATCGACCCGTGGCCGACTTACTTCAGCGCGACTCCTGTCCCGCCAGAGGAGCGTCCTGCATTAACGTGACAGTCTTTGTGTCGCGATTTGATGGCGGGAGAGGGATGTTGATGCTTTTACCGGCGTC
This sequence comes from Pseudomonas sp. Leaf59, assembly GCF_920984685.1. NCBI lineage: Bacteria > Pseudomonadati > Pseudomonadota > Gammaproteobacteria > Pseudomonadales > Pseudomonadaceae > Pseudomonas > Pseudomonas sp. Leaf59. The sequence goes on along the minus strand of NZ_CAKLBR010000015.1, from coordinate 34,742 downwards.
GACAAGGGACCGAACTGAAGGCGCAAGCTCGTGCATGGCCCCTGAACCGGGCTATGCGTTGCCAGGCCGCTTAGAGTGCTGTGTAGAGGTGGCAACCCCAATCAGCAGAAAAGCGAAGCCACCGCTAACAGGCAGATAATTTGCGCAACCAATTGGCACCGTATTTCGCCATTTGTTGTTGCCATGCCACTCATTTGTCCGGCATACATGATCGCTACCTTTTTGGCTGAATCACCGTGAGCCCGGTGTGGGAACGCGTCGTTACTGCGCTGAGTATAGGCCTTGAAATTAAAGTCGTAATAATGGTGTTTGCACTGAACTCAGGAGAGGGCAATGGAGCTGGCGATGGAGGTGTCGTTCGACGTAACGGAGCAGGAGCGTGAGGCGATTCTCAAGCCGCTGAGGGCTTACAACCTCAGTTACACAGGCAGTATGCCATTTGAAACCGTGGGCATCCTGCTACGCGATCCTGCCACTGATGAGGTGGTGGGCGGACTCTACGGAAAAATTTCCTACGGATGGCTGTTCATCGAGCTGCTGAGCATCCCCGATCAGATGCGCACCCAGGGCACCGGCACGCGCTTGATGCGTACTGCCGAAGACCTTGCCCAGCAGAAAGGCTGTACCGGGATCTGGCTGGACACGTTCAGCTTTCAGGCGCCCGGGTTTTATCGCAAGTTGGGGTTCACTGAGGTGGGCCAGATCATTGATTACCCGCCGGGTCACCGGCGCCACTTTTTCCAGAAGCGCCTGCGCTGAAACGCCACACCGCTTCGTGCGGCGCCGTGCGCGTCAAATCAGCTGACTGGCCGCCGGTTGCGTCAGGTGATCAAAACCCGGCCAAGGCCGAAGGTGATGGCGCAGGCCAGTGACGTCATCGCGAACGCTGTCGCGACGTACCATTTGATGAGATTCAGCTCCGTGGTTGCCAGGTCCGCCTTGGTCGCGAAGTGCTTTTCGATGGCGCTGGAGTGTTGCTCCATGGCGTCAGTCCTGCTCGAAACGGCGAATAGTTTTTCTTTCATCTCAGCCAGCCCTTTTTCCAGTAGGCCCATGCGTTTTTCCATGCCTGAGCCTCCGTCATGACCTCCACCGTCTCCGCCTTGAGCCGGGATGTTCAGCGTGTTTACTGCTGCGAATTGATACTGTTTCTTCTCCAAAGCCGGACACCTGTGTTTTGAACAATGTGAGATAGCGTTTGGGAGATCAGAATAGTGGGTGTTTGACCGGTCGGTGACCGCAAGTGTTTTGCAAAATACCACCGAGGTTTCGGTGTCGCGCTCAGTCTTCCCGCCGAGGGAACACCAACTCGAAAGACGTCACTCCGGCTTCGCTGCTTACGCTGTATCGGCCGTTATGCAACTGCATGATGGTCGCCACAATTGACAGCCCAAGCCCGTTGGACTGGGCCGAGCGCTCTCGAGACGCGTCCACCCGATAGAACCGCTCGAACAAGCGTGGCAAATGCTCGGCTGGAATGGTCGTGCCCTGGTTGCTGACTTTCAGATGAACGCCCTCTGTGTCGGGTATCGCCTGGATCAGCAGGTCGCAGTCGGGCGCGCCATATTTGATGGCGTTGGCGCACAGGTTGGCCAGCGCACGTCGCAGCAGCATCGGTTCCGCCCAGATCACGCCTTCGCCCTTGGCCAGAATGCGCATGCCCGCATCACCGGCCAGGCCCTCGAAGTAATCGGCCATGCGCTGTACTTCATCGGCTGCGCTCAATTCCTGTCGTTGGCGCAGGGCACTGGCGGGATCGGTGCGGGCCAGGAACAGCATGTTGTCGAGCATCCGCGCCAGGCGTTCCAGCTCTTCGACATTGGATGCGAGCAGTTGCTGGTAGCTCTCGATGCTGCGGTCCTGTTGCAGGGCGACCTGGGTTTCTCCCAGCAGGTTGTTGATCGGTGTGCGCAGTTCATGGGCCATGTCGGTGGACACCTGGCCCAGTTGCACGAAGCCCTTGGCCAGACGCTCCAGCATGGTATTGAACGACTCGATCATTGGCAGCAATTCCCTGGGGGCACCACGACCGTCGAGGCGTTCGGCCAGGTTGCTCACGCCGATGCCGTGCGCATGCCGGGCCAGACGCCGCAAGGGCAGCAGCCCACGGCGCACCAGTATGTAGCCCACCACGGCGAGGATGAGCGCCGCGATACTGGCCAGGATATAGACGCTCAACCGGTAACTGGCGAGCACGGCGGTGCGCTCGGTCATCAGGCGCCCGCTGGTCACTTGCAGGCTGCCCAGGTCGCCGGAGTCGATGGAGGCGGCGACGGTTGAAAAGGGTACGCCATTGATTCCCGGGAGGTGTTGTACGTCGCTCAATGTGAGGATGTGGTCTTTGGGCACCGGATTGACGGGAGGCAGCTCGATGTTCGCGGGGTTTACCAGCAGCAGCGGTTTTTGCCCTGGTGCGGCAATGCTCAGCACCGATTCGCGATTGCCCAGCATATTCTGGAACAACTCCGGTTTGGTGCGGATCAGGTCCAGGGTGTTGCTGTCGTTGAGCAGGTTGCGCAGTTGATCGACCCGCGATATCAGCGCAGCGTCGTCGCGGCGCACCAGTTCCTGTTCCAGCTCGCGGTAAAGTGCTACGCCAAGGGAGGTCAACAGGGCGAAGGCGAGCAGGGCAAAGATCAACGCCAGGCGTAGCGTGAGGGAGTAAGGGCGGCGGCTCATGGCTGGGTATCGAAGCGGTAGCCAATGCCACGCACGCTGTGAATCAGTTTGAGCTGGAAAGGGTCGTCGATTTTCAAACGCAGGCGCCGCACGGCCACGTCGACCACATTGGTGTCGCTGTCGAAATTCATGTCCCACACCCGCGAGGCGATCAGCGAGCGCGACAGTACCTGGCCGGGGTGGGTGGCAAACAGGTGCAGCAGGGCGAACTCCTTATTGGTCAGGGTGATCCGCGTGCCGGCGCGGGTGACGCGGCGTTTTAGCACGTCTATCTGCAGATCGGCGATGTTCAGCTGTTCTTCTTCGCGGCTCGGGCCTCGCCGGGTCAGCGTGCGCAGGCGTGCGACCAGTTCGGCGAACGAGAAAGGCTTGATCAGGTAGTCATCGGCGCCCAGTTCCAGCCCTTTGATGCGGTCTGCGATGTCGTCGCGGGCGGTGAGAAACAGCACGGGCGTGTCCGCTTCCGTGCGCAGGCGCCGCAGTACCTCCCAGCCATTCATTTTCGGCATCATCACATCCAGCACTATGACGTCGAACGGCGTTTCCAGCGCCTGGTGCAAGCCGTCCACACCATCGCGCGCGAGGCTCACGGAATAACCCAGTTCCTGCAAGCCGTTGAGCAGATAATTACCGGCCTTGGGTTCGTCTTCGACGACGAGGATGTTCATGGGAGTTGCCCTGTTTCAGTAGGTGGCGCCAGTTTAGCGTGATCAATTCTCACTGGGGCAACCGATGGCTTGCACCTTATAGTCCAGCACGTGTTCGCGGTTCTGGTGATCGAGGTAGCGCAATTGCGCGGGCACGATGCCGCACTGGCCATACGTGTCGCTGCTCGACAGTTGCCTGGCGATATCCAGATGCACGAAGAAGCCGGTTTTATCGTGGATTACCCTTGTATCTGAGGCGGGCTCGGCTGCGAACACCGAAGCGGTGACGAGCAAAGCGGCAAAACCTGCGGCAAATCGTTTCATGTTGGTTCCTCTCTCAGAAGTCGGCTGCCGGGCCTGGCAGTGAGTTCACAGTAACCAGGCGATCCGAACAGACGGCCAACAGGACGATGACAAGTTCGTAATGAAAGGCCCGCAGTGCCGATGACGTTTACAAGCGTCAGGCTGGGCCGTAGATTGCATCGGGCCGATTACGCCTACAGCTCAAGAGGAAGCCACGCAGTGTCCATCCAAGGTTCAGCTTTACCTGCACGACCGTACCGCGCCTTTCTGTTCGATATGGACGGGACCTTGCTTAACTCCATCGCCGCCGCAGAGCGGGTGTGGAGTACCTGGGCCGAACGTCACGGTCTGGATGTGGCGGCGTTCCTGAAGACGATCCATGGCGCGCGTGCAATCGATACGATCACGCGCCAGGCGCTGCCCGGTGTGGATCCCGACGTGGAGGCACAATGGATAACCCAGGCCGAACTCGATGATGTCGACGGTGTTGTGGCGATACCTGGCGCAGTTGAGTTCCTCAATGGCCTGCCGGGTGATCAATGGGCGCTGGTCACGTCTGCGCCCAGAGCGTTGGCATTGCGGCGCCTGCACGCCGCGGGTATTGCCCCGCCGGCTGTGCTGGTGACGGCGGAGGATGTCGCCCGAGGTAAACCGGACCCTGCTTGCTACGTATTGGGAGCGCAACGACTTGGCGTACCCGTCAAGGATTGCCTGGTTTTCGAGGATGCGACGGTCGGAATTCGAGCCGGGGAGGCAGCGGGAGCGGACGTGATGGTCGTGACCTCGACCCACCTCACGCCAATGGTGACGGCGCACGCCTGCATCGATGGCTATGAGCACATTCACGTTCAACGTGACAGTGAGGGTTTGCTTTACCTGCGGAGCCTGGCGAGTTGATACGAGAAGATCGAGTCGATTATCGGTCTAGGCCTTTCACACTGTCGGAATGATCGGGTGGCGTGTGCAGCCGGCTGTTTTTCAATCCCTGACGCGAAAGCACCATTTCTCTGAGTATCTCATTGGCAAGACGGGCAATGGCTTGCTCGCCATTGTAGTGAGCGCGGACGATGCCGGTAATCGCGAAGTGGTCGGTTTCGGGACTGCTGAGCATGGCTGAAAGCGTGCCATCGGCATGCAGCGTGCAGGTGATCCGATAGCTGGGCAGACGGGCTGCCAGTGCGGCTTCGATTTGGGATTTATTGAGCGTTTCCATCTGTTTCAGCGCCCTTTACTGACCGTGCAAACCCAAGCATAGGCGCTGTTGCATGGCTGTAAATACCGGCGATCAGATAGCTCTCAACCTGCAGATTTTTGCCGCGCACGTTGAATGGCGTGCTGGCACAACTTGCGTTGCACTGTCTTCTGAAGTGGCTTGAGGCAAAACACGAATAGATAAGCGCCCAGCAGCAATGCCAGATCCAGCCACGAAGGGGCATCGGCGCCAGCCACTTCGAACCTCAAGCCAAATTCCACACCCACGAAGACCAGTCCGATCAGCAGGACAATCATCCAGGAATGGAGGGCAAAGTGTTTCGTTGAGGAATACCTCATCGACAGGCTCCCGAGTTTGCTTGGGCAGTAGTGAGTACTATCAGGAGTTGGGCTGGGGATCGCGCAACAAGTTCCGGGCATGGGAACAGTTTCATCTTCGGCGAAGACGAGAGCAGGAGCATGAAAAAAGCGCGATTGAATGGAATGGGTCTTCGCCAGCCGTGACAGTGAACGAAAAGGCTGGCTACTGAGTGCGCTTCAAGGCGTCTGGTTTTTTTCCGGAGCGGTAAGGCCTTCCTGGATGCGCTTATAGATCTCTTCACGATGCACGGCAACGTCTTTGGGAGCATTGATGCCGATTCTTACTTGCTGGCCGCTGACGCCCAGAATGGTGATCGTAATGTCATCACCGATGTTTATGCTTTCACCAACTTTGCGGGTGAGTATCAGCATGGACTTCTCCTTGATTACTTTTAAGGACACATGTTTCAGACAGGGCAGGTGTCGGATGTGTGTAGCTTACTGCTAAGCGCTTCCCTGTGACTGCCTCTTTTAGGACGCATAGAGGCGACATTAATTCCCATGGCGGCATCATACAGGTCTGCGATACATCATTCGCATTGTTTAAGCCAAGGTTTATGAAGGCCAGAATAGACAGTGGATGATAAAGTTGCCTCTTTTCCTTAAAGGAGCAGGGCAGTGCGTAAAGTAGCGATGGCAATGGCGGTGGTGGCATTGGCCGGTTGCGGTGAGGGTAAGCCTGTCGAGGCGCCCAAGGCCAGAGCTGCCGCGAGCCAGAGCCAACCGCAGAGCGGTGCGATTGCCGCCCAGGAATGGGACCTGCGCGTAGGCCCGCCAGACCACAAGTTACAGGCGATCACCGACCTGACAGCCTGGTTGCTGGAGCATGGTTTCAGTTTTTATATCGTCAAGGTGGACGGCAAGGACGAGGTGCTGCTCGGGCCGTTCGCCAGCAAGGCTGAAGCTGAAGCCAGGCAGGCATTGCTCGCGGAGAAAATGGCCCGCGCCAAGAAAACCGATACCGTGTCGGAAATCATCGAGCACAAGGCGGCGCAGTAACGCCAATTGGGCGGGCTCCCGCCCAGTTTCAGCCGCAGGCTTTCAGGTTCACCGGGCCGACAAACGCATTGCCGCGCCCCATTACACAGGCAACGGTCTGGTTACGCTGGCGCTCCCAGGTTTGTACCGGATAGGTCTTGTTCCAGGCTTCATACAGCTGCCGGTCCTGCTTCGACAGGCGCAACCCGTATTGTTTACTCATATAAAAATAGGTTCGAGCAATCATGCCGCGAATCGACGGTCGTGGCATGACCTTCTTCGCCTTGAAGTCGACCTGGGTCAGGCATGAGCCGTATTGCCCGTTCTGCACCGGCAACCAGCCAAAACTGAAGTTGTTACGATCACCATTGACCTCACCGATACTCGGCACCAGGTTATGCAGGTCCGCCTCGGCGCGTTGGAACACAGCGTCATGGCGCGTACAGTTCTTGCGCCCGCCGTTTTGCCAGCACTGGCGCTGATGCCCGATCTGCCAGGCAGGAACGATGTGCTCCCACTCGATACGTGCGGCGCGACTGGCATTTTTGCGCGGGATGTAACCGCAGGCTTTCAGGTCGACACGGTTGCCGGTGTATTTGCAGCCGCAATAGAACTCGGTGGATTGCGGAGCGTAGAGTTTCCAGGCGACTTTCTTGGCTTCACTGAACGTTCGGGGTGCCTGGGCGTGGGCGGTGATAGCGAATAAAAGGCAACAGACAGCAATAAAACGGACACTCATTGAATCAATCTTCCTTCGGCACAACCCAGAAAATCTGCACACCGCCATCGTCCCGATAGGCGAGGGTGACGTTGTCGTTTTCCGCGATTTCCTCCAGCAAACGTGCCCATTCATCCTCAGGTTCTTCCGGCAGGCGGAAGATCAAAGCTGCCTTGGCTCTTTGCGCATTGGTCGAATTGATGATTTTTTGCACGCGAACGGCCAGTTGCTGATAGGCGTCCGGCGCTGTTGCAACGGCGGGAGAGGACTTTGCCACGGAGTATTCCTTAATAAGCTGTACACACATACAGTATTTAACTGTAGGCAATTTCGCAACTGCTTAACATCCGAGAGGTCCGTCTGACGGTAATTTACGGTGCTTGGTGCAGGAGCGAGCAAACTCGCTCCTGCAGGGTAGCGTCAGGAATCAATATTCCCAGAATATCCGTTGCAGTTCCTTGCTGTCCTGGGTCCGGGTCAGCGCCACCATCGCCAGAATCCGCGCTTTCTGCGGGTTCAGGTCCAGGGCGGCAACCCAATCGTATTTGTCGTCAGGCTGTTCGGCGTTGCGCAGCACCATGCCGCCGGCGTTGACGTGGGAGGAGCGGATGATCTGCACGCCCTGCTTGCGCAATTCCACCAGCGCGGGAACCACTTTGGACGACACCGAGCCATTGCCAGTGCCAGCGTGGATGATGGCTTTGGCGCCGGCCTGAGCCAGGGCCTTGTAGGCGGTATCGCTCACGTTGCCGTAGCCGTAGGCAATTTCCACATCCGGCAGGCTTTTGATGGTCTTGATATCGAATTCCGAATCCATGGTGTGGCGCTTGGCAGGCAGGCGGAACCAGTAGGATTTGCCTTCAACCACCATGCCCAGCGGGCCCCACGGACTCTTGAACGCTTCAGTCTTGATGTTGATCATCTTGCTGACATCGCGCCCCGACTGAATTTCGTCGTTCATCGTCACCAGCACACCTTTGCCGCGTGCTTCTTTGCTGCTTGCCACGGCAACGGCGTTGTACAGATTGAGCATGCCATCGGCCGACATGGCAGTGCCTGGACGCATCGAGCCGACCACCACGATAGGTTTGTCGGTCTTTTCGACCAGATTGAGGAAGTAGGCGGTCTCTTCCAGGGTGTCGGTGCCATGGGTGATCACGATGCCGTCGACGTCCTTGCTGTCGGCCAGTTCCGCGACGCGTCGGCCCAGCTGCAACAGGTTGTCGTTGTTGATGCTCTCAGATGCAATTTGCATCACTTGTTCACCGCGAACATTGGCAATCTGACTAAGCTCAGGAACGCCTGCTATCAGTTGTTCGATGCCGACTTTGGCCGCCTGGTAGGTGGCACTGTTGGCCGCACTGGCGCCGGCGCCAGCAATGGTGCCGCCGGTGGCGAGAATCACTACGTTGGAGAGTTTGGTGTTGGTCTCGACTTCCTTTGCCTGGGCGGCAACGGGGAACAGCAGCAGGAGGGCCAAAGCGCCCGGGACAAAAGTTTTCAATGCAGATTTCATTATTTTTCTCTCTGGTTTTTGATGAGTGCTGTTGCAGGTTCATCTAGAACCCTCGGACGTCTCTGAGCGCGTCGAGGTGCAGGGGAAGAGCAGGATTTGTACCAGCCTGATTTTGCTAGGCGACATAAATTAACTTTTTGATTTAAAACAACTATTTTTGAATTTTTGGGTTGGGGAACAGCGTGTCTGTCCGGCTTTCCGAACAATTGGGCGATAGCGCGTTCGGTTGTCCGACAATACCCGGCGTCTGCTGCCGTGTGCTGAGCGACGGGCAAGCAGCAGCCTGTCGTGTTAAAGAACGAGCTGGCGCAGGCGAGGTTTAAAGGGCAGAGCAGACGAACCGCAACGTCGCGTGCTGGAGGGTTGAATGAAAGGCACTTTTCCGGCGTTGACAAATCTCGACAAGGTTCTCATAGTTCGATTAACGCAAACGTTTGCGAGATATTTCGTTGCAAGCGTTGCTTACAATAATCATAAGATCGGAGTGAACCCATGAAGCTGCCATTCGCTGCACGTCTTCTCGCTGTCGCTGTGCTTGCTGCCGCATCCGCTGCTCTGCCTCTCTCCTCTGCATTCGCCGATGACGCCGCCGCCAAACCCAAGGTCGGCCTGGTGATGAAGTCTCTCGCCAACGAATTTTTCGTGACCATGCAGGAGGGCGCCAAGGCCTATCAGAAAGAGCATGCCGCCGACTTTGACATGATCACCAACGGTATCAAGAACGAGACCGACACCAGCGCCCAGATCGATATCGTCAACCAGATGATCCTCGCCAAGGTCAACGCCATCGTTATCGCCCCCGCCGACTCCAAGGCGCTGGTCACCGTGCTGAAGAAAGCCTCCGATGCCGGCATCAAGATCGTCAACATCGACAACCGTCTCGACCCGGACGTACTGAAAAGCAAAAACCTGAACATTCCATTCGTAGGCCCGGACAACCGCAAGGGCGCCAAGCTGGTGGGTGATTACCTGGCCAAGCAACTGGCTTCGGGTGACAAGGTCGGCATTATCGAAGGCGTACCGACCACCACCAATGCCCAGCAGCGCACCGCAGGCTTCAAGGACGCGATGGACGCTGCCGGCATGAAGATCGTTTCCACACAATCGGGCAACTGGGAAATCGACCAGGGCCAGAAAGTGGCATCGGCCATGTTGAGCGAATACCCGGACCTCAAGGCGCTGCTGGCCGGTAACGACAACATGGCCCTCGGTGCTGTGTCCGCAGTTCGTGCGGCAGGCAAGGCCGGCAAGGTGCTGGTGGTGGGCTATGACAATATCGAAGCCATCAAGCCGATGCTGCAGGATGGCCGCGTCCTCGCAACGGCCGACCAGGCTGCCGCTCAGCAAGCCGTTTTCGGTCTGCAGAACGCGCTCAAGCTGGTCAAGGGTGAAACAGTCGATGCCAAGGACGGCGTGATCGAAACCCCGGTCGAACTCGTCCTCAAGAAGTAATCCCGGCAGCACCCAACAGCGCCCGCTTGTCCTGAGCGGGCGCCTGGAGATTTTCCTATGTCACCTTCCGCCCAGGCGGCTGTCCTTTCGGTCAGCGGTATCGGCAAGACCTATGCCCAACCGGTGCTGTCCGACATCACGCTGACGCTCAATCGCGGGGAAGTGCTGGCGCTTACCGGCGAGAACGGCGCAGGCAAAAGCACCTTGTCGAAGATCATCGGCGGGCTGGTCACGCCCACCACCGGGCAGATGCAGTTCAACGGCCAGGATTACCAACCAGGCAGCCGTACCCAGGCCGAAGCGCTGGGTGTGCGGATGGTCATGCAGGAGCTCAACCTGCTGCCGACCCTGACCGTGGCCGAGAACCTGTTCCTGCATAACCTGCCCAGCCACGGTGGCTGGATCAACCGCAAGCAACTGCGTAAAGCCGCGATTGAAGCCATGGCGCAGGTCGGCCTGGACGCGATCGACCCGGACACGCTGGTCGGCAGTCTGGGTATTGGCCATCAGCAGATGGTCGAGATTGCCCGCAACCTGATCGGCGACTGCCACGTACTGATTCTCGACGAACCCACGGCGATGCTCACGGCCCGAGAAGTCGAGATGCTGTTTGAACAGATCACCCGTCTGCAGGCTCGGGGCGTGGCGATCATTTATATTTCACACCGGCTCGAAGAACTGGCCCGCGTCGCCCAGCGCATTGCGGTATTGCGCGATGGCAAGCTGGTGTGTGCCGAACCGATGGCCAATTACAACAGCGAGCAACTGGTCACCTTGATGGTCGGCCGGGAGCTGGGCGAACAGATTGACCTGGGCCCGCGCACCATTGGCGGCCCGGCCTTGACGCTCAAAGGCCTGACACGGTCGGACAAGGTTCGCGATGTGTCCTTTGAGGTACGCGCCGGCGAGATCTATGGCATTTCCGGCCTGATCGGCGCCGGCCGCACTGAACTGCTGCGTCTTATCTTCGGTGCAGACCTGGCCGACAGCGGTACCGTCGCCCTGGGTTCGCCGGCAAAGGTAGTGAGCATTCGCTCGCCGGTCGACGCAGTGGGGCACGGTATCGCCCTGATCACCGAAGACCGCAAAGGCGAGGGCCTGCTGCTGACCCAGTCGATCAGCGCGAATATCGCCTTGGGCAATATGCCGGAAATTTCCGGCGGCGGGGTGGTCAACAGCCGCGATGAAACCGCCCTGGCCAAGCGTCAGATCGACGCCATGCGAATTCGCAGTTCCAGCCCGGCGCAATTGGTCTCGGAACTGTCCGGCGGCAACCAGCAGAAAGTCGTGATCGGCCGCTGGCTGGAGCGCGACTGCCAGGTGATGCTGTTCGATGAGCCCACCCGCGGTATCGACGTCGGTGCCAAGTTCGACATTTATGCCTTGCTCGGCGAGTTGACCCGTCAGGGCAAAGCGCTGGTGGTAGTGTCCAGTGACCTGCGTGAGCTGATGCTGATCTGCGACCGCATCGGCGTACTGTCCGCCGGTCGCCTGATCGAGACCTTCGAGCGCGACAGCTGGACCCAGGACGAATTGCTCGCCGCCGCGTTTGCCGGCTATCAGAAACGTGATGCGCTGCTCAACGACGCAGTGCTTAGGGATACCCCATGAAAACCACAACTTCCCCCGGCAAGACTGGCGGCAACTTCTACGGCCTCGGCACTTACCTCGGACTGGCGGGTGCCTTGCTGGCGATGATCGCGCTGTTCTCGGTACTCAGCGATCACTTCCTGTCCTACGACACCTTCAGCACCCTGGCCAACCAGATCCCCGACCTGATGGTGCTGGCAGTGGGCATGACCTTCATCCTGATCATCGGCGGCATCGACCTGTCGGTGGGCTCAGTGCTGGCATTGGCCGCGTCGGCGGTCAGCGTGGCTATCCTGAGCTGGGGCTGGAGCGTGTTGCCGGCCGCTGTGCTGGGCATGGGTTGCGCCGCATTGGCCGGCACCATCACCGGTTCGATCACCGTGGCCTGGCGCATTCCGTCCTTTATTGTGTCGCTCGGCGTGCTGGAAATGGCACGCGGCGTGGCGTACCAGATGACCGGTTCGCGTACGGCCTACATTGGTGACTCGTTCGCCTGGCTGTCGAACCCGATTGCCTTCGGTATTTCGCCGTCGTTCATCATTGCCTTGCTGGTGATCATCGTTGCCCAACTGGTGCTGACCCGCACGGTCTTCGGTCGCTACCTGATCGGCATCGGCACCAACGAAGAAGCTGTGCGCCTGGCCGGTATCAATCCCAAGCCCTATAAAATCCTGGTGTTCAGCCTGATGGGCCTGCTCGCCGGTGTGGCGGCGTTGTTTCAGATATCGCGTCTGGAAGCGGCCGACCCGAACGCCGGTTCCGGCCTGGAGCTGCAAGTGATCGCGGCGGTAGTGATCGGCGGCACCAGCCTGATGGGCGGGCGCGGTTCGGTGATCAGTACGTTCTTTGGCGTGTTGATTATTTCGGTGCTGGCCGCAGGCCTGGCGCAGATCGGTGCCACGGAACCCACCAAACGCATCATCACCGGTGCCGTGATCGTGATTGCGGTGGTCCTCGACACTTACCGCAGCCAGCGCGCCAGTCGGCGAGGCTGAACCATGGCAACGATCAAGGATGTGGCAGCGCTTGCGGGTATTTCCTACACCACGGTGTCCCATGTGGTGAACAAGACACGCCCGGTCAGCGAGCCTGTGCGCATCAAGGTCGAGGCGGCGATCAAACAGCTCGACTACGTACCGAGCGCCGTCGCGCGCTCGCTCAAGGCCAAGACGACCGCCACCATCGGTCTGCTGGTGCCCAACAGCCTCAACCCGTACTTCGCCGAGCTGGCCCGCGGTATCGAGGATTACTGCGAACGTAACGGTTATTGCGTGATTCTGTGCAACTCCGATGACAACGCTGCCAAGCAACGCAGCTACCTGCGGGTGCTGCTGGAAAAGCGCATCGACGGCTTGATCGTCACCTCGGTAGGCGGCGACGACAGTGGCCTGGCGGCTGGCCTGAGTGCGGTGCGCACCCCCATGGTCATTGTCGACCGCGCGCTGGACGGCATAGATGTCGACCTGGTGCGCATTGACCACGAAGAGGGCGCTTACCTCGCGACTCGGCATTTGCTTGAACTGGGCCATCGCGACATCGCCTGCATTGGCGGGCCCAGTCACACCCGCGTCGCGCAAATGCGCCTGGCGGGCTATCACCGTGCGCTCGACGAGGCAGGGGTGGACGTTGCGCCGGGCCGCACAGAGGAAAGCGATTTCACCAGCACCGGCGGTTACGCCGCCGCCGTGAAGTTGTTGTCCGGGAACCCGCCCAGCGCGATTTTCGCCAGCAACGACATGATTGGTTTCGGCGTGTTGCGTGCAGCCGCGGAACGCAATATTCGGGTGCCGGCCGAGCTTTCGGTGATCGGTTTTGATGACATACAAATGGGCCGCTACGTCTACCCGGCATTGACCACGGTCGGGCAATCGATCGTGCAGTTGGGCGAAACGGCGGCCGAACTGTTACTGCGACGAATTGCTACCCCCCAACTGCCGATCGATCAACGTATCGTGACGCCGAGCATTGTGTTGCGTGAGTCGACGGCGCCGGTCGCTGGTGCGTTCGCGCAATACCGCTGAACCGAATTGATGAGTACTGATGTATGCCAGCAAAAGTAGTGGTAGTAGGCAGTTTGAACATGGACCTGGTCACCCGCGCCAGTCGCTTGCCGCGTGCCGGCGAAACGCTGATCGGTCAGTCATTTTCGACTGTGCCGGGCGGCAAGGGCGCCAACCAGGCCGTCGCGTCCGCGCGCCTTGGGGCGGAGGTGGCCATGATTGGCTGCGTGGGCACTGACGCCTATGGCGATCAATTGCGCGATGCGCTGCTGGTCGAGGGTATCGACTGCCAGGCCGTCAGCACGGTGGATGGCTCCAGCGGGGTGGCGTTGATCGTGGTGGATGACAGCAGCCAGAACGCGATCGTCATCGTCGCCGGCAGCAACGGTGAGTTGACGCCGGCCGCGATGCAGGCGGTGGATGCCGTGTTGCAGGCTGGCGAAGTGATTGTCTGCCAGCTTGAAGTGCCGATGGACACGGTGGGCTACACGCTCAAACGTGGCCGCGAGCTGGGTAAGACAGTGATTCTCAACCCGGCGCCGGCCAGCGGCCCGCTGCCGACCGAGTGGTACGCCTCGATCGATTACCTGATCCCCAACGAAAGCGAAGCCAGCGCACTGAGCGGTGTGACCGTTGACTCCCTCGACAGCGCCAGACTGGCGGCGACGCAACTGATCAAGGCCGGTGCAGACAAGGTCATCATTACCCTGGGCGCCGAGGGGGCATTGTTCGCCGATGGCGAGCGCTTCGAGCACTTGGCGGCGCCGAAGGTCAAGGCGGTCGACACCACTGCGGCCGGCGACACCTTTGTCGGTGGTTTTGCTGCGGCGCTGGTCAATGGCAAATCCGAAACCCAGGCCATTCGCTTTGGCCAGGTTGCTGCGGCGTTGTCGGTCACGCGTGACGGTGCGCAACCTTCCATTCCCACGCTAAACGACGTTCAAGGTTTTGTGCCCTCATGAAAAAGACCCCTTTGCTCAATATTGCCCTGTCCCGTGTGATCGCCTCCCTTGGCCACGGTGACATTCTGGTCATCGGTGACGCGGGTTTGCCGGTGCCGCCGGGCGTCGAGTTGATCGACCTTGCGCTGACCCAGGGCATCCCCGATTTCATCAGTACCCTGCGCATCGTGCTGAGCGAGATGCAGGTGGAGAGCCATGTGCTGGCCGAAGAAATCCTGCTCAAGCAGCCGGCTGCGCTGGCCGACCTCGACAGCCTGACCGCGCAGGCCGCGCTGGGTGAGCGACGCCTGCTCAGCCACGATCAGTTCAAGCAACTGAGCCGCTCGGCGCGCGCGGTGGTGCGCACCGGTGAGTGCCAGCCTTATTGCAATATCGCGCTGGTGTCCGGCGTCACGTTCTAGAGTTTCCCAACGACAAGGAGTGTTTTATGCAACGTAGTCTCCCGACCCTGAAAAACCTGTTCCGGAGTGTTCTGCTTTTGTCCGCGCTCACTGCTGCAAGCGCCCAGGCGGCGGAAAAAATCGACCTGATCATCGACACCGACCCGGGTGCCGACGATGTCGTGGCCTTGCTGTTCGCCATGGCATCGCCGGATGAGTTGAGCATTCGTGCGCTGACCACCGTGGCCGGCAACGTGCGTCTGGACAAGACCTCCCGCAACGCGCGTCTGGCGCGTGAGTGGGCAGGGCGCGAGGATATCCCGGTGTATGCCGGTGCGCCAAAGCCGCTGCTGCGCACGCCGATCTATGCCGAGAACATCCATGGTAAGGAAGGTATTTCCGGCGTCACCGTGCATGAGCCGAAAAAGGGCCTCGCAGAAGGCGACGCCGTGGATTACCTGATCAAGACCCTGCGTGCTGCCAAGCCACACAGCATCACGATCGCCATGCTCGGCCCGCAGACCAACCTGGCGCTGGCATTGACCCAGGACCCGGAAATCACCCAGGGCATCAAGGAAGTGGTGGTGATGGGCGGCGCGCACTTCAATGGTGGCAACATCACGCCGGTGGCCGAATTCAACCTGTTTGCCGACCCGATAGCGGCAGAGATCGTGCTCAAAAGTGGCGTCAAGCTGACCTATCTGCCCCTGGACGTGACTCACAAGGTGCTGACCAGTGAGGCTCGCCTGAAAAAGATCGCCGACATCAACAACAACGCCAGCAAAATCGTGAGCGACATTCTCAATGAATACGTCAAGGGCGATATGGAGCACTACGGTATTCCGGGTGGTCCGGTGCACGACGCCACTGTCGTTGCCTACCTGCTCAAGCCTTCGCTGTTCAGTGGCCGTGAGGTGAATGTGGTCGTGGACAGCCGCGAGGGTCCTACCTTCGGCCAGACAGTCGTCGATTGGTATGACGGCCTGAAACAACCGAAAAATGCATTCTGGGTTGAAAACGGCGACGCCCAGGGCTTTTTCGACTTACTGACTGAACGTCTGTCCCGTCTGAAATAAGGTTGGCCGGTCGGCGCCCGCCGGCCGGGCCTTATTCGCGCTCGGGGTCGTGCGCCCCTGTGTGATCAGCCGGGTATTTCTCGAATACCTGGCTGATGAAGGCCTGCGCGGCTTGTGTGCCCAGTTCCTTGACCAGCAGGTCGATACCAATGATCGCCAATTCTTCCGGGCTTCCGGGGCTGTAGGAGCTTTGTCCCTGAGGCCATTTGGCTTTGATGTCGGCTTGGAGAATAACGGTGCTCATGGTCGGGGCTCACGGGTCGGAAAAACGGGGGCAGTGCGCTGGAACGCGGCTCTTGCGGACGCAGTTAACCATTTTGCGCAGCATTTGGCACTGCGACTTAGGCATGAAGCGCTTGGCAAAAGGTAAGGCTGTGCGACACTGTCCTCCCTTTGAATCAACGGGGAACACCGCGTGCAGATCGACTTGAACAGTCCCGATAACCTGACGCCGGCGGCGGTGCGCCAATTGCTCGCCAGTGCCAGCGATGACGAACACACGCAATTGCGCGTGAGCAAAGAAGGGATCGCGTACATTTCCTCCGGCAAGGCCGTGGGCGGTGTCGAGATCGAGGGCCTGCTGTTTCGCCTGGAAACCTGGGCCAAAGGCTCTGGTTATGTGGGCAACGTGGCCGCCAGTGATGAGGTCTGGGTCATGCAGATTTTCAACGCGTTGAAACAGAACTGGCCGGTGCCGGCGTTTGACTACATCGATATCTACTGAGCGCATTCATATCTGGTGACGATTGACGGAGCGAATGCCGGTGCTGAGTCAGGCAGACTTGTCTGCGCACGTTTTACGTCTTGAAACCAATCGGTCTGACGGCTGTCGCACAATCTCTGTCCACTTTTTTCATAGGAGGCTTCATGCCTTGGAAGCTCGCATCATTCGGTTCTTTGTTGGCGGCACTCGCACTGGCGGGTTGCAGCACCCCGGGTGCCTCTGAGCCAGGCAAAGACGCCGCAGTAGCCGATTCCGGTCATACCCGCTGTGAGTCGAAGGCTGCTGAATTTGCAGTTGGCCAGAAAGCCTCCCCGCAGTTGCTGGATCAGGCCCGCACCCGCGCCGGTGCGCAGAACGCTCGAATCCTCAAGCCCAGCGATATGATCACGCTGGAATACCGCTCCGACCGCCTGAACCTGAATACCGATGACAATCTGGTCATCACGCGCGTCAATTGCGGCTGAGGTTCACCAGGCTTTTGCAGCGCCCATAAAAAACCCCGTCACATGGACGGGGTTTTTTTAGCTCAGCGGAGAATTACTCGCCGCGAACCTGTGCAGCTTGCATACCCTTTTGGCCTTTCTCAGCCACGAAGGAAACGGTTTGGCCTTCTTTCAGGCTTTTGAAACCGTCGCTTTCGATAGCTTTGAAGTGTACGAACAGGTCGTCACCGCCACCTTGAGGAGTGATGAAGCCGAAGCCTTTTTCATCGTTGAACCATTTAACGGTGCCGGTTTGGCGATTAGACATGGTGTATCTCCAAGAAACTTATATTTTCAGTAGTGCTGTGCTGCTCAGGCCAACTGGGCACACCGGGCTATCATAGTCGAAATGTTCGGCTTGGGAGCCCCCCCAAGGCATTGTTTGCTAATCAATAGCGTTGCGTTTAGCGCAATGATCGGCTGAAAGCCCCGATCTACGGGGCTTGCGCCAGTAATATCAGCTGATAAAAAAAGCCGTAAAAGCTGCGTAATTTGTGAGAAAAGGCAGTTTTCAGGCTGTTTTTTCAGCAAAACAGGCGCCTGAAGGCGTTTCGTTGTTACTTTTTCTTCACGACTTTGCAGGACGAAATAGCGGCCACGGCTTTGTTTTTAAGCTCCGGGCTGGCGTTCTGGTTGGTCATGAGCTCTTTGATTTCGGCAGTGCTCAACTCGGCGTTGATCTTGTTGGCGCCACAATCGCAGTGATCTTTGGCGGTCTTGGCGTCCACGTTCTGGCTGGCGGCGGCGCTGCAGTCTTGAACGAAGGCTTCGCGGGCACCGGCTGGCCAGTTTGAAGGGGCGGCAGCCTGAGCACCGAGGGACAGCAGGCTCAGGGTGGCAGCGATAGCGAGGGTCGAAGTAAAACGCATCATGGGATGCTCCTTTGGGTCGAGGACGAACGGCGATTCTCGGTGGGTTTGAGGCCTGTCGTATAGCCCAAGTTCACTTTGGCGACCATAAAGGCTGGAAACTGCCTTAACAGACACGTCGCCGGCGCGATGACCGTTCATCTGTGCTAGCATCTGTCGCCTGGCTATTTCGGGGTGTGCCATTGGCCGCCTTGCCATGTTTCTTTTCAGCTCAATCCAGTCACTCTGGTTCGATTATCGGTTGGCCGAAAGGCTCCTGCCGCTGTAAGGCAGGCGTTCATCACTGAACGGCCTGGTATTGGATCTTGTACTGGCTCATCCCAACCCACGTGACCTTTGGTAGGGGTCACCACTAGGAGAGGAGGCGCCATGCCAACTATTACTCTACCCGACGGCAGTCAACGTTCATTCGATCATTCGGTTTCCGTAGCCGAGGTCGCCGCATCCATCGGCGCGGGCCTGGCCAAGGCCACCGTGGCCGGCAAGGTCGACGGCAAACTCGTGGACGCCAGTGACCTGATCACTGGCGACGCGAGCCTGCAGATCATCACGCCCAAGGACCAGGAGGGGCTGGAGATTATTCGCCACTCCTGCGCGCATTTGATTGGCCATGCGGTCAAGCAACTGTATCCAACCGCGAAGATGGTGATCGGGCCGGTCATCGATGAAGGCTTCTATTACGATATCGCCTACGAGCGTCCTTTTACGCCGGATGACCTGGCGGCCATCGAGCAGCGCATGCACGCGCTGATCGAGAAGGACTACGACGTGATCAAGAAGGTCACGCCGCGCGCTGAAGTGATCGATGTGTTCACCGCCCGCGGCGAAGACTACAAGCTGCGTCTGGTGGAAGACATGCCGGACGAGCAGGCCATGGGCCTGTATTACCACGAAGAATATGTCGACATGTGCCGTGGCCCGCACGTGCCGAACACGCGCTTTCTCAAGTCGTTCAAGTTGACCAAGCTGTCCGGTGCCTACTGGCGCGGCGACGCAAAAAATGAGCAGTTGCAGCGGATCTACGGCACGGCCTGGGCTGACAAGAAGCAGCTGGCCGCCTACATCCAGCGCATCGAGGAAGCCGAGAAGCGCGATCACCGCAAGATCGGCAAGCGCCTGAACCTGTTCCACCTGCAGGAAGAAGCGCCGGGTATGGTGTTCTGGCATCCGAACGGCTGGACCTTGTACCAGGTGCTCGAGCAGTACATGCGCAAGGTTCAGCGCGACAACGGTTACCTGGAGGTCAAGACGCCGCAGGTCGTTGATCGTAGCCTGTGGGAAAAATCCGGGCACTGGGCCAACTACGGCGACAACATGTTCACCACGCAGTCGGAAAACCGCGACTACGCCATCAAGCCGATGAACTGCCCGTGCCACGTGCAGGTGTTCAATCAGGGCCTGAAGAGCTACCGCGAGTTGCCGCTGCGTCTGGCCGAGTTCGGTGCCTGTCACCGTAACGAGCCATCGGGTGCGCTGCACGGCATTATGCGTGTTCGTGGCTTTACTCAGGACGACGCGCATATCTTCTGCACCGAAGAGCAGATGCAGGCCGAATCCGCCGCCTTTATCAAGCTGACCATGGACGTGTATCGCGATTTCGGCTTTACCGAAGTCGAAATGAAGCTGTCCACTCGTCCGGAAAAACGCGTTGGCTCCGATGAGCTGTGGGATCGCGCTGAATCTGCACTCGCCGCAGCGCTCGACAGTGCGGGCCTTGCGTACGACCTGCAGCCAGGGGAGGGCGCGTTCTACGGTCCGAAGATCGAGTTCTCGCTGAAAGATTGCCTTGGTCGCGTCTGGCAGTGTGGTACCCTGCAGCTCGATTTTAACCTGCCGATCCGTCTGGGAGCCGAATATGTCTCCGAAGACAACAGCCGTAAACACCCGGTTATGCTGCACCGGGCGATCCTCGGCTCGTTCGAGCGGTTCGTCGGTATCCTGATCGAGCACTACGAGGGTGCATTCCCCGCGTGGCTGGCTCCGACTCAGGCAGTGATCATGAATATCACTGATAAACAGGCAGATTTTGCCGCTGAGGTTGAAAAAACTCTCAACGAAAGCGGATTTCGTGCCAAGTCCGACTTGAGAAATGAAAAGATCGGCTTTAAAATCCGCGAGCATACCTTGCTCAAGGTTCCCTATCTTTTGGTTATTGGAGATAGGGAAGTCGAGATGCAGACTGTCGCTGTGCGTACTCGCGAAGGTGCTGACCTGGGCTCGATGCCCGTCGCCCAGTTCGCTGAGTTCCTCGCGCAAGCGGTTTCCCGGCGTGGTCGCCCAGATTCGGAGTAATTATTATTAAGCGTGAAATGAGACAAGATAAACGAGCTGCACCGAAAGCCCCGATCAACGAGAATATCTCGGCACGCGAGGTTCGGTTAATTGGCGCTGACGGCGAGCAGATTGGCATCGTCTCGATTGATGAAGCGCTTCGTATTGCAGAAGAGTCCAAATTGGACCTGGTGGAAATCTCCGCCGATGCAATCCCACCCGTATGCCGGGTGATGGACTACGGCAAGTCGATCTTCGAGAAGAAGAAGCAGGTTGCCGCGGCGAAGAAGAACCAGAAGCAGATTCAAGTAAAAGAAATCAAGTTTCGTCCAGGGACGGAGGAAGGGGATTACCAGGTAAAACTGCGCAACCTGGTACGTTTCCTGAGTGATGGGGACAGGGCCAAGGTATCCTTGCGATTCCGCGGCCGTGAGATGGCCCACCAGGAGCTGGGGATGGAACTCCTCAAGCGGGTTGAAGCTGACCTGCTCGAGTACGGTTCGGTCGAACAGCATCCTAAGATGGAAGGACGCCAGCTGATCATGGTCATCGCCCCGAAAAAGAAGAAGTAATCAACAGGGCACGGCAGGCCTTCTGATTATGTTTATCAACTGAATGCGGAGTATCCGAACATGCCAAAGATGAAGACTAAAAGTGGTGCTGCTAAGCGGTTTCTGAAAACTGCTAACGGTATCAAGCACAAGCACGCTTTCAAGAGCCACATTCTGACCAAAATGTCGACCAAGCGTAAGCGTCAACTGCGCGGTAGCAGCTTGCTGCATCCGTCTGACGTGGCAAAAGTCGAGCGCATGCTGCGCCTTCGTTAATTTTGGATCAAGAATAGAGGAAGTAACTCATGGCTCGTGTTAAGCGTGGCGTCATGGCCCGTAAGCGTCACAAAAAAATTCTGAAACTTGCTAAAGGCTACTACGGCGCGCGTTCACGCGTATTCCGTGTTGCCAAGCAAGCGGTAATCAAGGCAGGCCAATACGCCTACCGCGACCGTCGTCAGAAAAAACGTCAGTTCCGCGCTCTGTGGATCGCTCGTATCAATGCTGGTGCTCGTGTTAACGGTCTGTCCTACAGCCGTTTCATCGCTGGCCTGAAAAAAGCGTCCATCGAAATCGACCGTAAGGTTCTGGCTGAACTGGCCGTGAACGAAAAAGCGGTGTTTGCTGCGATTGTCGAGAAAGCTAAAGCCACCTTGGCTTAAGTACCCCCGACAGTCACTCTGGGTTGCTCCTGCAGCCCAGGGTGGTAAACGTCATAAATAGGGGAAGAGCCTTCAAGCTCTTCCCCTATTTTGTATCTGGAGTCTGTACATGGAAAACCTGGACGCGCTCGTTGCCCAAGCTCTTGAGGCTGTGCATAGCGCTGAAGATATCAATGCCCTGGAGCAAATCCGGGTTCACTACCTTGGCAAAAAGGGTGAATTGACTCAGGTGATGAAGACCCTGGGGAATTTGCCGGCAGAGGAGCGTCCGCAAGTCGGTGCGCTGATCAACGTTGCCAAGGAGCGCGTCACCGAGGTTCTCAATGCGCGCAAGGCGTCGCTCGAGGAGGCCGATCTTGCGGCCAGGCTCGCGGCCGAGTCCATTGACGTGACCTTGCCTGGCCGTGGCCAGGCGTCGGGCGGTCTGCACCCGATCACCCGGACTCTGGAACGTATCGAACAGTTCTTCACCCACATCGGCTACGGCATCGCCGAAGGCCCTGAGGTCGAAGACGACTATCACAACTTCGAGGCGCTCAACATCCCAGGCCATCACCCGGCCCGGTCGATGCACGACACCTTCTACTTCAATGCCAACATGCTGTTGCGCACCCATACCTCGCCGGTACAGGTGCGCACCATGGAAGCGAACAAGCCGCCGATCCGCATCGTCTGCCCTGGCCGCGTGTACCGCAGCGACTCCGATATCACCCACTCGCCGATGTTCCACCAGGTCGAAGGACTGCTGGTTGACCGCGACATCAACTTCGCCGACCTCAAGGGCACCATCGAAGAATTCCTGCGGGTGTTCTTCGAGAAGGAACTGGCCGTGCGTTTCCGTCCATCCTTCTTCCCGTTCACCGAGCCGTCCGCTGAGGTCGACATGGAATGCGTGATGTGCAGCGGCAAAGGCTGCCGTGTCTGCAAGCAGACCGGTTGGCTGGAAGTGATGGGCTGCGGCATGGTGCACCCCAATGTGCTGCGCATGTCCGGGATCGACCCGGAAGAGTTCTCGGGCTTTGCCTTCGGCATGGGCGTTGAGCGTCTGGCCATGCTGCGTTACGGCGTGAACGACTTGCGTCTGTTCTTCGACAACGACTTGCGGTTCCTCGCGCAATTTCGCTAGTCGTAACGAATCTTTAGGAGAGCAGGATGAAATTCAGTGAGCAATGGCTGCGTGGCTGGGTAAGCCCGCAGGTAGATCGCGACGAGCTGGTTGCTCGTCTGTCGATGGCCGGTCTTGAGGTCGATAGCGTGACGCCGGCCGCCGGTATTTTCAGCGGCTTGGTGGTGGGTGAGGTGCTGAGCACCGAGCAGCACCCGGATGCCGACAAATTGCGAGTGTGCCAGGTCAGCAACGGCGCCGAGACCTTTCAGGTCGTGTGCGGAGCGCCCAACGTGCGTCCGGGTTTGAAGATCCCGTTTGCCATGATCGGTGCCGAGCTGCCGGGCGACTTCAAGATCAAGAAGGCCAAGCTGCGCGGTGTCGAATCCAACGGCATGCTGTGCTCCCAGGCCGAGCTGCAAATCGGTGAGGGCAATGACGGCCTGATGGAGCTGCCGGCGGATGCGCCCGTGGGTCAGGACGTTCGCGTTTATCTCGAATTGGAAGACGCCAGCATCGAGGTCGACCTGACCCCGAACCGTGGCGACTGCCTGTCCCTGGCGGGCCTGGCCCGTGAAGTGGGCGCGCTGTACAACGCCCCGGTTACCCGCCCGGTAGTCACCGCCGTGCCAGCAGTGCACGACGAAGTGCGCCCGGTTGAAGTGCTGGCCCCCAATGCCTGCCCGCGTTACCTGGGCCGGGTTATCCGTAACGTCGACCTGGCCAGGCCAACCCCGCTGTGGATGGTCGAGCGCCTGCGTCGCGCCGACGTGCGCAGCATTGACGCCGCAGTCGACATCACCAACTACGTGATGCTGGAGCTGGGCCAACCGCTGCACGCTTTCGATCTTGCCGAAATCAACGGCGGCATCCGCGTGCGTATGGCCGAAGAAGGCGAGAAGCTGGTGTTGCTCGATGGCCAGGAAGTCAGCCTGCGTGCCGATACCCTGGTGATCGCCGACCATTCCCGAGCGCTGGCCATTGCCGGTGTGATGGGGGGTGAGCACAGCGGTGTATCCGCAACCACGCGCGATGTGTTCCTCGAAAGCGCGTTTTTCGATCAGATCGCCATCGCCGGCAAGGCCCGTTCCTACGGTCTGCACACCGACGCCTCGCACCGTTACGAGCGCGGTGTGGACTGGCAACTGGCCCGTGAAGCCATGGAGCGCGCTACTGGCCTGCTGCTGGAAATCACTGGCGGCGAAGCCGGCCCGATCACCGAAGTGGTCAGCGAGCAGCACCTGCCGTCCGTTGCGCCTATTACCCTGCGTGCCAAAAGTGTCGAGCAAATGCTTGGCCTGGTGATCGCGCCTGCTGAAATCGAGCAATTACTGTCGGCCCTGGGGCTGGGCATTTCGGCCAGCGGGGAAGGGCAGTGGCACGTTGATGTGCCAAGCCATCGCTTCGATATCAGTCTCGAAGTCGATTTGATCGAAGAGCTGGCTCGCCTGTACGGCTACAACCGCCTGCCGGTTCGTTACCCACAGGCTCGCCTGGCACCGCAACCCAAGGCCGAAGCGCGCGCGCACCTGCCTGAGCTGCGTCGTCTGCTGGTAGCCCGTGGTTATCAGGAAGCGGTGACCTACAGTTTCATCGATCCCCGGCAGTTCGAGCTGTTCAACCCAGGCGTCGAGCCGCTGTTGCTGGCTAACCCAATCTCCAATGACATGGCGGCCATGCGTTCATCGCTGTGGCCAGGCTTGGTCAAAGCGCTTTCCCACAACCTCAATCGCCAGCAAGACCGCGTGCGCATGTTCGAAAGCGGCCTGCGTTTTGTCGGTCAGTTGGGCGACCTGAAGCAAGAGCCTATGTTGGCTGGCGTGGTCTGCGGCAGCCGTTTGCCGGAAGGCTGGGCTCAGGGCCGCGATCCCGTAGACTTCTTCGACGTCAAGGCTGACGTGGAAGCGGTGCTGGGCTTTGCCGGTGCATTGGATGCCTTCACGTTTGTGCCGGGCAGTCATCCCGCGCTGCACCCGGGCCAGACAGCGCGCATTGAGCGCGACGGTCGCCTGGTAGGCTTTGTTGGCGCGATTCACCCCGAGCTGTCGAAAAACCTGGGGCTGGACCGTGCGGTGTTCGTTTTTGAACTGGTTCTGGCGGAAGTCGCTGCGGGCAAAATGCCGAAATTCAGCGAGTTGTCGCGCTTTCCTGAAGTGCGCCGCGACCTGGCCCTGATTGCCGATCGTGAGGTTGCTGCCACTGCTGTTCTGGACGTAATCCGTGAAAATGCAGGGGAATGGCTGACAGACCTCAGGCTATTTGACGTCTATCAGGGTAAAGGCATTGATCCGCATAGAAAAAGCCTCGCCGTCGGCTTGACCTGGCAGCATCCATCGCGCACTCTTAACGACGATGAGGTGAATACCACGACACAAAATATCCTCACCTCGCTTGAACAAAGGTTAAACGCCACGTTAAGGAAGTGACGTATGGGGGCTTTGACGAAAGCTGAGATGGCGGAACGTCTGTACGAAGAGCTGGGTCTGAACAAGCGCGAGGCCAAGGAATTGGTCGAGCTGTTTTTTGAAGAAATCAGGCACGCTCTGGAAGACAACGAACAGGTCAAATTGTCCGGTTTCGGCAATTTTGACCTGCGGGACAAACGCCAGCGTCCTGGCCGCAATCCAAAAACGGGAGAAGAAATCCCGATCACGGCTCGCCGTGTGGTCACCTTTCGTCCAGGGCAGAAGTTAAAGGCCCGAGTTGAGGCTTATGCTGGAACCAAGTCATAACGACGAGCTACCCGTCATCCCGGGCAAACGCTACTTCACCATTGGTGAGGTCAGCGAGCTGTGTGCGGTCAAACCGCACGTGCTGCGCTATTGGGAGCAGGAGTTTCCTCAACTCAACCCCGTCAAACGCACCGGGAACCGTCGGTATTATCAGCGCCAGGACGTGCTGATGATCCGACAGATCCGCGCGTTGCTGTACGACCAGGGGTTCACCATCAGCGGCGCGCGTCAGCGCATGTCCGGTGATGAGGCCAAAGACGACACCACCCAATACAAGCAACTGATCCGCCAGATGATCTCCGAACTCGAAGATGTGCTGGTGGTGCTGAAGAAGTGAATTGAGCTTTTAAAATACTTCCACATTTCAAAAGCTTGCGGTATATTCCTGATCGCTTCGTTGCGAAGCAAACCCAGTAACACGCCTAGTCGGGGCGTAGCGCAGTCCGGTAGCGCACTAGCATGGGGTGCTAGGGGTCGAGTGTTCGAATCACTCCGTCCCGACCATATAATTCAAGGGGTTGCGAGATTTTATCTCGCGACCCCTTTTTTGTTTGCAGGTGTTTTTACCCCACAAAACGCCCGGCTCTTGATGGACATTTCGATGTGATACCACTATCGGAGTTTGCCCAGTGCACTTCGATCCTTTTTCGATATTGAGCTGTGTCGGTCGTAGTATGTGACGTTCGATGATGGGCTGAGAAATCAGTGACGACCAAAGGCACATTACGGCTGTCGCTATAAGAGATATCATCCCGCCATCAGCTCAAGAGGGGCTCCCTGGCCGTTCAGTTTCGGCACTCCCTTGAGCATAACGACAAGGATTGTTGCGCATGGACGATATCGTTCAGCCCCTCACACCCCAAGAAGAAGCCCCGCCTAAGGAAGTAAAGGTCCTTGCCACCTTGGTAGC
Organism: Pseudomonas sp. Leaf59; assembly: GCF_920984685.1. Taxonomy (NCBI): domain Bacteria; kingdom Pseudomonadati; phylum Pseudomonadota; class Gammaproteobacteria; order Pseudomonadales; family Pseudomonadaceae; genus Pseudomonas; species Pseudomonas sp. Leaf59. The sequence continues at coordinate 8,563 of NZ_CAKLBR010000015.1, read as the reverse complement.
AAAGCTAAATCTTGCAGATTTCCAGAACGCTATCCCTGTGATTCGAGAGCTTCGTATCTCGAACGAAACGAGTAATCGTTTCGTCAATGCCACTCTTACGCTTAGCTCGGCCCCCGAGGTATTTAAGTCCAAGATTTGGCGGATCGACGAGATCGCTGCAGATAGCTTCCGGGTCATACCTGGGCTTGATCTTGTCTTGGACGGCCCGTTGTTGAGTCGCCTGACAGAGTCAGAAATGTCGACCTTTACGTTTGTCCTCGAAGCCGATGACAAGGAGGCGGAGAGCGGTCGCAAGGAAGTCGCTCGGCTTGAACAGGTTGTAGACCTTTTGCCCAGAAACCAGTGGGGCGGATTGCGGCATATACCAGATATGACTGCGGCTTTTGTTCAGCCGAATGATGCAGCGGTTGAGCGGTTGCTCAAACAGGCGGCCGAGTTGCTTCGTCTTAGCGATAAGCCGTCGGCACTTGATGGATATGAGGGTGGCCCCAAAAGAGCTTGGCAGTTGGCGTCGGCAGTGTGGGGCGCTGTGGCGCGCATGAAGCTCGACTATGCGTTGCCGCCGGCTAGCTTTGAACAATCAGGACAGAAGATTCGTAGCCCCAGTCAGATTGCTGACTCCGGGTTGGCTACTTGTCTCGATCTGACTCTGCTTTTCTGTGCAGCATTGGAGCAGATCGGTCTTAACCCTGTGATCGTATTCACCCATGGTCATGCCTTTGCTGGTTTGTGGCTTAAGCCAGAAGAGTTCACGACTGCCGTGGTGGATGATGTCACTGCAGTACGTAAGCGGGTGAAGCTTCAGGAGCTCGTGCTGTTTGAGACCACTCTCATAACCCACGCCTCGATACCGCCATTCTCTTATGCGGTAGAGATGGGCACGAAACAGGTAGCCGAAGATGCTGAAAGTGTTTTCGAGATGCTGCTAGATATCCGTCGCGCCCGTTTGCAACGTATCAAACCGCTCGCCAGCTCAGAGGCTCAGATTACACGCGTCGCCGTTGCTGAGTCTGATGAAGCCCCATCGATTCTTGTGGAGGACGGGATCGGCATCTCCGATGACAATATTAAGGCACAGGTTGAGGATCTGTCTAAGCTCGACCCAGCAGATCGCCTCGGCCGATGGCAGCGAAAGCTTCTGGATCTGTCGCTTCGAAATAACTTGCTCAATTTCAAAATGGGTAAGCGAGCGCTGAAGCTTGAATCTCCTGATCCTGGTGCTCTTGAGGACATTCTTGCAAGTGGACAGTCTCTAAAGCTGCTTACCAGGCCTGACCTAATGGATGGCGCAGATCCGCGTGAGCGCGCACTCTATGAGCAGCGTGAGCGAGAAGATGTTCGCCGCCGTCATGCTGAAGATGCTCTCAAACGTAGGGAAGTATTCGTTGCGCTGACGTCTGCCGAAATGGATGTCCGATTAACCGAGTTATATCGAAGCGCTCGTACTGCTTTGCAGGAAGGTGGCTCCAACACGCTTTTCCTGGCCATCGGTTTTCTAAGCTGGACGCGTGAGGATAGGGCCGGGCAGAAGTACAAAGCGCCACTGGTCTTGGTTCCTGTCACTTTGGAGCGTAAGAGTGCGCGTTCTGGATTCACCATGGTGCTGCACGATGATGAGCCTCGTTTTAACCCGACTCTGATCGAGATGCTGCGTCAAGACTTTGAACTGGGCTTGGGTTCACTGGAGCAGGAGCTGCCTCGGGACGACTCCGGTCTGGATATCGCATCCATTTGGAACAAAGTTGGTCATGCTATCAAGGATGTCCCTGATGGTGGGCGACCCCAAACAGCTCCCTCCGACTTCGTTCTTTAACCGAGCTGAGTCGACCGCTGAAGATGAGGATGTAGAGGCTGATCTCGAGAGTATTCTGGACGAGTGCATCAGTGCCAATTTGCCAATGCGTAATCTGAACTGGCACTACCGTAGCCGCCACGAAAGTCTGATCGCTTTCTCGAACCAGCGATACTACCAGTCGAAGCTGGTGACCTTCCCATCACCGTTTACGGCCGACAAAGCAGTACGGTTATGCCCAGTCCCGGGTGTATATGACAAGGGTGGGTCGCGAACAAACTTAATTGAAGCAAGATATTTAGTTGCTGATTTGGTTGCCCGCCTACAGTCTCCGGCCTTCCGCGAAAGCGGGCGGACCGTGGGGGTCGTAACCTTTAACGGCGAGCAACAGAAGCTCATCATGGACATGCTGGATGAGGCTTGCCGGAAAGCTGGTGTAAGCAAGCTTGCTCATGCGGGACGCCAGCGGATTGAGAGAGCCGTACGTCAAATGGCGGGGTAAACAAGGGGGCCGTCAAGGTCCTCTTACTTCTGGGAAACTGAACGCGCCCTCGCTCTGAGAAGCGTGGAGTACAAATGCATTCCTTATGGGCTAGCTGATGTTTCGGTAACGAAATGCGTAGGTGATTCAGTCAACGCCAAGAGTTATTTTAACGTGCCATCATATGGGCGTTATGGAGAGTCGTGATGGGTTGGAAAGGGACTGTACGTTCGCTGCAAGCGTCTGCGCGGCGATCAGAGCGTAACGCTCATCGCCGTCAGCGTGAACTTGAAAAGCGACAGAAAGAGTACGCAAAGATGGAAGCGCTGGAACAAGCAGCGTATGAAGTTGAGGTGTACGAAAATCACATAGATATCATCCTTTCAATGCACAAGGAGTGTGCTGAGGCTGTGAAATGGAAACGACTTCTCTCCAATCCTGAACCTAGACAGCCACTCAAGAGCGGTACTCTTGAACAAGAAGCTACGCACGCGGCCGCTACATATCACCCCAATTTCTGGGCTAGGCTCTTCAAGCTAGAGGCTCGTCAGCGTGCAGCCCTGAAAAGCAAGATTGGCGCCGCGCAGGCGGAAGACGAAAGGCGATATCAGGCTCAGCTTGATGAATGGAAAACTGCCCATACCGAGTGGGCAGAGGAGAGGGGCATTGCGATCCGTATCCTTGATGGTGACCGTCAGGCCAAGCTAGATGCCATCGAAGCTTTCGAGTCGTTTGCAGAAATATCACACCTCGGCTCAGCTATTCAGATGATTGTTCATGACGGTGGTGTCCTAGAAGCCAAAGTCGCTATCCATGGCTCCGACGTGATTCCTACCGAAATCAAATCTCTACTCAAAAGCGGCAAGTTGTCGACCAAAGCTATGCCAATTGGTCGGTTCAACGAACTCCATCAGGACTACGTGTGCAGCTGCGCGCTGCGAGTAGGTCGAGAGTTGTTGGCAATCCTGCCGGATGATTTGGTCATCGTCACCGCTCTGGACAATGTGCTCAACAGCTCGACAGGTCATATGGAGGAGCAGCCGATTCTGAGTGTTGCATTCTCTAGGTCAACTGTTGACGGACTTAACCTCGAAACCATCGATCCGTCTGATGCTATGAAGAATTTTGTCCATAACATGTGCTTCAAAAAGGGCGCTGGGTTCTCGGCTGTTGCCACCCTTGATGCTCAGCGCTTCGCCGTATTCGTATAACTGAATCATCTGAGAATCCAGAGAATGACATGGCCAGCGCGCTTACTGCAGAGCCAAGCAAGGCCATGGTAGTTGCAACTCGATCTTAGCGAACGACCTGCGTTATGCCTGTAACGTGGAAACCAGCGGGATTAGCTGCAATAGCATCAGCGACAGTGATCAGCGCTATCAGCGTAACGCGAAAACCAATAACGGTGGTTGCGGTTCGATCTCCGACAGGAATCTACGTGCTCAATGCGATGCTCTGAAGCGTTAATTTTCAGCACCGACGATGCATTTTGACAACGTTACTCTTTAAGAGATTTCGATACCGGAAATGCTACGGTCTCTTCAAGCCAAAGAATGCGTGATAGGCAACTTCAACTCAGCCACCAGGGACAAAACAATTGAAGGTAATCCGGAGTAAAGAGTTCACCGCTGCTCGCGCATGGGGTGCACTGGATATTGCAAACATGCACGGCACGACGGTGCGTCTTCATTGGACGGATCAGCCTTACAAGTGGCATGTGAACGATGGCGAGGAAGTATTTGCGGTTCTGGACGGCGTCGTCGAAATGCACTATCGCGAGCTAGGTATTGAACACATTGCTGTGCTGTCGGCGGGGGATGTGTTTTTTGCGGGTATCGGTTGTGAGCACGTTGCTCACCCTCTTGGCGAAGCTCGAATACTTGTCATCGAGCGCGAGGGTAGCGTTTGATTGAGAGCGGGCTGGTCCGATGCTGCCAGCGCACTCTCAACCCTCCTGAATTCAACCCCCCGCAAAAAACCTCAAACCCTTGCCAATACCGCATTGATACGTGAGCGTTTTATCAATCTGCCGGTAATCAGGCACCGAGAATATCGTCATGCTGAACTCGCCGCTGCCATCCGGGTGCACCCGATAGCGCAAAAATTGATTAATAGGCTTGCCGTCACGGTTCACACTGAAATGATCGTCGGCGAATGCCAGGGTGCCGTCTTCGGTCACGCGAAAGGCGTCAATACGCAGCCCACCGCGGGTTTTGGTGGGCTCTACGTCGCTCGATCCCGGTTTGCAGAGCCCCAGGTCAAGTACCACGGAGACGGACTTTCCGGCCAATAACGACTGTGTTACTGCGGGCAAGTCGGGCAAGGCATCGCCGGCCCAGCTCATGGCGGGGACTGACAGGGCGAGCAGAAAGAGGCAGGACTTGTTCATAGCGTCTCCAGTAATGGTCGGGGTGGGAGCAGGTTCTCTGTAGCGGTTTTTGACAGTACGCCGCGTGGATGAACGTTGCAGTGCGGTCTTGCCCACAGAGCGGCTAGCCAATTGACGAGCTGTTCCACTGAATGTTCCCCAGCACCTGTTTTCGATGGACTCTGGTATTGCGCCTGCGCCTGTCCCTTTTTTTCACTTCACCTGTCATACCCGGTAAGTGAACAAAATCGAGAGCCTTCCCATGTCCGCCGTTTTGCCCCCGCGCTTGCGCCCTTTGTTTCGTTTGAGCCTGATGCTGAGCCTCAGCGTCAGCCCGCTGTTCGTTTCACTCAGCTACGCCGAAGACACCACACGCCGCAGCTATCAGGTACCCGCCGGGAGCCTGAGCGCCGCGCTGACCCGATTTGCCGGCCTGGCTGGCGTCAATCTGTCGGTGGACCCGGCGCTGGTCAGCGGTCGCAACAGCAGCGGCCTGACGGGCGAATATGCTGTGGAGGAGGGCTTTGCCCGTCTGTTGCAAGGTTCCGGCCTGCAGTTGCAGCCGATGGGCGAGCAGGCGTTCATGCTGGTGCCGGCGCCCGAAGGCAGCAGCCTGCAACTGGCGCCGACGTCTATCCTCGCCACCAACGACCTGGCGGGCGGTGATGCCTACGCCGGTGGGCAGGTTGCGCGCCGGGGCTCGCAGGGGTTGTTGGGCGCGCGGGACTTCATGGAAACGCCCTTCAGCATGACCACCTACACCCAGGAGGCGGTCAAGAATCAGCAGGCGCGCACGCTGGGCGACCTGATTGCCAGCGACCCTTCAGTGCGCACCACCAACCCGGCGGGTGGGCGGTATGAGCAGTTCACCATTCGCGGTTTCAGCCTGTTCAACAGTGATGTGTCCTACAACGGCCTGTACGGCGTATTGCCGACATACACGATTGACATGGAAATGGCCGACCGCGTCGACATCCTCAAGGGCCCGAGCCAGTTGATCAACGGCATCTCGCCGCGCGGCAGTGTGGGTGGCGGCATCAACGTGGTGCCCAAGCGGGCGACCGACAAGGATATCAATTCGTTTACCGGCACCTGGGCTTCGGGCAGCCAGGCGGGCGGGGCGGTGGATATTGGCCGCCGGTTCGGCGAGGACAATAAGTTCGGCATTCGTTTCAACGGCGTGAAGCAGGCCGGCGACACCGAGTGGGACCACCAGAGCGTCGACCGCGAGATGGCCGTGCTCGGCCTGGATTTTCGCGGCGAGCGCCTGCGTCTCTCGACAGACATCGGCCGCACCGCGCGGGACACCGACGCGCCTCAGGAGCGTGTGCAGGTGGCCGCCAATGCCTGGGTGCCAAGCGCCAGCGATGTGCGCCGCAACTACGCGCAGTCCTGGAGCAAGGCCAGCACCAACGACACCTTCGGCACGTTCAATGGTGAGTTCGACCTCAGCGACAATGTGATGCTGTACGGCGGGGTCGGCGCGCGCAAGAGTAACCACGACTTCCTGCGCCATGCGGTGTCGGTCAGCAATAACGCCGGCGATTTCAGTGTGCAGCCGCGTGATTTTACCCGTGACGAAAATGTGCGCACCGCCACCGCCGGCGTGCGCAGCTGGTTTCACAGCGGGCCGGTGAGCCATGAGGTCAACCTCGCGGCCAGCTACTTCTACATGGACTTTGAAAACGGCGGCGCGCGCTACGCGGCCCCGCCGAGCAACCTCTACAACCCCGTGCAAACCCCGACGCCTTCGCGGCCGACGCGTTTTGACTCCAAGGTGTATACCGAAAACACGTTCAGTGGCCTGGCGTTGTCCGACACCCTGGGCTTTTTTGACGACCGCCTGCTGCTGACCCTGGGCGCACGCTGGCAGCGCGTGAAGGTCGACGACTGGACCGACAACGTCAAAGGCGCCACCGCCTACGACGAAGAAAAGATCTCACCCTCGGGCGGCGTGCTGTTCAAGGCCACCGACACCCTCTCGCTGTACGCCAACTACATGGAAGGCTTGAGCCAGGGCAAGATCGCGCCGTCCACCTCGATCAACGAAGATGAAATCTTCCCGCCCTTTATCAGTCGTCAGGTTGAGGTGGGCGCCAAGTACGATGCCGGAGCCTTCGCTGTGACGGCGGCGGTATTCCGCATCAAGCAACCGGCCTACGAAACCAATGCCGGCTCGCGGGTGTTCGGCCCCAATGGCAAGCGGCAGAACGATGGGGTTGAGCTGAGCCTGTTTGGCGAGCCGCTCAAGGGCTTGCGTCTGCTCGGCGGCGTGATGTACATCGACAGCGAATTGACCCACACCACCAACGGCACCTTCGACGGTAACCGCGCGCCGGCAACGCCCAAGTACAACGTCAATCTGGGTGCAGAGTGGGATGTACCGACCCTCGAAGGCCTGACCCTGACCAGCCGCGGCATCTATTCCAGCTCCCAGTACCTGGACCAGGCCAACGTCAAGCAGATCGATGCCTGGAACCGCATCGATGTTGGCGCGCGTTACGCCTTCAAGGTGGATGACAAGCACATCACCCTGCGCGCAAACGTGGAGAACGTGGCCGACAAGCGCTACTGGAGCTCGGCCGGTGCCTCGGATGACAGCGAGCCGGGTTTGACCCTCTCGACGCCGCGCACCTATCTGTTGTCGGCCACGGTCGATTTCTGAGTTGACACAGGGGGATTCAGATCAGCGGGTCCCAGCGCTGTGACCAGTCACTTTCCGCCCTGACCACCTCGCGCAGCAGTGCCAGTGCCTGCTGCAACACGGCCGAGTCCCGCGCCCGCGCGTACACCAGGTAAGTCGGAAAGCTGAACTCCGGTGCCTTGGGCACACGCTGCATCACGCCGCTGTCCAGGTAGCTTTGCACCACGCGCGTGCGGAAATACCCCGCGCCGCCATTCTCCAGAATGTACTGCAAGGCCAGCGGCCCCACATTGAAACTCAACGCCGCGCGGGCCTTGTCGGGCAGGGCGGCGTCGTGCTGCTGGCGAAAGCCCGGGCCCCAATCGATATACACGTAAGGCGCCGGCTTGCTCACCAATTGCACCAGAATCAGTTTTTCTTCGAGCACCTGCTCCACCTGCAACCCCGGCCAGTACTGCGGCTGGAACACCAGCGCGGCGTCGAGCACGCCCAGTTCCAGTTGGCGCAGCAGGTGCTGGCCTTCGCCGATTTCGGTGCGCAGTGCGTGCCCGGGAATGTGTTCGCGCAGGGCCTGGGCCCAGCCAAGCATGAGCGGGTTGCACAGGCTGACCTCGCCGCCGATGTGCAGCATGTTGCGATAGCCTTCGGGCAATGGCAGGTCGCGGCGCGCGGCCTCCCAGGTCTGCAGCAACTGGTTGGCATACACCACGAAGGCCTCGCCGTCGGCAGTCAACCGCGCACCGGCGCGGTTACGGATGAACAACGTGCTGCCCAGCTGGCTCTCGAGACTCTTGACCCGCGCGGTAATGGCCGTCTGGGTGACGTGCAGCTTCTCGGCCGCCGCCGCCAGGCTGCCGCAGCGGATAATTTCAAGAAAGGTGCGAGCCAGTTCGATGTCCATAAAATGCCTTGCGATTGAGTCCGGGCATTGTAGTGGAATGCGTGGGGCTGTGAGCGTTCGCACTCCTGTGGCAAGCCCCAGTGCCGCCCAGTCAAACGCAGATTCTTGTGGCGAGCAGGCTTGCCCTGCGTTGGGCTGCGCAGCAGCCCCAAAACCAGCAGTCAGGTACACCGTGTTTTCCTTGTTGGGGGCGCTTCGCACCCCAACGCGGCGCAAGCCCGAATGCCGTTCAGTTAAGCGCAGATTCCCTGTGGCGAGCAGGCTTGCCCTGCGTTGGGCTGCGCAGCAGCCCCAAAGCCAGGCGCTGAGCCGTATCAGGTACACCGCGTTTTGCTCGATTGGGGGCGCTTCGCACCCCAACGCGGGGCAAGCCCGCT
>NZ_CAKLBR010000014.1:0-138529 GCF_920984685.1 Pseudomonas sp. Leaf59 | reverse complement strand
AATCTGCGCTTAACTGAACGGAAAATTTGTGGGCTTATTGTGGCGAGCGGGCTTGCCCCGCGTTGGGGTGCGAAGCGCCCCCAATCAAGCAAAACGCGGTGTACCTGATACGGCTCAGCGCCTGGCTCTGGGGCTGCTGCGCAGCCCAACGCAGGACAAGCCTGCTCACCACAGGGAATCTGCGCTTAACTGAACGGCATTAGGGCAAGCCCGCTCGCCACAGAGGTCCCAGTTTGCTGCACGACAGCGCTAAGTCGAAGACGTGGCGGAGCTTCCCACATTTTACGGCGTACGGCAGACAACCCCGGTCGGCTCCAAGGCCGCCGCGCTGCGGAACCCATACCCGCCATCACCCAAATAACCGATATACCCCCAATCAAGCCAACCGAGCCCGCATCACATCCCCCCACCGCCGCACCAGATAATTATGCTCATCCATCACCGAATTCCACACCGCAATATGCCCCATACGCTGCTCATACGCCCCCCCATCACGCACCTCCCCCACCTCGATCAGGGGCAGCCCGTCACTCCCCAGCAACTCCTCGCGCGCGGGCTTGCCGGCATACCAGTAATCCCATTCCGCCGCGCTCAAATGATCACGGCTGCGCGCCGGATTGCCAATGTAATAACCCTGCCGTGCCATCACTGCCCCCGGCCAGCCGGACAACCACCAATTGAGGTACGCATACGCCGCATCCAGCACCGGCCCCTGGGCGTGGCGCGACAGCGACAAACCGCCGAACCACCCGCGATAGCCTTCACGCGGCACCGCCAGCCGGTATTTCACGCCGGCGCGATGCAGGCGCATCAGGGTCGGCGACCACAGGCTCTGGATATCCACATTCGGGCTGAGCATCAGTTGCGCCGCCTCTTCATCGTCAGACCAGAACGCCGCGAAGTGCCCTGCCTTCTGTTTGCGCACGAGGATGTCAGCCAGCACATCGATCTCTTCAATGCTCATATTGCCGATGTCCTTGAAGCGCGCCAGGCCCGCGCCCTGCATCGCCAGCGCCGCGTCCAGCGCGCCGATGGCGGCATCGCTTTGCAGCGCGGTGCGCGCGCCCCACGCCGGGTCGAGCAACCAGCCCCAACTTTCATTGCCGTGACTGAACCCTTCGGGCACGCGCTCGGGGCGGTAGGCAAAACTGTCGGCGTTATGGGTCAGGGGGAGCATGCTGATACGCTCGGTCACGCTGCTGCCCAGGCTGCCATCGTGCTGCACGAACAGGCGCTCGCTGGGTACGCTGCCGCTGCCGAGGCGATCGTTGGGCGACAGCCGACCGCGCTTGGGCAAGTCGTTGATCTCGTGCCACAGCGCGATGCGCCGCGTATCGATAGGCTGGATCGCCCGCGCCGGCCACACGAAGTCGACGTTGTGGAACCACTGGTCATACAGGTCGTAGCTGTCGGGCTGCATCACCGCGATACGCTGGGCCTGGGCGACGTCGTGCACCTGATACACCAGGCGAATACCCAGCTCCTGCTCCGCCCTCACTCGCAGACATTCGAGCAGGGTCACCGACGTGCCGAGCACGCGCAGGGTGATCATGCCGCGAAACGCCGCGAGAACACGTCGAAGGAGCGCCGCAGTTGCGCAGGGTCGAGGCCGCGCAGGATGAACACCAGCCGCGACTGGCGGTCGCTGCCCGGCCACGCGGGCAGGTGCACCGGGGCATGCAGGCAGTGCTGCACGCCATGAATGACGATGGGGGCCGAGCTTGCGTTCACGTTGAGCAGTCCTTTGACGCGGAGGATTCGTTCGCCGTGGCATCTTAGCAGCATCGATAACCACACCCCGAAACCGACCCAGTCGAGCGGCTGTTCAAACGTGAGGCAGCACACTTGCGCGTCGCCGTGGGTGACGGTGGTGGCCTGATGCAGTTGCCAGCGGCGCACTTCCAGCGCCGGTTCAGCGCTGCGCAGACCTTCGCCGAGCAGCAACTGGTCGCCGCTGTGGATCGTGTGGGTGTCGAGGATCGGCGTGCCGGCATTGAGCGCCTGCAGGTGCGCGCGCAAAGGCGCGCAGTCGTCCACCAGGTCGGTCTTGCTCAGCAGCAGACGGTCGGCCGCCGCCACCTGGGCCAGCCATTCCGGGTGCAGGCGTTCCTGCAGGGCGGCGTGGCTGGCGTCGACCAGGGTGATCACCAAACCAATATGAAAACGCCCGCGCAGTTGCACGTCGTTGTTCAGGGTGGCGAGGATCGGCGCCGGGTCGGCCAGGCCCGTGGTTTCCAGGATCACCCGTTTGAACGGCGGAATGTCCCCGCGCTCGCGACGTTGCAGCAGGCCCAGCAGCGCGTCTTTCAACTCGCCGCGAATCGAGCAGCACACGCAGCCACTGGGCAGCAGCACGGTGTCCGGCGCGACTTCCTCCACCAACAGATGGTCGATGCCCACATCGCCGAATTCGTTGATCAGCAACGCGGTGTCGCCGAGGCTTTCACCTTGCAGCAGGCGCGTGAGCAAGGTGGTCTTGCCGCTGCCGAGAAAGCCGGTGATGACGTTAAGGGCGATGCTCATGCTGACTCCAGATGGTCGAGCAGGCGTGGATCAAGCGGGTCCAGCGGTCGTCCGAGCATGGCCTCGGCCGCTTGCCACAATTGATCCAGACCGCTCGCCAATGCCTGTTTGCCGGTGGCCCCCAGCAGCAGGTACGACGCGCCCTGGAAGTCTTCGACCTTGAGCCGGAACACCGCCAGTACCTGGTTGATCGCCGCGATCCGGCGCAGGCGTTCGCGGCGCCGGGGCACTTCGTCGCCCAGGGGGTCGCTCCAGTGCAGGTCTTCGCCGAGCAATCCGCAGAGTCCGCACATGGTTACACCCCGCTCATGGCATGACATCGCCGGAGTTCGGCCCGAGGGTCTGGCCGACGAACAGATTGCCACCCGGCTCGCTGGCCAGCAGCACGGCGGTGGGCGCCACTTCGTCGGCCAGGCCGAAGCGCCCCAGCGGCAGCTCGGCGGCCTTGGCGCGTTTCCAGTCGGCGCTGATGCCACCCACCAGCGGCGTTTCAATCGGCCCCGGGGCGATGGCATTGACCAGCACGTTGTCCTTGGCCACTTCCAGCGCCAGGGACTTGGTGAAGCCGATCACCCCGGCCTTGGCTGCCGCGTAGTGGGTCAACTCGGCACCGCCCTTGATGCCCAGCTGCGAAGCGACGTTGATGATCCGCCCCCAACGCTGCGCAAGCATGTGCGGCAAGGCGCGCTGGCTGGCGATGAACACACTGGTGAGGTCGACACGCAGCATGTCGTTCCACTGCTCGATGGACAGGTCGACGCAGCGCGCCTGGGTGAGCATGCCGGCGTTGTTGACCAGAATATCGATGCCGCCGAAATGTTCGACGCAGCGGTCGACGCTGGCCTGGGCGCCTTCGACGGTGCCCACATCGGCCACGCACTCGACTACTTCGGCGCCGAGGTTGCGGCAGGTGATCGCGGTTTCAGCGAGGCTCGCGGCGTTACGGTCGGCCAGCAGCAGACGGGCGCCTGCGGCAGCATAAGCGCGCGCGATGGCGGCCCCGATGCCGCTGCCGGCGCCAGTGATGACGGCGCGGCGATTAGACAGAGCGAGCATGTAAATTCTCCTCAAACAAACACAGGTCCCCTGTGGGAGGGGGCTTGCTCCCTCCCACACTTGGATAGAGTAAATCCCTCAGTCGGGCCAGCGCACGGTTAAACCGCCGTCGATGACGATGCTTTGCCCGGTCAGGTAACTCGACGCCTCACTGGTGAGAAACTGCACCAGCGACGCCACTTCATCCGCGCGCCCGACCCGCCCCAGCGGAATCGCCCGCGCCGCCCGGGCCAAACCCTCCGGCCCCAGCGAGTTCTTCGCGTCCAGCGACTGCGGCGTCTCGATCAGCCCCGGAATCACCGCATTGCAGCGAATGCCCAGCGGCGCCAATTCCACCGCCAGCGACCGACACAACCCCGGCACCCCCGCCTTGGCCGCGGCGTAATGGCTGTGCTCCTGCCAGCCATACACCCCGCCGGCAATCGAAGAAATCGCCACCAGCGCGCCGCCTTCCTGCATGTGGCGGGTTGCCGCGCGAAAGGTGCGCATCACCCCTGTCAGGTCGACATTGAGCATCTCGTCCCACAGCGTATCGGTCATTTCCAGCAACGGTGCGCGACGCAGCAGGCCGGCATTGGCCACCGCGTAATCGAGGCGGCCGAAATGCTGCACCGCCTGCTCGGCCAGGGCGTCGACCGAGGCGGTGTCGCCCACGTCCAACGCCAGCATCAGGCACTCGCCGCCGGCCCCCTCCACCTGCGACACGGTCATGCACGGGTCGTGCGGGTCGGCCGGGTAATACCCGCCGACCACCGCAACGCCATGGCGCGCATAGGCCACCGCGAGCGCCTGGCCGATGCCGCTGGCGGCACCGGTAATCACAGCCACTTTGCGACTCATCGATCACTCCTTACTGAACGGTTTCCGGGCGCACATGGCGTGCGGCAAACATCAGCACACCGGACAAAAAGCACGGCACGGCGCCGAACCACAGTGCGGCGGTCTGCCAGTCGCTGCCGGCGGACAACACCTGCGTGGCGCCAAACCCTGCGACCACTGCACCAATGGGGCCCATCGCGTGGATGATTGCGCCGCCGGTGGCGCGGATGCTGGTGGGGAAACTTTCACTGATAAAGAACAGCGCCGCCGAATACGGTCCGATCAGGAAGAACAGACCCAGGCTGTAAAGCCCGACCACCATCGCCATATTGCTCGGACCAAACAGCATGCCGGCGAACGACAGCCCGCCGAGCATCCAGCCCAGGCCGATGACGTTGCGGCGACCGATCCGGTCGCCCATCCAGCCGTGGCTGAGGTAGCCGCAGTAGCCCACCAGGTTGGACAGCACGAGGATGATCAGCGAGTTCTCGAACGAGATGTGGTGCACGCTGACAATCACCGAGGTGCCCAGCACGCTGAACACCTGGATCGCCGCCCAGTTGAGCAGCAAGGCGGCGCCGATCACCAGAGTGGCGCGACGGGCCGGGCCCCGGAAAGCCGCTTTCAAGCCGGCCTTGCTGTGTTCGTCATAGTCCACGCCGTAGGTCACCGCGACGTTTTGCGCCTCGGTCACCTGGCCGCTTTTGCGCAATTGGCTGATGCGCTGGTGAATCTGGAACTGCGGACTCTCCTTGAGTTTGCGCGCCATGATCGCAATGACGACGGCCGGGATGGCCGCGAAGACGAAGCAGCCCTGCCAGCCGATGATCGGCAGCAACAGCGCGGTCAATCCCGCCGCGATCAACGCCCCCACCGGCCAGCCGCCCTGCACCAGGCTGTAGATGAAGCCACGGCGCTTGGTCAGCCGTGGATCCTGCGAGGCGCCATACAGCTCGCTCAGGTAGGTGGCGTTGACGGTTTCCTCGGCATAGCCCAGGCCGCCCAGCGAACGGATCAGGATCAGCGGCGACTTGCCCCACGCCCCGCCGATGGCGGTGAGCGCCGAGCACAAGGCCGAGCCGGCCACGGTGAAGATGATGCCTTTGCGCCGGCCCAGCTTGTCGACCACCGGGCCAATGGCAAAGGCCACCACCGCCGTGCCCACTGCGACCCAGGTCGCGATCTGCGCCTGCTCCACTTCACCCCAGCCAAAGTGCCGGCCGATCTCCGGCAGCAAGGTGCCGAACAGGATGAAGTCATACACCGCAAACACCCAGGCGAAAAACGCGATCCAGGTGGCGAAACGTACTTCCTGGGACGACAGTTGCCGGGGTTTCCAGCCAGTCAGGTCAAGCTTGTTGTAGATGGACATGGGTCGCGCCTCAAGGGTGGGGTGAAATCAGGTTCGGGGTTGGCGGCGGATAAAGTCGTCGGCGATTTCGTCGAAGGTGACGAAGCGCACGCCGGCATGGCTCTGGATGTGTTCGATCAGGCGCTCGAGCATCAACAGCACTTGCGGGCGACCGGACACGTCGGGGTGGATGGTCATGGTGAACACCGCGTGTTCGTGTTCGCGGTACACCCAGTCGAACTGGTCGCGCCACATTTCTTCGAGGTGACGCGGGTTGACGAAGCCGTGGCTGTTGGGGGCTTTTTTGATGAACATCATCGGTGGCAGGTCGTCGAGGTACCAGTTGGCGGGGATCTCCACCAGGTCGGTTTCTTCGCCGCGCACCAAGGGCTTCATCCAGGTGTCGGGGTGCTGGCTGTAGTCGATCTTGGTCCAGCTGTCGCCCTTGCGCACGTAGTACGGATGGAAGTCGTTGTGCATCAGGCTGTGGTCGTACTTGATGCCTTTTTTCAGCAGCAGCTCGTTGGTCACCTTGCTGAATTCCCACCACGGCGCCACGTAGCCGGTCGGGCGTTTGCCGGTGACCTGGGTGATCAACTCGATGGATTTATCCAGCACGATCTCTTCCTGCTCGGCGGTCATCGCGATGGGGTTTTCGTGGCTGTAGCCGTGCACGCCGATTTCATGGCCGGCGTCGGCCACCGCTTTCATTTGCGCGGGAAAGGTTTCCATCGAGTGGCCGGGGATGAACCAGGTGGTGCGCAGGCCGTAGCGCTCGAACAGCTTGAGCAGGCGCGGCGCGCCGATTTCACCGGCGAACAGGCCGCGGGAGATGTCGTCCGGCGAGTCTTCACCGCCGTAGGAACCGAGCCAGCCGGCGACGGCATCAACGTCGACGCCAAATGCACAGAGGATGTCTTTAGCCATGGTGTGTCTCCTTAAATATTCAGTACGAATTCAACGGATAACGCGGCGCGCAACAGGCGAGCGTCTTCGCCGCTGGGGGCGCTGAGCAGCAGCCCGGTGGGCAGGCCCTGGGCATCGCGGCCGCTGGGCACGTTTACGCCGGGCATGTCGAGCAGGCTGCCGGGCATGGTCAGGCGCAAGGTGGCGAGGTTGGTGCTGACGAACAACGCGTCATCGGCTTCCAGCGCGGCCAACGGCGGCGCGACATGGGCCACGGTGGGGGTGATGAGGATGGCGCCGTCGAGGTCGTCGAGCAGTTGCTGTTGCAGCTGGCGGCGCGCGTCGGTCAGGTGGATCAATTGGCTGGCCGGCAATGCCCGCGCAGCTTCAAGGCGCCAGCGTACGCGAGGATCGAGGCGTTCGGCATCGGGGCTGTCGAGCAGCGCCTGGTGCAGGGCGAAGGCTTCGAAGGCGCCGAGCCAGCCGTGGTGTTTGATCAGGTCCAGCGTTGCCTGGAAGGGCGGGCATTCGCGCTCTTCGATCAGCGCCCCCCGGGCCTTGAGTTGCTCCATGGCGCGCAGCAGGTTGTTGCCCACGGCCGGTTCGACGTCCTGTTGCGCCAGCACAAAGCGCTGGCCCTTGAGGCTGCGGGCACTGTGCTGCTGAGTGCGACCATGCAGCAGGTCGTCGAGGGTCAGTGCATCGCGCACACTGCGGGTGAGCGGGCCGAGGCTGTCGAGGGTGTGCGCCAGCGGGAACACGCCGTCGCGGCTGTAGCGCCGGCTGCTGCTGCGGTAACCCACCAGACCGTTGAGGGCGGCGGGAATGCGAATCGAGCCTGCGGTGTCGGTGCCCATGGCGATGGGCACGATACCGGCGGCGACGGCCACGCCCGAACCGGACGATGAACCGCCGGGAATGCGCGGCTGATCAAGGCCATGGGGATTGTGCGGCGTACCGAAATGCGGGTTCAGGCCCAGCCCCGAATACGCCAGTTCGCTGAGGTTGGTCTTGCCCAGGCTGACCATCCCCGCGCGGCATAACAGGCCGACCACTGGCGCATCGAGCAGAGCGGCCGGCGCATCGCGGCGGTAGGCGGCGCCCGCCGTGGTGACGCTGCCGGCGACATCGAACAGGTCCTTCCAGGCCAGCGGCACGCCATCGAGCCGGCTCAAGGGCTGCCCGGCACGCCAGCGCGCGGCGGCGGCTTCGGCTTCGCGGCGGGCGCGCTCGGTGCTCAGGCTGATAAACACCGAGGGTGAACGGGCGGCTTTTTCGAGCGCCTGTTCGAGGGCTTGCACCGGGTCGTTACGGCCGCTGGCGAAATCCTCGGCCATTGAGGTGGCGTCTGACATCGGGATCAACCTCATAAAACGTACATATTAATAAAATATACATTTTATAAAGGCAGCTTTCGTGCCAGTCTCTGCATCGGCCTTTGCGCTTTCACAGCATAGCTGCGGGCTAGAGGGTGTGCGGAGCGATAAAAATACTGGCGCAGCCCGCCCCAAGGGTCTTGAATGAAATGATGTATCTTTTAGTAAAAAGTACATTTTGGTGCAGAAAGGTAACACCAGCCCCAAAACAGCGCCGCCGACGTGACGCAGAGTGACAACTGCATCTATGAGAGAATCCGTCGCCCCGTCCTACAAGGTCCCGAGAAACCGATGAAAGCAGTGTCCACCCCGGCCTCCCGTTACGCGATGATTCACCAGGTATTGCGTGACTCGATCGTCAACGGCACCGCGCGTCATGGCCTGGTATTGCTCGAAGCGCCGCTGGCCGAACTGTTCGGCACCAGCCGCGTACCGGTGCGCAAGGCACTGGACCTGCTGCACGCCGAAGGGCTGATCTGCCGCTTCAACGGCCGGGGTTACCTGATCAACCCCGACGACCTGGCGATAGAGCCGCTGCGCCTGCCCCTGAGCCATGCGCACCTGGGCCTCAACGGCGAGGCCGAGTTGGTGGACACACGGCCGCTGGGCGAGCGCATCGTCGAGGACATCGGCGCGGCGCTGTCCACCTGCATCGCCTTCGGCCATTACCGCCTGGATGAACAGGCCGCCGCCGAGCACTTCAAGGTCAGCCGCGCGGTGGTGCGCGAAGCCTTGATGCGCCTGCGCGACCGTGGCCTGGTGGAAAAGGAGCCGTACTCCCAGTGGCTGGCGGGCCCGCTGACCGCGCGCGAAGTCACCGAAGACTACGAACTGCGCGCGTGCCTCGAGCCCGAGGCGTTGCGCCAGAGCGCGCCGAACCTCGACCGCGAGGAACTGCAGGCGATGCTGCAACGGGTGCTGGCAGCACAGGACAACCCTCAATGCAGCCTGCAGGCCATCGAGCAGATCGAGGAGGACTTGCACCAGCGCTGCCTGGCGGGTCTGCAGAACCGCAAGATGGCCGCGCTGATTCGCCAGGGCCAGAGCCCGATGATCATCAGCCGGATTTTCCATCGCCTGCTCGGCATCGGCGCCGACCCGGCGATGCTGGCCGAACATCGCCTGATCCTGGAATTGTTGCTGCACGGCGCCGTGGATGCGGCCGCGTTGAACCTGCGCGAACACCTGCAACGGGCCAGCCAGCGCATGTTGCAGCGTTTGAAAGTGTTGTCGGTACTGCCGGAACAGCCGATTCCGGCCTACCTGCACAAAATCAGCTGACGGCGTCACGCCGGTTATTTTATGCAATATGTTGCTATCGCCGCCGCGCCATTGAAACCCTCGCTGCCCCGCCCCATCTAAGCACCATACTTCCTTATGCAGGTGCCCCATGAGCGACCAGCAAGATTCCCCTGATTACGACATCAACGATTACGCCGATCCCGAAAACGCTGAATCCGCTTCGTCCAACACCGGGCTGGCGCTGCCTGGGCAAAACCTGCCGGACAAGGTCTACATCATCCCGATCCACAACCGCCCGTTCTTCCCGGCGCAAGTGCTGCCGGTGATCGTCAACGAAGAGCCGTGGGCCGAAACCCTGGAACTGGTGAGCAAATCCGATCACCACTCCCTGGCCCTGTTCTTCATGGAAACCCCGCCGGAAGACCCGCGCCACTTCGACACCTCGGCCCTGCCGCTGTACGGCACGCTGGTCAAGGTGCACCACGCCAGCCGCGAGAACGGCAAGCTGCAATTCGTCGCCCAGGGCCTGACCCGCGTGCGCATCAAGACCTGGCTCAAGCACCATCGCCCGCCCTATCTGGTGGAAGTCGAATACCCGCACCAGCCGAGCGAGCCGACCGATGAGGTCAAGGCTTACGGCATGGCGCTGATCAATGCGATCAAGGAACTGCTGCCGCTCAACCCGCTGTACAGCGAAGAACTGAAGAACTACCTCAATCGCTTCAGCCCCAACGACCCCTCGCCGCTCACCGACTTTGCCGCCGCGCTCACGTCGGCCACCGGTAACGAGTTGCAGGAAGTGCTGGACTGCGTGCCCATGCTCAAGCGCATGGAAAAAGTGCTGCCGATGTTGCGCAAAGAGGTGGAAGTGGCGCGCCTGCAGAAGGAGCTCTCCGCCGAGGTGAACCGCAAGATCGGCGAGCACCAGCGCGAATTCTTCCTCAAGGAACAGCTCAAGGTCATCCAGCAGGAGTTGGGCCTGACCAAGGACGACCGCAGCGCGGACGTCGAGCAATTCGAGCAGCGTCTGGAGGGCAAGGTGTTGCCCACCCAGGCAAAAAAACGCATCGATGAAGAACTGAACAAACTGTCGATCCTGGAAACCGGCTCGCCGGAATACGCGGTCACGCGCAACTACCTCGACTGGGCCACCTCGGTACCGTGGGGCGTGTACGGCAAGGACAAGCTCGACCTCAAGCACGCGCGCAAGGTGCTGGACAAACACCACGCCGGGCTGGACGACATCAAGAGCCGCATCCTCGAGTTCCTCGCGGTGGGTGCTTATAAAGGCGAGGTTGCCGGCTCCATCGTGCTGCTGGTGGGCCCACCGGGCGTGGGCAAGACCAGCGTCGGCAAGTCCATCGCCGAGTCCCTGGGCCGGCCGTTCTACCGCTTCAGCGTCGGCGGCATGCGCGACGAGGCCGAGATCAAGGGCCACCGCCGCACCTACATCGGCGCCCTGCCGGGCAAGCTGGTGCAGGCGCTCAAGGATGTGGAAGTGATGAACCCGGTGATCATGCTCGACGAGATCGACAAGATGGGTCAGAGCTTCCAGGGCGACCCGGCCTCGGCGCTGCTGGAAACCCTCGACCCGGAACAGAACGTCGAATTCCTCGACCATTACCTCGACCTGCGCCTGGACCTGTCCAAAGTGCTGTTCGTGTGCACCGCCAACACCCTGGATTCGATTCCCGGCCCGTTGCTCGACCGCATGGAAGTG
Source organism: Pseudomonas sp. Leaf59 (assembly GCF_920984685.1). Taxonomy (NCBI): domain Bacteria; kingdom Pseudomonadati; phylum Pseudomonadota; class Gammaproteobacteria; order Pseudomonadales; family Pseudomonadaceae; genus Pseudomonas; species Pseudomonas sp. Leaf59. The sequence continues at coordinate 127,536 of NZ_CAKLBR010000014.1, read as the reverse complement.
ATTCGCCTGTCGGGCTATATCACCGAAGAAAAAGTCGCCATCGCCAAGCGCCACCTGTGGCCCAAGCAGCTGGAAAAAGCCGGCGTAGCGAAAAACAGCCTGACCATCAGCGACGGCGCCTTGCGTGCGTTGATCGACGGCTACGCCCGCGAAGCCGGGGTGCGCCAGTTGGAGAAGCAACTGGGCAAACTGGTGCGCAAGGCGGTGGTCAAGTTGCTGGATGCGCCGGACTCGGTGATCAAGATCGGCAACAAGGACCTGGAAAGCTCACTGGGCATGCCGGTGTTTCGCAATGAGCAAGTGCTGTCCGGCACCGGTGTGATTACCGGCCTGGCCTGGACCAGCATGGGCGGCGCGACACTGCCGATCGAGGCGACGCGTATCCACACGCTCAATCGCGGTTTCAAGCTCACCGGGCAGTTGGGCGAGGTGATGAAGGAGTCCGCTGAAATTGCCTACAGCTACATCAGCTCCAACCTGAAATCGTTTGGCGGTGACCCGAAGTTCTTCGACGAAGCCTTCGTGCACTTGCACGTGCCGGAAGGCGCCACGCCAAAAGACGGCCCTAGCGCGGGCGTGACCATGGCCAGTGCGCTGCTGTCGCTGGCACGCAACCAGGCGCCGAAAAAAGGCGTGGCCATGACCGGCGAACTGACGCTGACCGGGCACGTGCTGCCGATTGGCGGAGTACGCGAGAAAGTGATTGCGGCGCGGCGCCAGAAAATCCATGAGCTGATCCTGCCCGAGCCCAACCGTGGCAGTTTCGAAGAGTTGCCGGAGTACCTGAAGGAAGGCATGACGGTGCACTTTGCCAAGCGCTTTGCGGATGTGGCCAAAGTGTTGTTCTGATCGTTATGCAGTGCCGGTAAGGGCCTCATCGGGAGCAAGCCCCCTCCCACACTTGAAGGTATTCACACTTCAAAATGTGGGAGGGGGCTTGCTCCCGATAGCGCCATCCGCCACACCACACACCTCGCCTGTCACCCCTCGCGCCATCTTCGGTTATGCTCGCCCTTCGTCGTGTACAACCGGAGCCCCCATGACCGTTGCCCGCCTGTTTCTCCCCTTGAGCCTTGCCGTGTTGTCCGCGTGCGCCAGCGCGCCGAAGCAAAACATCACCGTGGACGACCAGAGCGCCTGCCCGCTGCAGCTCAAATCCGGTCAGAACCTGATCCTCACTCTGCCGAGCAACCCCACCACCGGCTACCGCTGGGCCATTCAGGACTCGGCCGGCGGCGTGTTGCGCGCGCTGAGCCCCGAGGTCTACAGCAGCAGCGAATCCGGCGTGATTGGCGGCGGCGGCCAGTCCACGTGGCGGTTCCAGGCGTTCACCGCCGGGCAGGGCCGTTTGCGCCTCACCTCCCAGCAACCGTGGGAGCCGGAAGCCGAACCGGTCGACACCTTCGACTGCGCCATTACGGTGAACTAGGGCACCCCATCAGACAACCCGCGCACCGAAGGGCCAAGTTGGCTAAAATGCCGGCCCTTCCCTTTCGTCGCCGGAACAACCGTGAGCAAAGAACCCGATCGCCTATTCGCCCAGCCCTTGCCCCAGGTGCCGGACTTCGCCTTTAACGAGGACGTGGTGCGGGTGTTCCCGGACATGATCAAGCGCTCGGTGCCGGGTTACCCGACCATCGTCGAAAACCTCGGCGTACTCGCGGCGCAGTTCGCCCAGCCGAGCAGCGTGCTCTATGACCTCGGCTCGTCCCTCGGCGCCGTCACCCAGGCCCTGCGCCGCCATGTGCGCACGGACGGCTGCCGGGTGATCGCGGTGGATAACTCGGCGGCGATGGTCGAGCGTTGCCGTGAATACCTCAATGGCCAGGACTCGATGTTCCAGGAGCTGCTGCCGGTAGAGGTGATCGAAGGCGATATCCTTGCCTTGCAGTTCCAGCCGGCGTCGGTGGTGGCCCTGAATTTCACCCTGCAATTCATCGCTCCGGACGAGCGCCTGGCTTTGCTCTCGCGCATTCGCCAGGCGCTGGTGCCGGGCGGCGCGCTGATTCTTTCGGAAAAGCTGCGCTTCAATGACGCGCAGGAACACGCACTGCTCACCGACCTGCATATCGCGTTCAAGCGCGCCAACGGCTACAGCGAACTGGAAATCGCCCAGAAGCGCAGCGCCATCGAAAACGTCATGAAGCCCGACAGCCTCGAAGAACACCGCGAACGCCTGCTGGCGGCCGGGTTCTCGAGCGTGGTGCCGTGGTTTCAGTGTCTTAACTTTGCCTCGTTGATTGCCTTGCCATGATTGATCTGTCCCCCCTCGCCCGCCATCTGGTTGGCACGCCCCTGGCCGTGTGGGCCCAGGGCCTGCAAGCGCAGCTCGATAGCAAGATGGAAAAAGGTCACGGCGATCTGGAGCGCTGGCAAAGCGCGCTGGATGCGCTGCCGGCCATTCAGCCAAGCACCGTCGACCTGCTGAACGGCCTGACGCTGGACACCGATTGCGACGATCAGACCCGCGCGCAGATGCACACCGCCCTCATGGGCCTGAGCCCATGGCGCAAAGGCCCGTTCCACCTGTTCGGCGTGCACGTGGACACCGAATGGCGCTCGGACTGGAAGTGGTCGCGGGTGGCGCCGCACCTGAACCTTACGGGCAAGCGCATCCTTGATGTGGGCTGCGGCAACGGCTACTACATGTGGCGCATGCTCGGCGCCGGTGCCGACAGCGTGATCGGCGTGGACCCCAACTGGCTGTTTTTCTGCCAGTTCCAGGCGGTGCAACGCTACCTGTCCGAACCCAGGGCCTGGCACCTGCCGTTCCCGTTCGAAGACTTGCCGGCGAACCTCGAAGGCTTCGATACGGTGTTTTCCATGGGCGTGTTCTATCACCGGCGTTCGCCCATCGAGCACCTGCTGGCGTTGAAGGACACCCTGGTCAAGGGCGGCGAACTGGTGCTGGAAACCCTGGTGGTGGAAGGCGACCAGCAACAGGTGCTGGTGCCCGAAGACCGCTACGCACAGATGCGCAACGTGTGGTTCCTGCCCTCGGTGCCGGCCCTGATGCTATGGCTGCGCCGCGCCGGGTTCAGCGAAGTGCGCTGCGTGGACGTGAGCGTGACCACGGTGGAGGAACAGCGCGGTACCGAGTGGATGAAGTATCAGTCGCTGAGTGATTTTCTTGATCCGCAAGATCACAGCAAGACTATCGAAGGGCTGCCGGCACCGATGCGGGCGGTGATCATTGCCAGGAAATAAACCACAACGTCCCTGACTAAACGAAGATCACCTGTGGGAGCTGGCTTGCCTGCTCCCTCATTGGTTTCCCGGTGTCAGCTAGAAGAGGGTTTGGCTCGGCGGGCTTTGAAGAATTCGCTCAGAACGGCTCCGCATTCCTCGGCCAGCACCCCACCTTCAAACAACACCCGATGGTTGAGAAAGTCCTGGGTAAAGAACTGCCCCTGACTCTGCACAATCCCGGCCTTGGGCTCCAGCGCGCCATACACCACCCGCGCAACCCGCGCATGCACGATCAAGCCTGCGCACATGCTGCACGGCTCCAGGGTCACATACAGCGTGCTGCCCACCAGCCGGTAGTTGCTGATGGCCTGAGCTGCCGCGCGAATCGCGACCATCTCGGCGTGGGCGCTGGGGTCGTTGCCGCTGATGGGGCAATTGAAGCCACGGCCGATGATTTCGCCGTTTTGCACCAGCACCGCGCCCACCGGCACTTCGCCGCGTGCCGCGCCCTGGGCGGCAAGGGTCAGGGCTTCGCGCATGAAGTGCTGGTCGCGGCTGCGATCGATGATCGCTGCAGGACGAATCTGGCGCATCACGCCACCTCGATGGCGGCCATCAGGCCGGTTTCCATGTGGTCGATCACATGACAATGGAACATCCACACCCCGGGGTTATCCGCCACCAAGGCCACGCGGGCGCGTTCGTTCTTGCCCAGCAGGTAGGTGTCGGTAAAGTACGGCACCACCTTGTGGCGGTTCGAGGCGATCACCTTGAAGCTCATGCCGTGCAAGTGGATCGGGTGCTGGTACTGGGTCATGTTCTTCAGTTCAAAAATGTAACTCTTGCCTTTTTCCAGCCTGGCAATCGGGCGGTCGGCGCAGGTCTTGTCGGTGATGTCCCACGCCTTGCCGTTGATCTGCCACAGGCTCGGCGGCTTGCCGTCATCCACCGACACCGTGCCCACCCATTCAAAATTGAAGTTGAGTTTCTCCGCAGTGGCCAGGTCCGGCTCGCTGATCGGGTTGGCCGGCAACGCGGGCGGCCATTGGCCGGGCGCGTCGGTATTGGCCACCGAGCGGAAAGTGCCCAGGCGCACCGGCCCGTTACGGATCGACAGTTCTTCACCCGCCGGCGGCGCCTTGATTGCCAGGCAAATGCGCATGCCGGGCCCCAGCCAGTATTCCTTGCCGAGCGGGCGCGGTTCGATGGGGTTGCCGTCCAGCGCGTAGATCTGCGCGTCGACGTCCGGGATGTTGATGCGATAGGTCAGGGTGTTGTCGAGGTTGAGCAGGCGCACGCGGGTGATCTGCCCGGCCGGCAGGTCGATCACCGCCTGGGACACGCCGTTGATGGTCGACAGACGCCCCGCCGTACCGCCGCGCGCCGCCTCACGTGGAATGCTGAACGCGACGAATGCGCCGTCTTCGTCCACATGCCAGCTTTTCAGGCTGAGGGTGCGTTCGTGCTTGAAGCCGGTGGATTCGCGTTCCTCGATGATCAACGGGCCGACCAGGCCACGGCCGAGCTCTTCGCTGCTGTTCACATGGGGGTGGTACCAGTAGCTGCCGGCATCGGGCACGCGGAATTTGTAGTCGAAGTATTCGCCGGGCAATACCGGCAGCTGCGAGACGTAGGGCACGCCGTCCATCTCCAGCGGCAAGCGGATGCCATGCCAGTGGATGGTGGTGGCCACCGGCAGGTGATTGATGAAGCGCACCCGCAGCCATTCGCCCTGACGCACCCGCAGCTCGGTGCCGGGCGCCGAAGGGCCGAACGCCCAGGCCTGGGTGAGGTGACCGGGGACCAGCTCCACATCCAGGGGCGCAGCGATCAACTCGTAATCGTGCCCCGCCTCGGACTCGGCGACCTTCCCCAGCCAGTAGCGATAGCCGCCCCCGGCGCCGACGCCTACAACGGCCAGGCCCGCAAGACCACCCAGGATTTGTCGACGGGAAAAGGATCGGGACACAACAACCTCGCGTATCAGCCGCAGGCGCAGGGCCTGCAAAGGGCGGATACGATACACCTGCAAGGGCTAAACAGTAAGGCTTCGCATTGCCACACCGTTGATTGCTGAAGCCTGATGGCGATCAAAATGTGGGAGCGGGCTTGCTCCCGATGGCGGTGGGTCAGGCAGGGATTGGCTGGCTGACACACTGCTATCGGGAGCAAGCCCCCTCCCACACTGGACTTTCTGCGTTCTTCAGGCCCTGGAGGCGGCGAGGATCAGCGCCTTCATCTCGGCCACCGCGCCTTTGAAACCGACGAACAGCGCATGGGCCACCAGCGCGTGGCCGATGTTCAGTTCGTTGATGCCCTTGATCGCGGCCACCGCCTGCACGTTGTGGTAATGCAGGCCATGGCCGGCGTTGACGATCAGGCCTTGATCGAGGCCGCACTTCACGCCGTCGATGACGCGCTGCAGCTCGTCGGCGACTTCGGTGGGCGTGGTGGCGTCGGCGTAACGGCCGGTGTGCAGTTCGATGGCCGGCGCACCGACACGGCGCGAGGCTTCGATCTGGCGCTCGTCGGCGTCGATGAACAGCGAGACTTCGCTGCCGATCTGCGACAGGCGCTCCACGGCGGCCTTGATCCGCGCTTCCTGGCCGGCCACATCGAGGCCGCCTTCGGTGGTGAGTTCCTGGCGGGTTTCCGGCACCAGGCAGATGTGCGCCGGGCGGATGCGCTCGGCGAACGCCATCATCGCTTCGGTGACGCCCATTTCGAAATTCATGCGGGTTTGCAGCACATCCTTGAGCAGCAGCACATCACGTTCCTGGATATGACGACGGTCTTCGCGCAGGTGCACGGTGATACCATCGGCGCCTGCTTCTTCGGCGTCCAGCGCGGCCTTGACCGGGTCCGGGTAGCGGGTGCCCCGGGCCTGACGCAGGGTGGCGACGTGGTCGATATTGACGCCAAGAAGAATGCGATTGCTGGTGCTCACGGAAGCGCTCCTGAAAAGGGAAAGAATCGGTGCACAGCATACACGGGGATGTCAGGGCTTTCGAAACAACTCGCGACTGACCAGCGGCTTGCCCCCCAGGTGCACCGCGAGGGCCTGGCGCATCAGGCGCTTGGCAGCGGACAGCGCGCCGGGCGCGGTCCAGTCCGCCTCGCTCATGGCCAGCAACTCGGCGCCCTGGAACAGCCCCGGCTGCAGCAGGTAGACGCGCTCCAGGCCGGCGTCGACCTGCAGGCGGTACATGCCATCGGCGGCGACGGGCTCGCCGTGCACGTCGTTGCTCAGTTCGAAGCCGTAGCCCAGATCGTCCAGCAGGCGCCATTCGAAGGCGCGCAACAACGGCTCCAGCGGGCGGCCTTCGGCGAGGGCGAGCAAGGTGGCGGCGTAGTGATCGAACACGCCGGGGTGCGGGTCTTCGGCGGGTAGCAGGCGGATCAACAGTTCATTGAGGTAGAGGCCACTGAACAGCGCATCGCCATTGAGCCAGGCGGAGGTGCCGACGCTTTCCAGGCGGCCGACGTTCTTCAGCTCGCCCTTGCCGCGAAACTCCACGTCCAGTGCCACGAACGGCCGGGCCAGTGTGCCGGCCTTGCCGCGCGCACTGCGCAACACCGCGCGCAGGCGCCCTTGTGGCGTGAGGAAGTCCACCAGGGCGCTGGTCTCGCGGTAGGCGCGGCTGTGCAGCACGTAGGCGAGTTGGCTGGGAGGTGGGGATTGGGACATGAGACGGGAAATCTCTGAAGAGCAATCGATGTGCTGAATGAACACTTATTGTGGCGAGCAGGCTCGCCCTGCGTTGGGCTGCAGAGCAGCCCCTATAAGATCAACCCGATTCTACGGACAGACCTCAGTGGCAGGTTTTGGGGCTGCTTCGCAACCCAACGCAGGGCAAGCCTGCTCGCCACAGCAAGCCCTCCCACATTTTTGGTCCAGCGGTGTTCTTACAGGTCGCCGTAGCCGAGGGAGCGCAGCGCGCGCTCGTCATCGGACCAGCCACCCTTCACCTTCACCCACAGGTTGAGCATGATCTTGGAGTCGAACAGCAGCTCCATGTCCTTGCGCGCTTCGGTGCCGATGCGCTTGATGCGCTCGCCCTTGTCGCCAATGATGATTTTCTTCTGGCCGTCACGCTCGACGAGAATCAGCGCGTGGATGTGCAAGGTCTTGCCCTGCTGCTTGAACTCTTCGATTTCCACGGTGATCTGGTACGGCAGCTCGGCGCCCATCTGGCGCATGATTTTTTCGCGCACCAGTTCAGCGGCGAGAAAGCGGCTGCTGCGGTCGGTGATCTGGTCTTCCGGGAAGAAGTGTTCGTTTTCCGGCAGGTAGCCGGCGATCACGCGCTCCAGGGCTTCGAGGTTGTGGCCGTGCTGGGCCGAGATCGGCATGATCTGCGCGTTCGGCAGTTGTTCCTGCAACCAGGTCAGGTGCGGCATCAGCTCGGCTTTGTCTTCAATGCGGTCGGTCTTGTTCAGCGCCACGATCAACGGGCCGGTGACGTACTGCACGCGCTCCAGGACCATCTGGTCTTCGTCGGTCCACTTGGTGCGGTCGACGACGAAGATCACCACGTCGACGTCTTTCAACGCCGCCGAGGCGGTCTTGTTCATGTAGCGGTTGAGGGCTTTCTCGCCACCCTTGTGCATGCCCGGAGTGTCGACGTACACCGCCTGCACATGGCCTTCGGTCTTGATGCCGAGCATGTTGTGCCGGGTGGTCTGCGGCTTGCGCGAGGTGATCGCAAGCTTCTGGCCGAGGATATGGTTGAGCAGCGTGGACTTGCCCACGTTGGGGCGGCCAACAATGGCAACATAGCCACAGCGTGTTGCGGTTGAATCAGTCATGGCCATTCTCCACGCCCAGGGCAATCAGTGCTGCAGCGGCCGCTACCTGTTCGGCAATACGACGGCTCACACCCTGACCTCGGCTTTTTTCGTTCAATAAGGTGATTTCACATTCCACGAAAAACACGCGGCAATGGGGCTCACCCTGGATATCCACCACTTCGTAGCGTGGCAGTTCGCACCCGCGCGACTGCAGGTATTCCTGCAGGCGGGTCTTGGGATCCTTGTTGGTGTCGACCAGGGTCAGGCTCTCGATCTCCGAGGCCAGCCAGGCGACCACCCGCTCTTTGGCGGTCTCCATGCCTGCATCCAGGTAGATCGCGCCGATCAGGGCTTCGAGGGCATCGGCCAGGATCGACTCGCGACGAAAGCCGCCGCTCTTCAATTCACCGGACCCCAGGCGCAGGTACTCGCCCAGGCCGAAGCCACGGGCCAGCACGGCCAGGGTCTCGCCTTTCACCAGCCGTGCACGCAGGCGTGACAACTGGCCTTCGCGGGCCTGGGGGAAGCGCTCGAACAACGCCTCTCCGGCGGCGAAATTGAGGATGGCATCACCGAGGAATTCCAGGCGCTCGTTATTGCGCCCTGCAAAGCTGCGGTGTGTGAGGGCAAGGACCATCAATTCCTGATCCTTGAAGGTGTAGCCGAGCTGGCGCTCGAGACGACTCAGAGAAACGGTCACGGTTTATCCATATCTAGTTGGTGGCACCGGCGGCCATCGACGATTGACGCAGTGTTCAAATTCAAATCCTGATAGTTGCCGCGTGAGGCCGGACATTGTCCAGGCCCCAGAAAAGCATTCGGCGCTGTGTTCACAGCGCCGCCTGTATTACTTGATCAGCCCGACCCGCGAGAAGTTCGGCAGGTGGCTGAGCTTGGGTTCCGGCCAGCTCATCCAGACCGCGAAGGCCTTGCCGACGATATTCTGGTCGGGGACCATGCCCAGCAGCTCCTTGGGAATGCTGGGATCATCCCAGTAGCGGCTGTCGTTGGAATTGTCGCGGTTGTCGCCCATCATGAAGTAGTGCCCGGCCGGCACTTTCCACTCGCCATCGGGCGTGGCGCGGTAGCGGCTCATTTCCTTGCGGATCTGGTGCTCCACCGCACCGAGCTTTTCCTGATACAGCTCGGCGCTGCCCAGGGTGTTCGGCTCGGCGCCCAGCAGCTTCTCGGCCACCGATTCACCGTTGATGAACAGGCGCTTGTCGCTGGTGTAGCGAATCACGTCGCCCGGCAGGCCGACCACGCGCTTGATGTAGTTGACGTTCGGATCGCTCGGGTAGCGGAACACCATCACGTCGCCGCGCTGCGGGTCACCGACTTCGATGACTTTCTTGTCGACCACCGGCAGGCGAATTCCGTAGGAAAACTTGTTCACCAGGATGAAGTCGCCCACGTCCAGGGTAGGTTTCATCGATCCCGAAGGAATCTGGAACGGCTCCACCAGGAACGAACGCAGCACCAGCACGATGAACAGCACCGGGAAGAACGACTTGCCGTATTCAACCAGCAGCGGTTCCTTGTTCAGCTTCTCGACCACCACCGCATCAGGCTGGCTGACGCTGCCCTGATACGACGCAATAGCCGCGCGCCGACGTGGCGCGAAGAACACCAGATCGAGCAACGCCAGGAGGCCGCAGACGGCGACGGCAATGACCAGCAACAGCGGGAAATTTAGTGACATAGGACCTAACTATCCAACCTGAGCACCGCAAGGAAGGCTTCTTGTGGAATTTCCACATTGCCCACTTGCTTCATGCGTTTTTTACCGGCCTTTTGCTTCTCAAGCAGCTTGCGCTTACGGCTTACGTCACCGCCGTAGCATTTGGCCAATACGTTCTTTCTGAGAGCCTTGACGGAGGTTCGCGCAATGATCTGCCCGCCGATGGCGGCCTGGATCGCGACGTCGAACATCTGACGCGGAATCAGTTCTTTCATTTTTTCGGTCAACTGGCGACCTTTGTAGTGCGCGTTGTCCTTGTGCACGATCAGCGCAAGGGCGTCCACTTTGTCGCCGTTGATCAGTACATCCAGTTTCACCAGATTGGCCGATTGGTAGCGGTCGAAATGGTAATCCAGCGAAGCATAGCCGCGACTGGTGGACTTGAGACGGTCGAAGAAGTCCAGGACCACTTCGTTCATCGGCAAATCGTAGGTCACTTGCACCTGGGTACCGAGGAACAGCATGTCGTGCTGCACGCCACGCTTTTCGATACACAGGGTAATCACGTTGCCCAGGTGTTCCTGGGGCACCAGGATATTGGCGCGCACGATCGGTTCGCGCATGTCTTCGATGGAAGACAGGTCTGGAAGCTTGGAGGGGTTGTCGACGTAAATCGTTTCACCGGTTTTCAGCAACAACTCGAAAATAACGGTTGGCGCGGTGGTGATCAGGTCGAGGTCGTATTCGCGCTCCAGGCGCTCCTGGATGATCTCCATGTGCAGCATGCCGAGGAACCCGCAGCGGAAGCCGAAGCCCAGGGCGTCGGAGCTTTCCGGGGTGTACTGCAACGACGAGTCGTTGAGGGTCAGCTTTTGCAGGGCCTCGCGGAAGTCTTCGAAGTCGTCGGAGCTGACCGGGAACAGGCCGGCGTAGACCTGCGGCTGGATACGCTTGAAGCCCGGCAGCATGTCGACGTCAGGCGTGGAGCTGAGGGTCAGGGTGTCACCCACCGGTGCACCGTGGATGTCCTTGATACCGGCGATGATGAAGCCTACTTCACCGGCTTTCAGATCCGTGGTCGCGGTATGTTTTGGGTTGAACACACCGACGCTGTCCACCAGGTGGATCTTGCCGGTGGACTTGACCAGGATCTTGTCGCCCTTCTTCACACGGCCGTGGCGCACGCGTACCAGGGAGACAACGCCCAGGTAGTTGTCGAACCAGGAGTCGATGATCAACGCTTGCAGCGGATCTTCGTAGTTGCCGGTGGGGGCCGGAATGGTCTTGACCAGGCGCTCGAGCACCTCGTCCACGCCCAGGCCGGTCTTGGCGCTGCACTCGACGGCGTCGGTGGCGTCGATGCCGATGATTTTTTCGATTTCTTCCTTGACGCGGTCCGGATCGGCCTGGGGCAGGTCGATCTTGTTCAGCACCGGCATTACTTCAAGGCCCTGCTCGATGGCGGTGTAGCAGTTGGCCACGGACTGGGCTTCCACGCCCTGGCCCGCATCCACTACCAGCAACGCACCTTCGCAGGCGGCCAACGAGCGGCTGACTTCGTAGGTGAAGTCAACGTGGCCGGGAGTGTCAATGAAGTTGAGCTGGTACCGGATACCGTCTTTGGCGGTGTAGTACAGGGTGACGCTGTGGGCCTTGATGGTGATCCCGCGCTCGCGTTCGAGGTCCATGGAATCCAGAACCTGGGCTTCCATTTCACGCTCGGCAAGGCCACCGCACATCTGGATGAATCGATCGGCCAGCGTCGACTTGCCATGGTCAATGTGGGCGATGATGGAGAAATTGCGGATATGACTCAAATCACTCACGGATCAACACTCAAAAAGGCTGCAGGCAGATTGCCCGCTGAAAAATAGCCGGGAATTGTACCTGATGCTCGGGCCAGACGTCATCTTTGCTGTCCAGAACGCGAAAGGCCCCGTCAATACGGGGCCTTTCGCTTGCCAGGGCATTCTTACCCGGCGCGGCGCAGCAGCCAGAACCCGGCCAGGGCGCAGATGGCGGTGGGCACCAGCACCGCAAACAGCGGCGAGAAACCGAACACCAGGCTCGACGGCCCGAGCAGATCCTGGGCAATGCGGAAGGTAAAGCCCACCAGCACACCGGTGAAGACGCGCTGGCCGAGGGTGACCGAGCGCAACGGGCCGAAGATGAACGAAATAGCCATCAGCACCAGCGCGGCGGTGACCACCGGCTGCAACACCTTGACCCAGAATGCCAGCCAGTAGCGGCCGTTGTTCAGGCCCTGGTCCTTGAGGTAATGGATATAGCTCCACAACCCGGAGATCGGCAGGCTTTCCGGGATCATCACCACGGTATTGAGCAGCTCCGGCTTGAGGGCGATGTCCCATTGCTCGGTCGGCACGTTGATCACTTCGGTGCTGGCCTTGGTGCCCTGGCCCGCGTTGCGGAAATAGGTGGTGGTGACGTCGGTCAGTTGCCACTGATTGGCGCTGTACTGCGCACGTTTGGCGAAACTGGACGACAACATGTGGCGCTCTTTGTCGAACGTGTAGCGCGTCACCCCGATCAACAGGCCGCCCGGTTGCACGGCGTTGATGTGGATGAACTCTTCACCCTGGCGGTGCCACAGGCCGTGCTTGGCGCTTTGCGCATCCCCCGAACCCTGGGCCAGGGCGCGATTGGCCTGGGCGGTGGTTTCGGCCGGCGGCGCGACGTATTCACCGATCAGCACGCTGCACGCCATCAGCAGCAGCATGGGTTTCATCACCGCCCAGACGATACGGCCGACGGAAACCCCGGCAGCGCGCATGATGGTCAGTTCGCTGTTGCTGGCCAGGCTGCCCAGGCCAATCAGGCAACCGATCAGCGCGGCCATCGGCATCATGTCGTAGAGACGGCGTGGCGCGGTGAGGGCCACGTAGCTCAGCACGTCGGTCACCGTGTAGGTGTCGCTGACGTTGCTGACCTCATCAATAAAGGCAAACAGCGACGCCAGGCCGAGGATGATGCCCAATACCGCCAGGATGGCGACCAGTACACTTTTGCCAATGTAGCGATCGAGCTTAACCACGCGCCATCTCCTTCTGGCCACGACGGCTCTTCATTTTCAAGCGGATAGGTTCCCAGTACAGCAGCCCCAGGCCGATCACCAGGAAGATCCCGTGCACCCACCACAGGCCAAGGGTCGGCGACAGCTTGCCCTTCTCCAGGGAGCCACGCGCGGAAATCAGGATGGTGAGGTAGGCCATGTACAGCAGGATCGCCGGCAGCAGTTTGAGGAAGCGGCCCTGGCGCGGGTTGACGCGCGACAGCGGCACGGCCATCAGCGTCACGATAAACACCAGCAGCGGCAGGGAAATGCGCCATTGCAGCTCGGCGATGGAGCGCAGTTCGGTGCTGCCGAACAGCTCCTGGGTGGGGATCGCGTCGCGGTCGGTGACTTCGTCGCTGACATCCGGCCGCGCGAGCATCACGCCGTAGGTGTCGTACTTGATGGCGCGGTAGTCGGCCTGGCCGGGGCTGCCGTCATAGCGATAGCCGTTTTCCAGGATCAGGTAGCGGCTGCCGTCGGGCCGCACTTCCTGGCGCCCGGCATCGGCGACCAGCACGGAGATGCCGCGGTCCTTCTTGTCCTGGCCCAGGCGTTTTTCGGAGATGAACACCCCGCCGAGGTTGGCGCGGTCGTCGGTCAGGGTTTCGGTGTAGGTGACCCGGGTGCCGTCGTTGAGCGCCTGGAAGCGGCCAGGTTCCAGGGTATCGAACTCGGTCATGGCGTCCTGCTTGTTCAGCACCAGCTGAAATTGCATGGCGCCCTGGGGCGCCAGGCTCAGGCTCAGCCAGGCCACGATCAGCGCGACGCCGGCTGCCGGAATCATGGTCATGGCCAGCAGGCGTTGCTGGCTCATGCCGGTCGCCGACAGCACGGTCATTTCGCTCTCAAGGTACAGTCGGCCATAAGCCAGCAGGATCCCGAGAAACAGGCCCAGCGGCAGGATCAACTGCAAAAAACCCGGCAGGCGAAAGCCCATGATCAGGAACAGCGAACCGGGGTCGAGGGCGCCGGAAGCCGCCTGGGCCAGGTATTTGACGAAACGACCACTCATGATGATGACCAGCAATACCGCACTCACGGCACTCAGGGTCAGCAGGACTTCGCGGGATAGATAACGGAAGACGATCAAACCAGACACTCCAGGGTTGTCAGGCTAAGGCGGCCAAACAAGCAAGCATACCGAGCGACCCGTTTGCACGGGCCGGCTAAAAAGATGGCGCATTATCCTGTGATTGACCGCGCCTGTCACGGTGCAACCTCATGCGCGAGCACAAAGCGTGCGCCGAGGGTTGTCAGGCTTCGCCTGCGAGGTTCAAACTGCGGCCCTTGTCGCGGGCGGTTTACACAGCTGCCTCGCTTTAAGCCTGGCTATACAGACGCCAGGCTCACCGACCTTTATAAGGGACCCGAACATGGAACTGGTTGTAAAAAGCGTTAGCCCCGAAACGTTGAAGACCGCCACCCTCGTGGTCGCCATCGGCGAAGGCCGCAAGCTGGGCGTCGCCGCCAGCCAACTCGACGAATTGAGCGGCGGCGCCATCAGCGCGATCCTCAAGCGCGGCGACCTGGCCGGCAAAGTGGGCCAGTGCCTGCTGCTGCAAAGCCTGCCCAACCTCAAGGCCGACCGCGTATTGCTGGTGGGCGTGGGCAAGGACGCCGAACTGGGCGACCGTCCGTTCCGCAAGATCATCAGCACCCTGCTCACCACCCTCAAGGGCCTGGGCGGCACCGAGGCCGTACTGGCACTCGATGAAATCGTCGTCAAGGGCCGTGACAGCTATGGCAAGACCCGCCTGCTGGCCGAAAGCCTGGTGGACGGCGGCTACGTGTTCGATCAATTCAAGAGCCAGAAAGCCGAACCGCGCGCGCTCAAGAAAATCACCCTGCTGACCATCAAGGCCGCCCAGGCCGAAGTGCAGCGCGCCGTGACCCACGCCACCGCGATTGCCAACGGCATGTCGTTCACCCGTGACCTGGGCAACCTGCCGCCGAACATCTGCCACCCGACGTACCTGGGCGAACAGGCCAAGGCACTGGGCAAGGAGTTCAAGGGGCTGAAGGTTGAAGTGCTGGACGAGAAAAAGATCAAGGAACTGGGCATGGGCTCGTTCTACGCCGTGGGTCAGGGCAGCGACCAGCCTCCACGCTTGATCGTGATGCAATACAACGGCGGCAAGAAATCCGAGAAGCCCTACGCCCTGGTAGGTAAAGGCATCACGTTCGACACCGGCGGCATCAGCCTCAAGCCTGGCCTGGGCATGGATGAGATGAAGTACGACATGGGTGGCGCCGCGAGCGTGTTCGGCACCCTGCGTGCCGTACTGGAACTCAAGCTGCCGATCAACCTGGTGTGCATCCTGGCCTGCGCCGAGAACATGCCGAGCGGCGGCGCGACCCGTCCGGGCGATATCGTCACTACCCTGAGCGGCCAGACCGTCGAGATCCTCAACACCGACGCCGAAGGCCGCCTGGTGCTGTGCGACGCCCTCACCTACGCCGAGCGCTTCAAGCCACAGGCCGTGATCGACATCGCCACCCTGACCGGCGCCTGCGTGGTCGCCCTGGGCGCCCACACTTCGGGCCTGCTGGGCAATAACGATGAGCTGATCGAGCAACTGCTCAGCGCCGGTCAGGCAGCCGACGACCGCGCCTGGCAATTGCCGCTGTTCGACGAGTACCAGGAGCAGCTGGACAGCCCGTTCGCCGACATCGCCAACATCGGTGGCCCGAAAGCCGGCACCATCACGGCCGCCTGCTTCCTGTCGCGCTTTGCCAAGAACTTCAACTGGGCCCACCTGGACATCGCCGGCACTGCCTGGACCAGCGGCGGCAAGGACAAGGGCGCCACCGGCCGTCCGGTGCCCCTGCTGACCCAGTACCTGCTGGATCGCGCCAAGGCCTGAAACTGAAGACGCCGGGGCGGTGATCATTTCGCCGTCCCGGCCTCAGGAACCGCAATGACCCAAGTCGACTTCTATATATTGCCCAGCGCCGACCCGCTCGCGCGCCTGGACTTTGCCTGCAAACTCACCGAAAAAGCCTGGCGCATGGGCCACCGCATCTACCTGCATTGCAGCGATGCCGGCCAGCGCGATGAGCTGGATGCGCGCCTGTGGCGCTTCAAGGGCGAAAGCTTCGTGCCCCACGGCCCCGCAGAATCCGAGCCCGACGGCCGTGTGGTGCTGGGGTTGGGCGACGGCTGCGGCAATCACCAGGACCTGCTGATCAACCTGGACCTGAAAGTACCGGCCTTTGCCAGGGCATTCGCCCGCGTGGCGGAGGTGGTGGTGGAAGATCCGGCTGTTCGTCAGGCCGCGCGGGAGAGTTTTCGTTTCTATCGCGAACAGGGCTATCCTCTGCAGGATCACCGGCTACAACGACTTTGAGTAGATGATGGACACGCCAAACCCGATTAAAAAAGACGACCATTTACTGGACGACCTCGAGTCGATCCGTCAACTGCTGGGTGACGACGACCTGCAGCCGCCGTTGCTGACCGAAGCGGTCATGGACGAAGCACAGATTGCCATGGCGTTCGACACGCCAACGCCGCAACCCGCTGCCGCCACAGCGGAAAAACCGCAGGACGCCTTGTTGCTGCACCTGGACAACGAACTGCGGGCCGCTGCGCAATTGATCATGCAGGACGTGATCGACGACTTCGCACCGCACATCGAAACCGAGATCAAGCGCCGGCTGGATGCGCGAATGGAGCGGTTGCTCAGCCAATACCAGTCCTGAGCTTCACCCATATCCCGTGTGGGAGGGGGCTTGCTCCCGATAGCGGTGTGTCAGTCATCAATTCATAGCTGATCCGCCATTATCGGGAGCAAGCCCCCTCCCACAGTTGATCGCGTATCCCTTAAGCCTGTCTTCGTCTCGCCCTCTCCCCTATCCCCCGTTATACTTGCCGGCTTTCCTGAATAAATGCCAACTAGGGTCCCGCCGCGCATGGATAAGACCTATCAGCCCCACGCTATTGAAACTTCCTGGTACAACACCTGGGAGTCCGAGAACTATTTCGCCCCACAAGGTGCGGGCGACCCCTACACCATCATGATTCCGCCACCGAACGTCACTGGCAGCCTGCACATGGGCCATGGCTTCAACAATGCGATCATGGATGCGTTGATCCGTTTCCGCCGCATGCAGGGTCGAGACACCCTGTGGCAGCCGGGCACCGACCACGCCGGCATCGCCACGCAGATGCTGGTGGAGCGTCAACTGGAAGCCACCGGCCAAAGCCGTCATGACCTGGGCCGCGAGAAATTCCTGGAAAAGATCTGGGAATGGAAGGACCAGTCCGGCGGCAATATCAGCCGTCAGATCCGCCGCCTGGGTTCGTCCGTCGACTGGAGCCGCGAGCGGTTCACCATGGACGACGGCCTGTCGGAGGCCGTTAAAGAAGCCTTCGTGCGCCTGCATGAAGACGGCCTGATCTACCGCGGCAAGCGCCTGGTCAATTGGGACACCAAGCTGCACACGGCAATCTCCGATCTTGAAGTGGAAAATCACGACGAGAAAGGCTTCCTGTGGAACCTCAAGTACCCGCTGGCCGACGGCGCCAAAACCGCCGAAGGCAACGACTACCTGATCGTCGCCACGACCCGTCCGGAAACCATGCTCGGCGACGCCGCCGTCGCGGTTAACCCGAATGACGAGCGCTACCAGGCCCTGATCGGCAAATTCGTCGAGCTGCCGCTGGTCGGCCGCCGCATTCCGATCATCGCGGACGACTACTGCGACCCCGAATTCGGCACCGGCTGCGTGAAGATCACCCCGGCCCACGACTTCAACGACTATGAAGTCGGCAAGCGCCACAACCTGCCGCTGCTGAACATCTTCGATAAAAACGCCGCCGTATTGCCAGCCTGCCAGGTGTTCAACCTGGACGGCACACTCAACGACAGCATCGACGGCAAAATCCCGGCCGCATACGCAGGCCTGGACCGCTTTGAAGCGCGCAAGCAGATCGTCGCAGCGTTCGATGCCGCCGGCTTGCTGGTCAGCGTCGACGACCACGGCCTGAAAGTGCCGAAGGGCGACCGTTCCGGCACCGTCATCGAGCCGTGGTTGACCGACCAGTGGTACGTGTCCACCAAGCCGTTGGCCGAGCCTGCCATTGCTGCTGTCGAAGACGGCCGCATCCAGTTCGTGCCCAAGCAGTACGAAAACATGTACTTCTCTTGGATGCGCGACATTCAGGATTGGTGCATCAGCCGTCAGCTGTGGTGGGGCCACCGTATTCCGGCCTGGTATGACGAGTCGGGCAAGGTCTATGTCGGCCGCGACGAAGCCGAAGTGCGTGCCAAGCACAACCTCGGAGCCGACATTGCGCTGCAACAGGACAACGACGTACTCGACACCTGGTTCAGCTCGGGCCTGTGGACGTTCTCGACACTCGGCTGGCCGCAGCAGACTGAATTCCTCAAGAAATTCCACTCCACCGACGTGCTGGTCACTGGTTTCGATATCATTTTCTTCTGGGTTGCCCGGATGATCATGCTGACCATGCACCTGGTGAAGAACGAGGACGGCACGCCGCAGGTACCGTTCAAGACCGTGTACGTGCACGGCCTGGTGCGTGATGGCCAGGGCCAGAAGATGTCCAAGTCCAAGGGTAACGTCCTGGACCCGCTGGACATCATCGACGGCATCGACCTGGAAACCCTGGTGCAGAAACGCACCTCGGGCCTGATGCAGCCGAAACTGGCGAAGAAGATCGAGAAGCAGACCCGCGACGAGTTCGCCGATGGTATTGCCAGCTATGGCACCGACGCCCTGCGCTTTACCTTCTGCTCGCTGGCGTCCACCGGTCGCGACATCAAGTTCGACATGGGCCGCGTCGAAGGCTATCGCAACTTCTGCAACAAGATCTGGAACGCCGCGCGCTACGTGCTGGACAAAGGCGAGGACTGCGGCCAGAACGGCGAAGCCTATGAGCTGAGCCTGGCCGATCGCTGGATCATCTCGCAGTTGCAGCGCACCGAAGCCGAAGTAACCCGCCAGCTCGACCAGTTCCGTTTCGACCTGGCCGCGCAGGCCTTGTACGAGTTCATCTGGAACCAGTATTGCGACTGGTACCTGGAGCTGTCCAAGCCGGTGCTGTGGGACGAAAACGCGCCGGTCGAACGCCAGCGCGGCACCCGTCGCACCCTGGTGCGCGTGCTGGAAGTGGCGCTGCGCCTGGCGCATCCGTTCATGCCGTTCATCACCGAAGAAATCTGGCAGCGCCTGGCGCCGCTGGCCGGTATCGACGGCAAAACCATCATGCTGCAGCCGTGGCCGGTGGCCAATGAAGCCCGCATCGATGAAGCCGCCGAAAGCGATATCGAATGGCTCAAGACTCTGATGCTCGGCACGCGCAACATCCGCGCCGAAATGAACATCGGGCCGGGCAAGCCACTCGCCGTGTTCGTCAAGAACGCCAGCGCCGAGGATCAGCGTCGTCTCGATGAGAACGATGCGCTGCTCAAGAAACTGGCGAAGCTGGAGTCGATCACCGTGCTGGCTGATGGCGCCGAAGCACCGCTGTCTGCCACCGCACTGGTGGGCGACATGGAAGTGCTGGTGCCGATGGCCGGGCTGATCGACAAGGGCGCGGAATTGGCCCGTCTCGACAAGGAAATGCTGCGCCTGCAAGGCGAAGTGCAACGGGTGGGCGGCAAGCTGTCCAACGCGGCATTCGTCGACAAGGCGCCGGCTGAAGTGATCGACAAGGAACGCGCCAAGCTGGCCGAGGCTGAACAGGCCCTGGGCAAGCTGGCGGAGCAGCATGCGCGGATTTCCAGCCTTTAAGGCTTGAGCCGTGTGAGAAAAGAGACCTTCGGGTCTCTTTTTTTATGTGGCAAACCCTCCCACATTTAACCCAGGTAGACAGGGGGAATGTGTGACAATGCCCACCACTTTGAGCCAACACCAGAATCAACATGACCGCCCCCACTACGCCCAAACCTCCGCGCAAGAAGCCCAAAACCGCCGCCACGGCCAAGCCCGTCGCACCGCGCAAAGAGGCTACCCTGCACCCGCGCAACCGCCACACGGGCCGTTACGACTTCCCGGCGTTGATCAAGACCACGCCGGAACTGGCGCAATTCGTGATCATCAACCCGTATGGCAAGGAAAGCATCGACTTCGCCAGCCCCGACGCGGTGCGCGTTTTCAATCGGGCGTTGCTCAAGTCGTTCTATGGCATCCAGCATTGGGATATACCGGCCGACTACCTGTGCCCGCCGGTGCCGGGGCGCGCCGACTACGTGCACTTCCTCGCCGACCTGCTGGCCAGCGGCAATGAAGGCAAGATCCCGCGTGGTTCAATCGTCAAGGTGCTGGATATCGGCATGGGCGCCAACTGCGTCTACCCGCTGATTGGCTATATGGAATACCGCTGGAACTTCCTTGGCTCCGAGGTGGACCCTACCGCCGTCGCAGCGGCCAAGGCCATCGTGCAGTCCAACGACCTGAGCAAGGTTATCCAGTTGCGCCTGCAACCCAACCCGAAGCAGATCCTGCTGGGCCTGCTGGAGCCGGGCGAGCGTTTTGACCTGACCATGTGCAACCCGCCGTTCCACGCGTCCATGGATGAAGCCACCAAGGGCAGTGAACGCAAATGGCGTGCCCTGGGCAGGGCCGATCCGAAGCGCAAGCTGCCGGTGCTGAACTTCGGTGGTCAGTCGGCCGAGCTGTGGTGTGAAGGCGGCGAAGCGCGCTTCGTGACGCAGTTGATCGCCGAGAGCGCGCATTTTGCGCACAAGGTGCTGTGGTTCAGCACCCTGGTGTCAAAAGCCTCCAACCTGCCGGCCATCGAAACCGCCCTGAAAAAAGCCGGCGTGCTGGAGAGCCAGGTGGTGGAAATGTCACAGGGGCAAAAGCAGAGCCGGTTCGTGGCCTGGACTTTCCAGACCAAAAACGAACAGCAGCTGTGGCGCCAGCGCTGGGTGCGCTAGGACTGAATCGCAGCCAACAAAAAACCGTGCCCGGATCGCTCCGGAGCACGGTTTTTTTTGCTGCGTCTTACTTGTTAACAGCGTCGGTCAGGCCTTTGGCCACAACCAGCTTGATAACTTTTTTGGCAGCGATTTCGATGGCAGCGCCAGTCGAAGGGTTACGGCCAGTACGGGCAGGACGCTCGGTCACTTTCAGTTTGCCAACGCCTGGCAGAGTGATTTCGCCGCCGTTTTCCAGCTGATCGGCAACAACCTGGCTCAGTTGGTCCAGCAGAGCGCGCACGGTGGTTTTCGGTGCGTCTACTGCTTCAGCCAGGTCAGCGATCAGTTGGTCTTTAGTAATAGCCATTGTGGTGTTCCTTCCCTATCAAATTCATATGGATTGCAGAGTGCAGTGTCAGCCATCGAGCCCTGCCATCTAGGCCTGGCACCCCTGGCTTATAACCGTCGGAGATCGGGGTTATAGATGCTCTAAACAGGGATTGGTTCGACCTGACAGATGCTGAATGCACGCTTAACGCCGAGACTTGGCGCAAGACCGGGCAAAACTAGCACAGAGACGGGGAAATATCCGCCTCTACCTACCCATTTGGTCAGCTTTATCGCTCTAAACCGTGAAAAAAAGGCATATGGCCCGTAAGCGAGCGCGCAAAACACCTTCCAGGCGCCCCCCGACCAATGGGTGCGGTACACTGGACGACTTTTTGGGGAGGCCCACCGCTCCCCCTCAACCAGCCGAGAAGCCTATGCCGATCCGTCATTGCATCGTCCACCTGATCGACAAAAAACCCGACGGCACACCTGCAGTTCTTCACGCGCGCGACTCGGAGCTGTCCGAATCGGCCGCCATCGAGAACATGCTGGCCGACCTCAACGAGAGCTACAACGCCAAGCAGGGCAAGGCCTGGGGGTTTTTCCATGCCGAGTCCGGCGCGCATCCGTTCAGCGGCTGGTTGAAAGAGTATTTCGACGGCGGCCAGGATTTCACCACCTTCAGCCGCACAGCGGTCGAGCATCTGCAAAAGCTGATGGAAGAGTCCAACCTCTCCACCGGCGGCCATGTGCTGTTTGCCCACTACCAACAGGGCATGACCGACTACCTGGCGATCGCCCTGCTCCACCACAGCGAAGGCGTGGCGGTGACCGACGAGCTGGACGTAACCCCGTCGCGCCATCTGGACCTTGGCCAGTTGCACCTGGCGGCGCGCATCAACGTGTCCGAGTGGCAGAACAACAAACAGTCCAGGCAGTACATCTCGTTCATCAAGGGCAAGAACGGCAAGAAGGTCTCGGAATACTTCCGCGACTTCATTGGCTGCCAGGAAGGCGTCGACGGCCCCGGCGAAACCCGCACCCTGCTCAAGGCGTTCAGCGACTTCGTTGAGAGCGAAGACCTGCCGGACGAGTCCGCCCGCGAAAAGACCAAGACCCTGGTGGACTACGCCAGCAGCCAGGCCAAGCTTGGCGAGCCCATGGGCCTGGAAGAACTGTCGGGCCTGATCGACGAGGATAGGCCCAAGGCGTTCTACGACCACATCCGCAACAAGGATTACGGCCTGTCGCCGGAGATTCCGGCCGATAAGCGCACCCTTAACCAGTTCCGCCGCTTCACCGGCCGCGCCGAAGGCCTCTCGATCAGCTTTGAAGCGCACCTGCTGGGCGACAAGATCGAGTACGACGAAGCCGCAGGCACGCTGATCATCAAGGGCTTGCCGACCCAACTGACCGACCAGCTCAAGCGCCGCAACTGATGCTCGGCGGGGTCTTTAAAAAAGTCCTGCTGGTGTTGCTGGTCGTGGTGGTGATCCAGAACTGGGGCAAGATCGAGCGGCTGTTCAACCCGTCGCAGGTGGTGTCGGAGCAGGTACGCACGTCGGCGCGCGTGGTGCTTTATTCCACGCAATGGTGTGGCTACTGCAAGCAGATCCGCCGCTTCCTGGACAAGAAAGGCATTGCGTACCAGGCCTTCGATATAGAGAAGGACGCCCAGGCCCGCACGGCGTACGAAGCGCTGGGCGGCGGCGGCATTCCGTTTGTGGATGTGAACGGGACGTTGATTCGGGATTACAACCCGGACGCGATAATGGCGGCGTTGGAGTGAAAGCCTTGGGCATCTGTGAGATGCCCAAGGCCTGCATCTTAAGGATTGCAGCCTGCCGCCTCCGCTGCGGCCTCTGACGTATCTTTTCGGTAAGGCTCGAGATTCCACGGCGATTTATCGCGGGCGATCACGTAATGACAGACCAACTGCCGGCGCATCCCGCCACCGTCGTTATTTTTCCACTGCGGGTCATTGCCGAATTTTCTCTGCAGTTCCGCCAATACGGCGTCGGTTCTGTCTGCCCTGGCGTCCTTGCCTAATTGCGTTGGCGTGATTGACAGACTCCACTCATCCTTGCCGGTGCCTGGGTCGTGCCTTTTGACCCATTCGGCCGACTGAATGTACTCGGCAGCAGGTGTGGAAGAGCACTTCTGATCACCCGGCAGATAGTCGAATGTGGCGTCCTGGGATAAAGACTGTGGCAACGTCATCTTGATGATCGGCAGACAGGTTCCGGTAGCGCCCCTGTAATCATTTTGATCAAACTGCGCATCGGCCAGGCCATCCTTCAGGTAAAACAATGCCTGGATAGGCAGGGTCTCGGGCTTGGTCGAATCCCAGGTGGCGAGGCGGAATTCATTCTGCTGATCGAAGGTATCCGAATCCTTGCCGGTCGCCTCAATAAAAGCTTCGAAGGACTGGGTGCCTTTTTCATTTGCGTCATCACGCACGTTAAAGGCGCACTGGTTCACATTACTGAGACGGTCTTTCTTGTGTTTGGCGAGCCACTGGTTCGCGTTCACGATACCTTGCTCGTGACAAATCCGGCTGTCGGAAGTTGCGCTGGTACTGACGCCACAACCTTGCCTGTCGCGTGTGTCAGTACCGCCATCCTCGGGAAATGCACAGAGTACGTGTACCGGCGTTTTATCCGGCGGCGTCAACAATGGAGGAAAAATAATATTGCCATTATTCTCGTCGCGCACCAGCCGTTTAAACTTGGCATCCCGCCGAAGATAGGAATATGACCACCCTCCACTGGCCTTGGCTTTTGGACTGGGATCCCAAAACTTATAATCAGGAGAAGGTATGGTAGCTCTAAAAATAACACCATTGCAGGTGAATCCAGGTGCGGAATATCGAGCACAAGACATTCGGGTGTCATGATAGCGAGTCCGCAAATCAGCCGCGACTTTTTGCCCTATCGCATCACCGGCGGCATCCGCCATTATAAGTCCGGACCACGCAACCGTTACAACAGCGCTCGAAAAAATAGCAACACTTATCCGTTTGGTTTTCATAATAACCTCTTGCAGCTCGATTAATAAAACACATACAGCAAGGGTAAAAATTATTGAGTCCTATACAGGATTACATTGGGCAGCCACCGCAGCCTCATGCGACACATTGGGTCTGAACGGTTCAAGATTATAAGTAGTGTTATTTCGATAAGTTGTCAGCAAGCACGCCAGTTGACGCCGAACGCCGCCTTTATTCTCGGCAAGCCACTGATTATCACGTCCGTACTTGGCCACTACTTCGGCGTAGAACTTGTCCAGCTGATTGGCTTGACTCAGCCTGCCGCAATCCGTTGGCGTTAGTTGCAATGTCCAGCGATCAGCCTTCGCACCGGGGTCATATCGGTTTACCCATTGAGCCTTGTCTATAAATCGACGGCACAGCACGGTGTCCAATCGAGCCTGGTCTGCCGGGTTATAGGAGAAGGTCGCCTCCTGAGCCGGGGTCATCGGAAGCGTCATTCGGATAATGGGCAGGAAATGCCCGGAGTCTTCGTAGAGAGCGATCTGGTCTCTCTGCGCATCAACCTTGCCTGCGTCGGAGGCGGCGCCGGTCACCGTATTATTACTGATCCAGAAAAGTGCCCAGATGGGTAGACGACTCCCATCGCTTTGCGGCCAGGAGGCGATCCGCACCTCATTGTTACTGAAAAGAATCGCAGCGAAATGCTCACTTAATACTTCTTCAAACGCATGGGCTTTTACAAACTGCATGAACGCATTGGCGCCAGCAGGCTCGGTGGCCGGCCTGAGATCAAAACCACATTGGCGATGCTTTGATCGTTTATTCAACATGTAGTCGTCACGCCACGCCGCAGCCGTTGTAATACCCAACTCCTGACAACTACGTTCTATTTCTGCCGTTTTGATAAAGTCTCCACAACCCGCCTGCGCCCGCATGTGCGTGCCCGCATCCATGGGAAATGCGCAAAGCACCTGAAGCTGAATATAATCATCGGGAGCCGTGACGATCGGCCGCATCAAGTAGCCATGACGATGGTCCGAGGCCAATTGGCGAAACTTTGCATCTTTGCGCAGCCAGGAAAAAGACGTTGCTTCTTTAGAGGCCGGCCCAGGATTCCAGAATCTGAACGCCGACGAATAAATGGTGCCGCGAATGGTGACGCCGGAACACAGGATGGACGGGCGCTTCTCTGATCCACAATCGACAGCGGTATTATTATAAGCCGCGACAATCTCCGATGCGGTCGCTGCGCCGGTTTCGTCATGCGTCAAATATTTCGCATGCGCGGAGCTGCCAAAACACAACACACAAACAATAACAGGCAAGTTCAACAAGTGCTTCATGACGTGCACCTTCAATAGGGGCTGAAGAAACCTTCAGCCCATGAAAACGCACAAACAAAAAGCCTTCTACTGTCATAATTAACAGGCGACGATATTGATTGGTAATAAATACCATAACGAAAATATCATTTAATCGTTGCGAACTGGAGAGGTTGACAGTGTCATTGAGTGTGTTTTTGTTGTAGCACTCAACGCACGATAATCACTTTTCCCAGGAGATTGTGCTGTTCAAACCCCAGCACAGTTTGCAGCGCATTCAACACAGCCTGCGGGTCCTTGCTTGGGAAGCTGCCACTCACTCGCCGGGCACCCATCGCGTCATCCAGCAACAGGATGCGTCCAGGGTAATAACGGCCCAGGTCCTTGATGACATCGGCCAGCGGCGTCTTGTAGTAATTGAGCCAACCATCGCGCCAGGCCAGGCGCGCTTCGCTGTCGACCGTCAGCAGGGGCTGGGCGATACCATCGGCGTAGGCCATTTGCTGGCCTGCGGTGAGAATTTGCTGTGAGCCGAGCTGTGATGCGGCAACACCCACCCGGCCTGACAACACTGTCACCTCGGCACCGGTCGGTTGCAGGCGCACTGCGAACTGCGTGCCCAGCACCCGCGCTTCACCACTGCCTGCCTCCACCACGAAGGGTTCGCCGGTGTGGGTCACGCTGAAAAACCCGGCACCGCGACGCAGCTGGATGAGCCGTTCGCCGTGGTTGAAATCGACGGCAATCGCGCTGTCGGCATCCAGCGTGACCCTCGAGTGGTCGGCCAGCGTGAAGGTCTTTACCTCTCCCGGCGCGGTCACGTAATCAGCGCCGATGTCGTCGATCCAATGCGACGGCTGCCAGCCGACGCCCAGCGACACCATCATCCACAAACAGGCGGCCACGGCCAGCGCACCGAACCGGCGCACCCGCCGCGAGCGCTTCGAAGTATTCATCGCGTTCAGGTAGCCCTGTAACACCAACGCTTCTTCGCTGGCCAATGTTCGCGCCGGCGCTTCGCTCAGTTCCCACAGCACCTGGGCCTGGGAATAGGCCTGGACATGGGCAGGGTCAGCACGCAGCCAGCGGGTGAAAAGAGCCTGATCGCCACTGCCGGGCTGGTCATGCAACCGGCCAAGCCATTCGAGTGCAGCCCTTTCCTGGGCGGGCGTCGGGGTGACGTTCACGGTGCTTTCCCTGGCGTGCGTGGAGGCGGTGGCTCGCGAAGACTGGCCTTGCAGGCTTCGAGGGCGCGCATCATATGTTTTTCCACGGCACTTTGGGACAGCCCCATGGCCTTGGCGATCTGCGCGTATTTGCGCCCGTGGATGCGATTGAGCAGGAAAATCTGCCGGGTGCGCTCCGGCAGGCTGCGCAGGGCGGCTTCGACGTGGCGCAGGTCGTTGCCCGCCTCCAGCGCGGCCTGGGGTTCGGCGCCGTGATTGTCCTGTTGCTCCGGCAGCCAGCCTTCACGGCTGCGCACACGGGCGCCTTCGCTGCGCAGGTGGTCAATGGCGATATTGCCGGCGCAGCGCAGCAGGTAGGTGCTGAGTTCTTCGACCTGCACCAGCGGCCGGCGCCAGAAGCGCAGGAATAAATCCTGCACCAGGTCGGCCGCTGTCGCGCGGCAACCGACGCGCCGGCTCACCAGGGCTTCCATCTGCGAACGCTGGGACAAAAACACCTGCAGAAAATACGCACGGCCGCACATCGCATCAACGGGCGGGCTGTCTTCGGAATCCGGTGGCGTGCTGATGATCATGGCGTGGGCTCAGAGGGTCACAAACGCCGCAACGGGGCTGGCCAACAACCCGGCACCCGCCAGGCTCAAGGCCAGCCTTGGCCAGTACGGCAACAGCAGCACCAGCAGCAGTGCGCTGAGCATCAGCACCGCGCACCACTCCACCAGGCCCTGGCTCCAGCCGGCAGCGGCGACGGCCGGCCAGATCGAGCCGGGCAACAGCAGCCAGCCGCTCACGCGCAAACCGACACGGCGCCGTGGCGTTGGCTTGCTGTGCAGCAGCTCGCCGTGGTGCCGGTCGGTGGACAGGCACAGCGCAGTGAATCCGGCGTAGCACAACAGCAACGCGAGCAGCATGTCAGTGAGCCTCCTGCTTGAGGTTAAGCCGATGGGCGCGTTCGGCCTTGGGCCGAGGCGCCGTGCGGTGCCGCATCTTCCACGCAGCCCAGGCCAGGAAGGCTCCGCTGCCCAGGCATGTCAGGTCGAAGCCGGCCATGGCCCAGTCGCCCCTGGCCAGTGACACACCCAAGTGCTGATCGGTGGTGAAGGCGTTCAACAGCGGCACGGCCGCAAACAACAGCGCAGCGCAGCTCAGTTGCTCGACCCAGCCCTGGCGCCCGCGGCGCAGCGCGGCATGCAACAGACTGAGGCCCCAGGCAATAAAGAACGCCTGCACCTCCCGGTCGGAACGCTCGGCAAAGCTCGCCGGCAACAGGCGGTTGGCCCAGAAGAATGCGCCGATGGCGATCAACAGCCCGGACATGCTGGCGATGTTCAGCATCTCCACCAGTCGCAATTCAAACGGCATGACGCCGGTCCTGGCGTGCTTGAGCTGGCGCTTGCCCAGCCACATCACCAGCCCGGTGCCGATCATCGCCGTGCCGGCCAGGCCACAGATGAAGTACAGCCAGCGCAGCATCGGGCCAGCGAAATGGCCGATGTGCAGGCCATAGAACGTGCCGCTGACCAGCGTCGGCAACGACTGCCCGCCGCCCACCCGCAGCAACTCACCCGTGGCGCCGTTAAACGACACCACGCTGCCAAAATCCTGCGCCACACGGTCGGAGCCTGAGCGGAATATGTTCACCGACGCGTTCACATCGCCCGGGTTGTTCACCGCCAGCCGGCCGACCTGCCCGCCCGCCCATTGCGCGCGAGCCTGCGTGTACATCGGCACCAGCGACTGCAACGGCGCCGGCTGCCCGAGGGCCGGCGCGTTGTCGGTGGCGGGGAACAGCTCGCTGAAGAACGCGCGGCTGTCGTCGCCGTAGGACGCCATGATGGGCGCCGGCATGACCATGCTCATGAAGATCACCAGGCTGCTGTAGGTGATCATCAAGTGGAATGGCAGCACCAGCACTCCCACCGCGTTATGCCCGTCAAGCCACGAACGCTGGCCCTTGCGCGGGCGGAAGGTGAAGAAGTCCTTAAAGATTTTCTTGTGGGTGATGATGCCGGTGATCAGCGCCACGAACATCACCATGGCCGCGAGGGTCGACAGCCAGCGGCCCCATGGATAAGGCATTTGCAGCTGGAAATGGAAACGGTAGAAGAACTCGCCGCCTTTGCTGTCGCGGGCTTGAACGGCCTGGCCGCTGACCGGGTCAACGACCTTCTGGACGAAATTGCCGCGCTTGCCGGGGTCGAGCTTGTCTTGCCACATCACCGACAGGCCGGGATCGCGGCTGTTGGGCAAGGTGATGAACCAGCGTGCGGCGTCGGGCGCCTGCTGCTGCAGGTAGGCCTGGGCGACGGTGAGGCTGCGCGCATCATCCAGCGGATGCGCCTGCACCTCGGGCTGCATCCAGTGGGTAATCTCGTCCTTGAAATAGGCCAGGGTGCCTGTCAGAAAAATCGCAAACAACAGCCAGCCAAAGATCAGTCCGGCCCAGGTGTGCAACCATGCCATGGCCTGACGAAAGCCCTCTTTCATGTGCGCACCATCCACAAACCCACGCCCGCCAGGGTGGCAAACGCCGCCGTCGGCAGCATCACGCCAAACCAGGCCCGCCAGGCGCTGCGGCAGGCAAAGCACCAGAGCACCGCGAGCAGGTAGAACACGAATGAGCTCATCATGCCGGTCACCACCGCATCGGCACGTGACGTCGGCAGCCACAGCGCCAGGCAAACAGCGGCCAGAGACGCCATCAGGTAGCCGCCGACCACGGCCGCCAGCACGCGTGAGGTGACGGCGAGGCGGTAGGAGACGGGCAGTGTGGTTTTGCTTTTCATTGCGGCGGCGCCAGATTATTCAGCTGGCGATATTAATGATAAATATTCTCATAAGCAAAACCGAACGGATGAATCACCTGCTCTGGCGCATTGCCGAACCCACTCGCGCGCCCTACAATGCGAACAATTCTTGTTCTCTAAAGCTTGCTCATGCTTGCGGAGTGTTTGCGTTGAGCCCGTCCACCACCGTCGAAGTCTTGTATCAGGACCATCACCATTGGCTCAACGGCTGGTTGCGACGCAAGCTCGGCTGCCCGGAAAGTGCTGCAGACCTGGCGCAGGACACCTTCATGCGCGTGCTCACCGCGCCGCCAACACCCACACTGATCGAGCCCCGCGCGTTCCTCACCACCGTCGCCAAGCGGGTGTTGTTCAACTTCTACCGCCGCCAGGACCTGGAGCGCGCCTATCTTGACGCCCTCGCGCAGATGCCGGAACAGGTCGCGCCGTCGGAAGAAGAACGCGCGATCATCCTGCAAACCCTGCTGGAACTTGACCAGTTGCTGGACGGCCTGCCAACGCCCGTCAAACGTGCATTCCTGCTGGCCCAGCTCGATGGCCTGACCTACGCGCAGATCGGCGCCGAACTGGGTATCTCCCTCGCCACCGTCAAACGCCACCTGAACAAAGCGGCCATGCGCTGCTACTTTGCCCTATGAATTTCTCGACCCAGGTGGCCGAACAAGCCGTGCACTGGCTGATGGAAATGCAGCAAGGCGCGCTCAACCCGCGCCAGCAGGCAGCCTGGCAACAGTGGCTGAATGCCCACAACGAACACCAGCGCGCCTGGGACCACATCCAGCGTGTCAACCAGCGTCTGCGCGGCATGCCTTCGCCTCTGGCACACGCGGCGTTGAACGCGCCCACATCCAGCAGCCGGCGTCAGGCGCTTAAATTGCTGTTGATCCTCGGCGCCGGCTCGGCGGCGGCCTGGGGCCTGCGCCAGCAACATATGCTGCCGCCGCTGAGCGCCGATTACCGCAGCCCGGTGGGTCAGCGCCGCACGGTGCAACTGGCGGACGGCAGTCAGCTCAAACTCAACACCGGCAGTGCAGTGGACGTGCACTTCGATGGTCAACAGCGGCTGATCCGCCTACTCGAGGGGGAAATCCTGCTGACCGTCCGCGCCGACGACACACCGCTGCGCGTACTGACCGGCCAGGGCCTGCTCAGCAGCCCGGCAGCGCGGTTGAACGTGCGTCAGTTCAATGACCATACGCAACTGGCGGTCTTCGACGGCCATGTCGAGGTGATGCCCAACCGCTACAGCGGCCTGCCGTTGACAGTGGACGCCGCGCGGCAGGTCAATTTCACCCGCAAGGGTTGGGACACGCCACGGCCCACCGACGCCAACAGCGGCGCCTGGGCCGACGGCATGCTGATGGCCGCGCACATGCGCCTGGAGGATTTCCTCGCCGAGCTGGGCCGCTACCGGCGCGGCCAGCTCCATTGCGACCCGCAGGTGGCCAACTTGCTGATCTCCGGTAGTTACCCGCTGGACGACAGCGAGCGCATTCTCGACCTGCTGGAAGTCAGCCTGCCGGTAAAAGTGCGGCGGTTTACCCGCTATTGGGTCACCGTGCAGGCGCGCGCCTGAAAATACTTTTCTACCGAGTGAGCCGTTTTCCATACCTCGCGTGACAGAGAAGGAAAGCCCCCTTGATCCGTCTTCTCAGGACCGCGTCCCATGCCCCAGCAACCCTCCCTGCTCGCCCGCACCCTGCGCCACTTGTTACTGGGCGCCAGCCTCAGTTTCACCCTGCTGCCGCCCGTCATGGCGGCCGATGCCAAGCCTTATCACATCGCCCCCAGCTCGCTGGAAACAGCCCTGAACCAGTTTGGCCGCGAAGCCGGCGTGCTGCTTTCCTTCGGTTCCCAAGTGACGGCCGGCATGCAGAGCCGTG
Source organism: Pseudomonas sp. Leaf59 (assembly GCF_920984685.1). NCBI lineage: Bacteria > Pseudomonadati > Pseudomonadota > Gammaproteobacteria > Pseudomonadales > Pseudomonadaceae > Pseudomonas > Pseudomonas sp. Leaf59. The sequence goes on along the minus strand of NZ_CAKLBR010000014.1, from coordinate 96,392 downwards.
GATTGTCGGGCAATTACAGCGCCGCCGAAGGCCTGCAGAAACTGCTGGAAGGCACCGGCCTGCAAGCCCGCGCTGAGGGCAACAACGCCTTCAGCCTGCAACCGGCAGACGCCCCGGCCACGCTGGAGCTGGCCACCTCCAGCGTGGTCGGCGACTGGCTCGGCGATGCTGCGCAGACCAACGTCTTCGAACACCCCGGCGCCCGCGATGTGATCCGCCGCGAGGAATTCGAACGCCAGGGCGCCACTCAGGCCAAGGACGTGCTCAACCGCATCCCCGGCGTCAACGCCCCGGACAACAACGGCACCGGCAGTCATGACATGGCGCTGAACTTCGGCATTCGCGGCCTCAACCCACGCCTGGCATCGCGCTCCACCGTGCTGATGGACGGTATTCCGGTGCCGTTCGCGCCCTATGGCCAGCCGCAGCTGTCGTTCGCGCCGATCAGCATGGGCAACATGGACGCCGTCGACGTGGTGCGCGGCGGTGGTGCAGTGCGTTACGGCCCGCAGAACGTGGGCGGCGTGGTCAACTTCGTGACCCGCGCGATCCCGGATGCGCCCACCGTCAAGGGCGGCCTGCAGACCGAAACCAGCCCGTCCTCCAGCCACGACGGCTTCAAGACCACCGGCAACCTGCTTGCTGGCGGCACCGCCGACAACGGCCTGGGTGGCGCCCTGTTGTATTCGGGCACCCGCGGCGGCGACTGGCGCGAAAACAGCGACACGCGTATCGACGACCTGATCCTCAAGGGTAAATACCAACTGGACGATGCCAACAGCTTCAACGCCATGGCGCAGTACTACGAAGGCCAGGCCGACATGCCCGGCGGTCTGAACGTGGCCGACTACAAGGCCGATCCGTACCAGTCCACCCGCGCCTACGACAAATTCTGGGGTCGCCGCACGATGTTCAACGTCGGCTACCGCTACGAGCAGGACCGCCGCGAATTCACCATCAACAGCTTCTTCACCAAGACCCTGCGCAGCGGTTACCTGGACCAGGGCAGCTTCCTTTCCCTGTCGCCGCGCGAATACTGGGTACGCGGTATCGAGACCCGCTTCGCCCAGGGCTTCGACCTCGGCCCCACCAGCCATGAAGTGGGTGTGGGCTACCGCTACATCAACGAAGCCGGTCATGAGCTGCGCTACCGCACGCCGATCTCGGCCAACAACCAGCAGATGCCCACCACCAACAGTCGCAACGACCGCGATACCCGTGGCGGCACCGAAGCCAATGCGTTCTTTATCGATGACCGGATCGATATCGGCAAATGGACCATCACCCCGGGCATTCGCTACGAGATGATCGAGTCGCAGCAGACCAACAACCTCAGCAACGTCAAGTACAAGGGCGACTACAACACCGCGCTGCCGGCGCTGAACGTGCTCTATCACCTTACCGACGAGTGGAACCTCTACGCCAACACCGAAGGTTCGTTCGGCAGCGTGCAATACAGCCAGATGCCCAACCGCGTGAGCAGCGGCGAAGTGAAACCGGAGAAGGCCCGCACCTGGGAACTGGGTACGCGCTATGACAACGGCAACCTGCGCGCGGAAATCGGCGCGTTCCTGATCAACTTCGACAACCAGTACGAAAGCAACCAGACCAACGATTCGGTGATCGCTCGCGGCGAGACGCGTCATCAGGGCGTCGAGTCGAGCATCAACTACGCCCTCGACGGCTTGAGCCCGGCGCTGGCCGGCTTTGATGTGTACGCCAGCTACGCCTACGTCGACGCCACCATCCGCGAAGACGGTCCGAACAAGGGCAACCGCGTGCCCTTCTCGTCCAAACACAAAGGCACCCTGGGCGTGGGCTACACCGAAGGCCACTGGAAGCTCAACCTGGACAGCAGCTATCAGAGCAGCCAGTTCGCCGACAACGCCAACACCCGCGCCGAAAGCGCCGACGGTGCCAACGGGCGCATCCCCGGCTACATGCTGTTCAGCAGCCGCGCGGCCTACGATTTCGGCCCGCAACTGTCGGATTTGAATGTGGCGGTGGGCGTCAAGAACATCTTCAACAAGCAGTACTACACACGCTCGTTTGACGATAACAACAAGGGCAAATACGTCGGCGAGCCGCGCACGGTGTACGTGCAAACCTCCATCGCGTTCTGATCGACGCTTGAACGAAAACGGGCCTGCATCTGCAGGCCCGTTTTATCAGGGGGTGAAAAAACCGTCAGCTGTTGATCGCGGCGTTTTCGTTTTCCAGGAATTCCTGTTCCAGCGCATCTTCATTCACTTTATTGATCGGCTGGTTTTTCGCGGCAGCGCGGGGCTTGCCTTGCAGTTTGCCGAACAAGTGCTCCAGCGCGTGATCGAGCTTGGTGGCTGCACCGTCGATTGCCTGTTCCAGGGTATCGGCCTTGTGCAGGACCGACAGCGGCTGATGGCCCTTTGGCCGTGCTTCCAGGCGGCAACTTAAATCGTGGGGACCGGGCTTGTCGCCGTTCTCATCGCGCAGGTAAACCTCAACGCGGGTCAGGTCTTCTTCATAACGTTCGAGCGTGCTTTCGATGGTAGTACGTACCCACTCCTCCAGTCGGATGCTGCTTTCAATATGGTTATCGCTATTGACTTGGATTTGCATAGTTCTTCCCTTATTTCAGCTAGCTCGCCAGAGATCACAAACTGCAACACCGGGGTGGTGAAACCATGACCTCCTGCTTACACAATTGAGCACCCGCTGAAACAATTCAACCCCTTTTCAAAGATAAATCCTACATTACAAATTAACCCTGACGACAAGCAGAAACGCTGTTAGGGTGGGGAGTTGGTTACATCTTCTTACGACCACATTTCCTCATGATTGCCCCTCCGCCAACGGGTGCAATGCGCGAAAATTCCCTGCTTCCTCCACCAGCCAATCATGCACCGCGCGCACGCCCGGATGATTCAGCGCCCCCGGCGCGTACAGCAGCACATAGCGTTTATGGTTGGGCACCGCCAGGCCGAATGGCACGATCAAGGTGCCGCGTTCCAGCTCATCGTTGAGCAAGGTGCGCCGCGCAATGGCCACGCCCATGCCGGCGATGGCGGCCTCGATGGTCAGGTGGTTGCGGTTGAACGTGTGCCCCCGGCGCACATCGGCGTGGTGATAGCCGATTTCATTCAGGTAGAACTCCCACTCCGCGTACTCATAACTTCCACGCCAGGCGGTAATGTCGTGCAGCAACGGAAAGTGCGCCAGGTCCGCCGGCCCGTGCAGCGGCGGGCGGCCACGCAGCAGGCTGGGGGCGCACACCGGAAAAATCTGCTCATCCAGCAGGGCGGTGGATAACAGGCCGGGGTAGCTGCCGTCATTCAGGTCGATGGCCAGGTCGAAATCGCCTTCGTGCAGGGCGACGCTGCTGTCTTCGGCAACCAGACGCAGTTGGATGTCGGGGAAACGCTGCTGCAGCCGTGGCAGGCGCGGCGTCAGCCATTTGCCGAGAAACGACGGGATCGAGCGCAGCCGCAGGGTACCGCTGATCATGCCCGCATCCAGCCGCTGCAGTTCGGCGTCGATGCTGCCGTACGCCTCCCCCACCGTGGCGGCCAGCCGCTGCCCTTCAGCGCTGAGCTCCACGCCCCGAGCCCGCCGATGAAACAGCCGAAAGCCCAGGCGCTCCTCCAACTGGCGAATTTGCTGGCTCACTGCGCCTGGCGTGATGTGCAACTCCTCTGCGCAGCGGGTAAATGACAAGTGCCTCGCAGCGCAGGAAAACACGTGCAGCCACATATAGGTCTGGCCATGAAGGGGACGTGGCATAGGGTTTAGTCCTGCTAAAGGGTTTCTTAGGATAATTCGTTGGTCAGCACCAATCCACACGCTCAGTATCACGCCAATTGCGCTCGTCCCACAAAAGATGGCAGCGATTTCTGTTCCATTGCTTGTAAGGGTTTAGCATGGCTATCAGTGTTTTTGATCTATTCAAGGTGGGCATCGGTCCCTCCAGCTCCCATACCGTCGGCCCGATGCGGGCAGCGGCGACCTTTGCCCAGGCGCTGATCGACCAGCAGGTGCTGGCCGCAACACGCCGCGTCGAAGTGCGCTTATACGGTTCGCTGTCCGCCACCGGCGTAGGTCATGCCACCGACCGCGCCTGCGTCATGGGCCTGATGGGCGAATGGCCGGATCAGGTCGATCCTACTTCGATCAATCCGCGTATCCAGCAATTGCGCGAGTCCGGCCGGCTGTTGCTGGCAGGCCAACAGGCAATCGCCTTCGACTGGCACACCGACCTCCTGCTGCTGGACGAAAGCCTGCCCTACCACCCCAACGCCATGTCCCTGCACGCCTACGGTGACAACGGGCTGTTGAGCGAACAAACCTACTACTCGGTCGGCGGCGGCTTCATCATCGACGCGGCTGAAGCGGACTCGGGTATTGCGCCGACCAGCGATGTTGAATTGCCCTACGACTTTTCCAGCGCCGTTGAACTGCTGGCTTTGTGCAATAAACACGGCCTGCGGGTTTCCGAATTGATGATGGCCAACGAGCGCGCCTGGCGCAGTGACGAACAGATCCGCAGCGGCCTGCTGCATATCTGGTCGGTGATGCGCGAGTGCGTGGAGCAGGGCCTGCGCGATGAGGGCATTCTGCCCGGCGGCCTGGATGTGCCGCGCCGTGCGGCAAAACTGCATCGCAGCCTGCTGGAGATAGGCAAGCCCAACGTCATCACCTCGACGTTATCGGCCATGGAGTGGGTCAACCTGTTCGCCCTCGCCGTCAACGAAGAAAACGCCGCCGGCGGGCGCATGGTCACCGCGCCGACCAATGGCGCGGCGGGTATCATCCCGGCGGTGCTGCACTACTACATGAAGTTCAACCCCGACGCGTCTGACGATGATGTGGTGAATTTCTTCCTGGCCGCCGCCGCCGTCGGCATCCTGTGCAAGAAAAACGCCTCGATCTCCGGTGCCGAAGTCGGCTGCCAGGGCGAAGTGGGCTCGGCCTGCGCCATGGCCGCCGCAGGCCTGGCCGACATCCTCGGCGCCACGCCCGAGCAACTGGAAAACGCCGCCGAAATCGGCCTGGAACACAACCTCGGCCTCACCTGCGACCCGGTCGGCGGCTTGGTGCAAGTGCCGTGCATCGAGCGCAATGCCATCGCGGCGGTCAAGGCCATCAACGCCACGCAAATGGCCTTGCGCGGAGACGGCAAGCATTTCATCTCGCTGGACCGGGTGATTCGCACCATGCGCGACACCGGTGCCGACATGCACGACAAATACAAGGAAACCTCGCGCGGCGGCCTGGCGGTCAACTGGGTGGAGTGCTGAGTGCGCTGCAAGCGACCGTTTTATCGGCGCTGCCCTGAAACAGGTCACCCGTCCCCCCACCCCACCGACCCCATGTGGGGAGGGGACTTGCTCCCGATAGCGGTACATCAACCAAGTATCCATTGGCTGACACACCACTATCGGGAGCAAGCCCCCTCCCACAGTTGCATCTCCTTGTAACAGGGACCGTTGTACGGCACGCCCTTTGCTGTACAGCTATTGAGGAAAACGGACCTTGTGAACCCTCAGCGACGGAGTGACCGGTGGTCAGGCAATGCGAACCAATCCCGACACCGGTCGTCAATGACTGCATGTTCTTATCAGGCGGTAACGCACCATGGACAATCCTTTTCAGATCATCACCGACACCTTCAGCCCCCAATACCGCGTCAACCTGAGCATCCAGCGGCTGGACGGCAGCATCATGCTCACCCTCTCCAACGAGGATGGCGTGGTGGCCAAACGCATGATCAGCGCCGAACAGCGCAAAGACCCGAAACGGCTCAAGCGCCTGGTGCAGAGCATCCAGTTCGGCATTGCCATCGAGCAGGGCCACAGCGCCATGGATATCCTGGCGGTGATGACCGATGGCGACAGCCACAACATACTGCAGCCACCGCCCCCTCGTAACCAGCCCTTCAGCGCCGGGCTCTAGAGCTCGCCCTTCTCGGTTTCCAGGCTCGCCTCGCCTTTGCGACGCGGGCCTTCGATCTTCATCGACGGGAAGGCCGACGAGGCGTAGCGCACTACCAGAATCGCGAACGCCAGCAACAGAATGCCGCCACACAGGTAGATGATGCCCAGGTCCGGCGGGTTGTGGTGCGACACGTTGGAAATCAGCAGGCGCGTCAGCGCGGTGATCGCCACGTAGATCAGGAAGCGTACCGGCATGTGATTGGTCTTGAAATAAATCCCGACCATCGCGCCCAGTTCCAGGTAGATGAACAACAGCAGGATGTCATCGATCTTGATGTGCCCGTTCTCCAGCATCCCCAGAAACTCCATCACCGCTGCCCACGCGGTCACCGCACCAATGGCGAACAGCGCCAGATAGTGGAAGGTTTCGACAAACAGATTGCCCAGCGACTCGGCCAGCCCGTGTACCTGCCCGCGCAGCCTTTCGGCCCAGTTGATTTTCACGATGGTGCTTCCTTAGGTCGACTCGACCGGATAATGCGGGATGGACGTGACGGTTGTTCTGCATGCAGAAAAAAGGCCAGTGCTGGGAAGTGAGAGGGCGGCGGGGTGCGACGGGGCACGTCTGGGAATTGGAAAAGTGAATATTACGCTCATCCGAGAAGCAGTCGCTCATGGATACCGTTGGCGGGCGTGTAAAACCGAAAGGATCCGGATGTGGTCCGTCACTTTGTATACGACCAGATAATTGGATGTACCACCATCTCACGCGTGCCGTTGATTCTTCCGGGACGGTAGAGATGTGGCCTACGAGAAAGAGCCAGTACAGAAGCCTCGATTGATCGCATAAGCTCCAGCGCTGCTACAGGATTGCGATCACTCAGATAATCAATAATTTGACGAAACTCCACCCGCGCCGCGGGTAGCCACTCAATCAGCATCGCCTTTCTTGAGTTTAGACTCGATGAGCGATTTCATTTCAGCCATTACCTCGTCGTGAGGAATACCGGGGCTTTTGTCATCAAGCGCAGCTTGTACCCTGGCGCGAAACCAGCGGTTGTAGCCATCGGCCTGCTCTTCGGTGTCTGCGTGGGTACCAGAGGAAAAGGAAGTGTCCATTGAAGGCTCCGTTGTCGATGAGGAAGGAGTCTAGCCGCTGGCCCTTTTACTGTCGTGCTCCAAGCGATGAAGTGAGTAACAGGAAAAATCCAGGCTTGTGCGACGGTTTTTTTGGCCGCCCCACTAGCGTGCGAACAGTCTGTTAGAGGCATCAGGGTGGCGGGCCGCGACGAGGCACAGATTGATCAAGAGAGGCTATTTCCGACTACATTAAAAACCTGCTATCCAAACCGCTGCGTTTGGCTTATGCTTTTCGCTGTATATAAATACAGTAGTCGCAAAAGACATCTATCGTGAAGGCATGTGAGGTGGTGAATGGCCGTCGAAGTGGTATACCGCAGCAGCCGAGATCTGGAGCGTTTGTTCATGGATAAAGCCGAAGCTGACCGTCATGACAAAATGCTTGAACTCGCTGAGTTGCTGGCAGAAGTGTTGCAAAAAGCCGTGCCGTCCCTCAGCGAGCAGCAGGTGGAGGAAGCCGGGATCTACATGGCGAAAAATCGCGATGTGTTTGCCAAGGCGTTCAAGAGCCAGCCGGACGCGTTGTCCGAGTTGCTCAACGCAGCGGCGGAATAAGCCCGAATTGAACAGGCCCTGAATCCTTGATTCAGGGCCTTTTTAATGCCCGGTCAGCGGTAGAGCAGGCGCTCGGCCAGTTCGTCGGCCACGCGTGCGGGTGAGCGTTTTTCGGCCTGGGCGTGGGCGAAAATTTCGGTCAGGCGCGTGCCGATGTTGGAAAGGTGCGCGGTGATGGTCGGCAATTGCGCGCCGCTGTGCTTGAGGGCGACGTAGATCAGTCCGCCGGAGTTGATCACGTAGTCCGGGGCGTAGAGGATGCCGCGCCCTTCCAGTTGGTCGGCGATCTGCAGGTTGGTCAGTTGTGCACTGGCAGAACCGGCCACGGCGGCGCAACGCAGTTGGGCAACGCTCTGGCGGTTGAGCACGGCACCGACTCCGCAGGGCGCGAGGATATCGCAGGGCGTGCTGAGCAAGGCATCGTTGGCGATAGGGTGCGCGCCGAGCTGTTCCATGGCCAGTTGCACCTTGCCGTGGTCGATGTCGCTGACCAGCAGTTCGGCACCGGCGGCGTGCAGTTGTTCGGCCAGCGCGTAACCCACGTTGCCCAGGCCCTGGATCGCCACGCGCAAGCCTTCGAGGTTGTCGCTGCCCAGGCGGGCCATGGCCGTGGTGCGAATGCCGGCGAACACGCCCATGGCCGCATGGGGCGAAGGATCGCCGGCAGCGCTGGTGCTGGTAACGAAACGGGTGTGCTGGGCGATGCAGTCCATATCGGCCACCGAGGTCCCGCTGTCGGTGGCGGTGATGTAGCGACCGCCCAACTGCTCGATGCAGCGGCCAAAGGCTTCAAACAGTGCCGCGCGGTCTTCCACATGGGCAGGCCGCAGGATCACCGCCGTTGCGCCGCCCACCGGCAGCCCGGCCAGGGCCGCCTTGTAGCTCATGCCCTGGGCCAGGCGCGCAGCATCCGCCACGGCGCTTTCGTCATCGGGGTAGGCAAGGTAGCGACAACCGCCCAGCGCAGGACCGAGGCGGCTGTTATGAATAGCGATGATCGCCTTCAGCCCGGTCACCGGGTCGATGCTCAGGTGCAGCGATTCAAGGCGGGTGTCATGCATGAGAGCAAACATCGTCAAGCTCCCGGATCACGTCTGGTCGTGGGCCAAGTATAGGCTCGCGGTAAAAATCCGCTGAAGCGTGCTGGAATAAGCAGGCGGAATTGGTAGGCGTTCCGACATAAGCAGGTAGGATATTTCTCAAGACACTGGACGTACATTCGCAGCAAGGCTAAAACGGGGCATCTGCCGGAGATTGCAATGACTCCCCGCCAAGCCTTTTTCGCCTGCCTGCAACGCTCGCCGCCTGCGCTGTTTGAAGCCGCGCTGTGGATTGCCGCCGAGCACGACCCGGCCGTGCAGCCGGCGGCGATCCTGCGTGACGTTGCCTTGCTGCAGCAACAGGTCAGCCTGGCCATGCCGATATTGCCGATGGATGAACTCGGCCAGCCGCTGCTGCGACGCATGAATGACCTGGGCTTTGCTCAGGACGACTTCACCCCGCTGCGCCCCGCCGCGGCCTTGATGGACAAGGTGCTGCAACGCAAGCGCGGGCAACCGCTGGCCATGGGCCTGATCGCACTGGAACTGGCGCGGCGCCTGGAAATCCCCCTGCAGGGCGTGAACTTCCCAGGTCACTTTCTGCTGCGTGTGCCCGGTGCCGATCATCTGCTCGACCCTTGCGGCGGTCGACGCCTCTACCCCAACGACTGCCGCGAACTGCTGCAACGTCAATACGGCCCCAACCTCACGCTGAAATCCGAGCACCTGCACACCGCCGAGCCGCGTTCGATCCTGCAACGACTGTCACGTAACCTGCGGCAGTTGCACCTGTCCAACGATGATTACCTGGCCGCGCTGGTCGACGCCGAGCGCGTGCTGGAACTGGGCAACGCCAGCGCCGCCGACTACCTGGCGCGGGCCAGTCTGTACCAGCGCCTGGACTGTCCCAGCGCCGAGCGGTTTGACCTGGAACATGCGCTGCTGCTCAGCGAAGACCCGATCCAGCGCCTGCGCCTGGCCGAACGGCTGGGTCATCTGCCCCCCAACTCGGTCGTGCACTGAACACGTGCACTCCTAATGGCGATAGGGCCTGTTGTGGCGAGCGGGCTTGTTGTGGCGAGCGGGCTTGCCCCGCGTTGGGGGGCGAAGCCGCCCCAAAACCAGGCGCTGAGCCGTATCAGGCACACCGCGTGTTTCTTGATTGGGGGCGCTTCGCACCCCAACGCGGGGCAAGCCCGCTCGCCACAACAAGCCCGCTCGCCACGACAGGCCCGCTCGCCACAACGAGTCCGCTCGTCGCGCAACCTCTCGCCTCCTGAACTAAGGCGCGTCAGCTTGACTGCCGGGATGTGCCCGGATAAACGCCGGATGCTGCGCCGCCAACGCCGCTACCCGCTGAATTCGTGGATACGCCGCCAACGACACCTTGAAGCGCTGCGCGGCATACACCTGCGGAATCAAAAACACATCCGCCAGCCCCGGCTGCTCGCCCAGGCAATACCCCTCATCGCCAATCAACTGCTCGACTGCGGCCAAGCCCTGGCTGATCCAGTGACCGATCCATTCCAGCAACTGCGCCTCATCGTGTCCCCACTGGCGCAGCAGGTTCTGGGTACTGGAGTTGTGCAACGGGTGAATATCACAGCCAATAATCGACGCCACCGCACGTTCGTGGGCACGGGTCGCCAGATCCCTGGACAGCAGCGGCACCTGTGGATAACGCTCCTCCAGGTACTCAATGATCGCCGGTGACTGAATCAACAGTTCGCCGTCATCCGTGCGCAACGCCGGAACGCGCCCTTGCGGGTTGATCGCAAGGTACTCGGGCTGATGATTCGCGCCTCCCGGCGGCACCAGCAGGTTGACCGGCACCGCGCTGAACGCCAGGCCTTTCAGCGCCAACGCAATACGCACCCGGTACGACGAGGTGGAACGGTAGTAGGTATAGAGTTGCATCGCCCTGCCCTCTCAGCGCGCCGCGATGACAGTACCCCGGCAGTCACCGAATCCGATGGACGCAAACCCGTCACGGCGGCAGCGTGCACGCAAGATGATTTCATCGCCGTCCTCAAGGAATTTGCGCACCTCGCCGTTGGGCAATTCGACCACCCGTTTACCGCCTTCGGTCATCTCCAGCAAGCTGCCGAACTGTCCTGCTTCGGGCCCGGACAGGGTGCCCGAACCGAACAGGTCACCGGCCTGCAACTGGCAACCGTTGACGCTGTGATGCGCCACCAACTGCGCGACGGTCCAGTACATGTGCAGGCTGTTGCTCAGGGCCAGACGGTGCGCCGGCAGATTCTGCTCGCGCATGGCCTGCGTGAGCAGCAGCACCTCGAGTTCGATATCCAGGGCGCCGGCAGCTTGATCGCGGGTGTCCAGCAGGTAGGACAGCGGTTGCGGATCACCTTCGGGTCGTGCCGGCTGCGCCTTGCGAAACGGTTCCAGCGCTTCCACCGTCACCACCCAGGGCGACAGGGTGGTAATAAAGCTCTTCGACAAGAACGGCCCCAGCGGCTGGTATTCCCAGGCCTGGATATCGCGCGCCGACCAATCGTTGAGCAAACAGAAACCGGCGATATGCTCGGCCGCATCGCCGATGGCAATCGCGTCGCCCATGGCATTGCCCTGGCCAATCCAGATGCCCAGCTCCAGCTCGTAATCGAGTCGCGCACAGGGGCCGAAAACCGGTTCGGTGTGGCCGGCCGGCAAGGTCTGGCCCTTGGGGCGACGTACCTCGGTGCCCGACGGGCGAATGGTCGACGCACGGCCGTGATAGCCGATAGGCACATACTTGTAATTGGGCAGCAGCGGGCTGTCGGGGCGGAACAGTTTGCCGACGTTCTGTGCATGCTCGATGCCGACATAGAAGTCGGTGTAGTCATTGATTCTGGCCGGCACGTGCATCTGGCAGTCGGCGGCGCGATGCAGCACCTGGGCCTCACGCGCCTGCAGTGAGCCGCCTTCGGCCAGCAGCTCCAGCAGGCGTTCACGCAGCGCCACGCGCGGGCCACGGCCGAGTTCGAAGAAGGCGTTCAACTGGCCGCCAGCGGTGGCCTCGACGGCGCGGCGCGCCTGACCCTCGAACGCATCCAGGGCGGCGTGCAGGTCGAGAATGCAGTCACCAATCGCCACGCCACTGCGCGGGGCAGAACCGTTGACGCTGAACACGCCCAAGGGCAGGTTCTGCAACGGGAAATCAGGATGACCGTTGGCGGAGGCGACCCAACTGCGGGTGAGGGTTGGCTGCGTCATGGTTATCTCCGATTCGGGTTGAAGGTGGCGGGCAGCGAGGCCCAGCAGGCGTCATAGGAAGGTTGCAATTGCGCGCACTCAAGGGCGAACCGAGTGGGCCGCAGCACCTGGCTGGTCTCGAACATGAACGCCATGGTGTTATCGATCTTGTGCGGCGCAAGGTCAGCGTTGATCGCTTTGGTGCAGGTCTCGCCGTCCGGGCCGTGGGCGCTCATGCAACTGTGCAGCGACGCGCCGCCGGGCAGGAAGCCTTCGGCCTTGGCGTCGTACGCACCCTGGATAAGGCCCATGTATTCGTTCATCAGGTTGCGGTGGAACCACGGCGGGCGGAACGTGTTTTCGGCCACCATCCAGCGCGGCGGGAAGATCACGAAGTCGAGGTTGGCCAGGCCGTGGGTGCTGGTGGGCGAGGTCAGGACGGTAAAGATCGACGGGTCAGGATGATCGAAACTCACGGTGCCCAGGGTATTGAAACGGCGCAGGTCATATTTGTACGGCACGTTGTTGCCGTGCCAGGCCACCACGTTCAGCGGCGAATGGTCGAGCTCGCAGGCCCAGAGTTCGCCGAGGAACTTCTGCACCAGCGTTGTAGGTTTTTTCAGGTCTTCGTAGTGCGCCACCGGGCTGAGAAAGTCGCGCGGGTTGGCCAGACCGTTGCTGCCGATCGGGCCGAGGTCCGGCAGGCGCAGTGGCGCGCCGTGGTTTTCGGCAACGTAGCCGCGGGCCTGTGCATCAAGCAGTTCGATGCGGAATTTGAGGCCGCGCGGCAGCACGACAATTTCCAGCGGCTCCACGTCCAGCACGCCGAGTTCGGTGGCGATGCGCAGGCGGCCCTGCTCGGGAACGATCAGCAGTTCGCCGTCGGCGTTGAAGAACACACGCTCCATCGAACGGTTGGCACGGTAGGTATGAATGCTGATGCCTGACGGTTTTTCCGACGCCGCGTTGGCAACCATCCCCACCAGCCCGTCGATAAAGTCCGTCGGCTCATCCGGAATATCCAGGGGGTTCCAACGCAGCCGGTTAGGCGTCACCGCGCCCAGCGGCCCGCCGGCCAACTGCCGTTCCAGCTTGACGAACGCCGGGTGATTGGCCGACGGCTGAATGCGGTACAGCCAGGTGCGCCGGGCTTCACTGCGCGCCACGGTAAAGGCGGTGCCGGAGAACAGTTCGGTGTACAGCCCGTAGGGCGCTTTTTGCGGGGAGTTCTGGCCGACGGGCAAGGCCCCGGGCAAGGCTTCGCTGGCAAATTGATTGCCGAAGCCCGACAGGTAGTCCAGGTGCATGGATCGTCCTCTGCAAGGAAGTTGTTTTTATCGTAATCCAGTTACGCACAACGTAATTTGATCACCGTCGAGCGTCAAGCTATAAAGACGCCCACTCATCTCTCGGATTCTCGCCCTTCCATGGAAAAGCCCCGCGACACCGGTAAACAGAAAGTCCGCTCGGCCGAAGTGGGCACCGATATCCTCAAGGCCCTCGCCGAGCTGTCACCGGCCACTTCGCTGTCGCGCCTGGCCGAGCATGTGCAGATGCCGGCCAGCAAGGTGCACCGCTATCTCCAGGCATTGATCGCCTCGGGGTTTGCCGAACAGAACGCCGCCACCAACCATTACGGCCTGGGCCGCGAAGCCCTGCGCGTGGGCCTCGCCGCGCTGGGCAGCATGGATGTGCTCAAGGTAGGCGCCCTGCCCCTGGCCGAACTGCGCGATGACTTGAATGAAACCTGCTTCCTGGCGGTGTGGGGCAACCAGGGCGCGACCGTGGTGCAGATCGAACCGGCGGTGCGCGCGGTTACGGTGGTGACGCAGTTGGGCTCGGTGCTGCCACTGCTCGGCTCGTCCACCGGACTGGTGTTCAGCGCCTACCTGCCCGCGCGGGAAACCGTGGACTTGCGTGCGCGCGAAATCCAGGCCGGCATCGCCCACGTACTGGCGGACGATCAGGCTTACGCCAGCACCTGCGCGCAGATCCGCAGCCGCGGCCTGCATTTTGTACATGGTTTGCTGATGCCCGGCGTGGATGCGCTGTCGGCGCCGGTGTTCAACGCGGTCGGGCAGGTGGCGGCGGTGATGACCGTGGTCGGCCCCACTTCGGTGTTCCACGCCGATGAACACGGCCCGGCGGCGCAGCGCCTGCTGGCGGCGACCCGGGCCGTGAGTTGGCGGATGGGCTACCAGCCTTGAATCAGTCGTGCCACTGGCTCAGCGTGACGGCCAGGCGATTTTCCAGGGCGCGAATTGGCGCCGCATCGCTGACGTAGTTATTGCTGATCATCGAGAACACCAGACGCCGCCCGCCGGCGTCGGTGATGTAGCCACTCAGTGACGACACCCCGGCCATCGAGCCGGTCTTGGCGTGCAGGTTGTTTGCGGCGGCGGTGCCCCGCAGGCGATAACGCAGGCTGCCGCCGGTGAGGCGATCGGCATTGCCGGCAATCGGCAACGCGTTATACCAGGCGTCGAACCAGGGCTGTTTTGCCGTCGCCAGCAGCACGTCCGTGAGGTTCTGCGAAGACACCAGATTACGCCGCGACAACCCCGAACCATCGACCTGACTCAAGGTTGCCGGGTCCATGCCCTGGCGTTTCATGAACGCCGCCACTGCTGCCACACCGGCCTGCGCGGTGCCGGCATCGGCGGTCTTGCGCCCCATGGCCTTGAGCAGCGCTTCAGACATATTGTTGTTCGAGAGTTTGAGCAGCGGCGTGATCAGTTGCTGCAACGGTGCCGAGTGGTGCTCGGCCAACAGCAACGCGGTGGTCGGGCTGGCGCCACCGATCACCCGCCGGCCCATCACCTGAATGCCCTGCTGCGCCAGCGCCTGTTCAAACAGATTGGCCACCAGTTGCGTCGGCTCCCACACACTGACCCACTGCCGGCTCTGCTTGCCCGGCGCCAGCGCGCCGCTCAGTTGCAGCAGGTTGGTGCCGTGCTGGCGGGTAATGCCGTAGCTGTTGCCCGGCCCGCTGACGGCGCGATTGCTCAGTTGCACGTAATCGGTGGCGGGGCTGATCTCCACGCTCACCGGCTGCCCGAGCGTCACGGGTGCCTTGGCGGTGACCAGCAAGGTGCCCGCATCAAAATCAGCATTTGGCGACACGGTCAGCGCCGAAATCTGCGCACCGTAGTATGTGGATTCGTCGTCCTGGGCCCAGTCGACGCCCAGGCGCTCGGCGTCAAACCAAGTGTCGTCGACCACCAGATCACCCTGCACCTGGCGCACACCGAGGCTCGCCAATTGCGCGGCCAAGGCCTGGTAATCAGCGAATTGCAGGGTGGGATCACCCAGGCCACGCAGGTACAGGTTGCCCGTCAGGCGATCACCCTGCTGCGCGCCGTTGCTCAACAATTGCGTGGCAAAGCGGTACTGCGGCCCCAACACATCCATCGCCGCCGCCGTGGTGAGCAGCTTGAGATTGGACGCGGGAATCAGCCGTGTACGCGGGTTGTGCTGGTACAGCGTGCTGCCGCTGCGGGCGTCGCGCACCATCAGCGACACGGTGGCGCCATTGAGCGCAGGATCCGCCAGCAAGTGGTCCAGCGTTCCCATGGACGTCTGCGAGACGCTCGCGCAGCCGCCCAGTAAAAGGCTCAGGCCCGCCAGCAGCGTGAGAGGATGTAACCATCGTCCAAAATGCATCGCCAGGGTGTATCCGCAAAAAAGTTGCGGCAACGCTACCAGTTCGCCTCCCTTGTGGCGAGCGGGCTTGCCCCGCGTTGGGGTGCGAAGCGCCCCCCATCGAGCAAAACGCGGTGTACCTGATACGGCTCAGCGCCTGGCTTTGGGGCTGCTGCGCAGCCCAACGCAGGACAAGCCTGCTCGCCACAGGGGAGCTGCGCTTAACTAAACGGCTCGCTCGCCACAACAGCCCCCCCATCAGCCCTTTTCGCAGTAAACCCGCCCAGCGCTAGAACTCCAGCGTACTGGACACCGACACCTGCCGCGCATCGCCCATCGACACAAACAGACGGCTCGCCGCCGAGGTGTAGTAGGTGCGATCGAACAGGTTCTTCACGTTGAACTGGAACTTGACCTTCTGCCCCTCGATCCGCGTGTCGTAGGTGGCAAACGCGTCGGCCACGGTGTAACCCGGCAGGTTGAAGCTGTTGTTCGCGTCGCCTTCGCGCTGGCCCACATAGCGTGCGCCGGCGCCCACGCGCAGGTCATCGCCGCCCACCAGGCTGCCGACGTCGTACACCGCCGACAGTGAGCCGGTGTGCTTGGCCACGTTCTGCAGGCGTTTGCCCTCCAGGGCCGGGTCCTTGGTGACTTCAGCGTCGGTGTAGGCATAGCTGCCGATCAGGCTCCAGTTGTCGCTGAGCTGGCCGGTGGCATCCAGCTCCAGGCCGCGCGAGCGTACTTCGCCGGCGACGCTGTAGACCGTGTCCAGCCCGGTGCCCACCGACACCAGCACATTGCGCTTGTTGATATCGAACAACGCGGCGCTGGCGGTGATGCGCCCCGGTATATCCAGCTTGGCGCCCAGCTCCCACGCCTTGGATTCTTCCGGCGTGAGGCTGCCGCTCAGGGTGCTGCCATCGGCCAGCGCCGCGATGGTGGAGTTGGGTTTGAACGACTCGGTGTAGCTGCCGTAGAACGACAGTTCATCGGTGTAGCGATACACCACGCCGGCACGCGGCACCCACTTCTGACCGTTGCCGTCGGTGTTGGCCTTGAACGGCACGCCTTTGCCGGCGTACTGGTCGTACATCTGGTAACGCGCGCCACCCACCAGAATCCATTGGTCGGTCAGGTGGATCGCGTCCTGGAAGAACAGCGAGTCGCTGCGCAGCAGGTCGGTCTGGGCGCTGTCCGGGGCACTGACGGTAGAGCCCGCCACTTCGTTGCCGTACACCGGGTTCAAGTAGCTGAAGACACCGCGCGGCTTCTGCCGAATCAAATCGGCGCGGTAGACCTTGCGGTACTCGTCATCCAGGCCGAACACCAGGTCATGTTGCAGCCCGCCGGCCTGCACCTTGCCTTCCAGGCTGGCCGTGGTGAAACGGTCGGTGGTGATCGCGCCCTGGGTGCCGTCCATGCTGCGGGTCAGGGTGCCGTTGGCGTTCACTGCACTGACACGCACCTGGCTGGCGTCGTAGGTCTCGCGGTTCCAGCTGTAGCCGAAGTGAGCCTTCCAGTCGTCGTTAAGATCGTGGTCGACTTCCAGACGGTACAGGTCGGAGCGACCTTCCATGTTGTTGAACGGCTCGTCCAGGCGACGGGTTGCAGGGATGTTCAACGGGTGGTTGGTCTTGGGGTCGATGGCGGTGCCACGGTCGAACGGCGAGAGAAATTCGCGATGCTCGTAGGCAAACACCACCTTGGTGGTGTCGCCATACCAGGCCAGGGACGGCGCCACCAGTGTCTCGCGGTGGGTGCCGAAATTGCGCCAGTAATCCTCGTCTTCGTGGTCGACGATCAGCCGATACGCCAGCCCGCTGTCACCGATGGGGCCTGTGGTGTCGAGGCTGCCGCCGCTGCCGTTCTTGCCGTCGCCGAAGGTCGAGCCGCGCGCGGTGAGGGACGTCGACTGCACCTGTTCAGGCTTTTTGCTGACGATATTGACCACGCCGCCCGGGTCCTGAATGCCGTACAACAGCGACGACGGACCTTTGAGCACTTCGACGCGATCGGCCGTGGCATTCAGCGCACGGCCCTGCACCACGGGCATGCCGTCCTGCATGATCGAGCCGTTGCGGTTGTCGCCGAAGCCACGCAGCATCACCGCGTCCTGGGTGCTGCCGAGGGTGTTGGCCTGGGTGATGCCGCTGATATTGGCCAGGGCGTCGTCAAGGTTGCGCGGGGTCTGGTCGCGCAACACCTGGGCGGGCACCACGTTGACGGTCTGCGGGGTTTCCAGCAGCAAGCCCTGGGAGCGCATCACCGAGCTGGTGGGCGGCGGCTGATAGCTGGTGCTGTCCTGGGCAAGGCCGGCACCGCTGATGGTGGTGGCGCCGAGGTTGACTGCCCCGCTGGTGGGTACAGGTTCGAGGGCCAGGGTACGGGCGTCGATCTGGCGGAAGGTAAAGCCGGAGTTGCCCAACAATCGTTGCAGGGCGTCGGTGGCGCTCATCAGCCCATTGATCGACGGCGCGTTGAGGCCGTAGGGCGCCTCGTCGGTGTAGATCACACTGATCCCGGTCACCCGGCTGAAATCGCTCAGCGCCTGGGGCAGCGGCTTGGCTGCCAGGGCAAAATTGAACCGGGCACTGTGCTGCTCCTGCGCCTGCGCGACGCACAGGGGCAGCAACGCCAGCCCCGAGACCGCCAATACCGAGGCTCCCAGCCACTGTTTAACCCAACCGCCCGCCATCGATTTCATGCTCAAAGGAACCCGTGTAGAAAAGCCGTTAATGCGAATAGCTCGCAGTTTCAAGCACTACACGGATGGGCCGGCGGTTTACCTCACATTTTGTTTGCAAATATTTTCGATTATTGCGCCTGAATGCGAAAACCCCAGCGCGGGAAGTGCACATGCACGGTGCCTGCGCGTTCGTCGGTGCGGCGCAGGATCAGCGCTTCGCGCCCGGCAAACAGCAACTCGCCCGCAACAGGATCAACGCCGTAGTCGATTGCGCTGACAGTGACTGCCTGCCCGGGGTGGAAGCCATTCAAGTCCTCGAACACCTCGTCCGGCAACGCGGCCGGCGTGGCATTACGGGAAATCTCCAGCGCCTGTTCGGCACTCATTTCACTGGCGCTGCCGTGACCGAACGCCAGCACCCGCGCCAACCACGCGGTCACCGCCGGATACGCATCCACCAGCGGCGCAGTCACCGGCGTGGCCGTGAGAAACCACAAACAATGAGCCAGGGCAAAGTCGGCAATCGAGGGTTCGCCGAACAGAAAATGTCCGGCCTTAAGCTGCTGCTCCAGGCGCGCCATGATCGCCGGCCACTGATGCTTGGCCAGCTCCACCGGCAACCTGCTCGCCGTGCCGCCGCTGAACAGTGCGGCGCGGTCGGCAAGAAAGCCCTTGACCGCGTCCGGGGACAATTTGCCGAAGCGCACCGCCACCGATTCCGGCTGGAACACCAGGCTCACGGCGTGGGCGAATACCACGCTGTCGGCCCAGGTGGCGAAGGTCTGGGTGATCATTTCCTGGCCCGGCGGGAACAGCGCAGGACTGGCTTTTTCCTGCTCCAGACGGCGCGCGATCAGCGCGGTATCGCAATAGATATCCGCGCCCACCTGCAACACCGGGGTCTTGCGATAACCGCCGGTCAAGGCGGTCAGGTCCGGCTTGGGCATCACCGGCGAAATATGCACGGAATGCCACGACAAGCCTTTGAAGCCCAGCAGCAGCCGAGCTTTTTCTGCGAAAGGTGACGTTGAGTAGTGATGCAGGATGAGCTCAGACATGTGGCGGTCCACTTGGCGAATGAACCCGCAGCTTAACGCGCCAAGTGCTCAGGTGGCGTGATGAGACGCTATCAGTCAGATCAATGCACCACTACGGGCCAGGCACTCCTTGGCGCTTTTTTTCAATTTCTTGATCAACCGTTCCTGACGCAACGCCTCGCCCTTCGTCGCGCATTGCTCGGTGTACACCAGCGCCACAGCCGGGCTGGACAGGAAGAACCGCGCGCCCTTGCCGCTCTGGTGCATGGAAAAACGGCGTTGCGGATCGTTGCTGATGCCGCAATAGAGGGAGCCATTGGCGGCACGCACCAGATAAACGTACCAGGGCTTGGCTTCAGTCGGAGGGGTCACGGGGCGATTCGGCACAATGGGAAAGCGCCAAGCTTATCAACGCCCGGCCTGGAATGCCTGCAAGCCTTTGCGCGCCTGGGCCCGCACGGCGTTTTTCAGCGCCGGCGACCAGCCCAGCAGCCAGCCCTTGAGGCCCAGCGCCTGGCGCGACCAACGCCACAGGTCAAAGTGGTCATGGTGCTCGCAGATCTTGCCATCGCGAAACACGAACCGCGCGCCAATGTCATTGACCACCGTGTTGCCGGTCGCACTGAACAGGTAAGTCGCCACCCAATGCGCGCTGCCGGTGCTGTCATCGCTGCGCACATGGTCGAAGGTCAGGGAAAAGTCCCTGGCCCGCGTGGTGAGCATGCGCCACATGTCACCCACGTCGCGCCCGCGCAGCTCACCGAAGGCCGGGTCGCTGAACACCACGTCGTCGGTGTAGCAGGCGGCCATGGCTTCGGCATCCAGCCGTTGGAAGGCCTCGTAAAAACGGGTGATCAACGCGGTGTGGGCATCACTCATGTGCAGCTCCGTGAATCGTTTTTGTAGGAGCGCACAATAGTCTGCACGGCAATGGAAAGCCACGGGCATTCACTAAGGCACCATGCCTGCATCCCGCGCGTAAGCAAACAAGTCCACATCGGTAGAGATACACAAGCGGTGCATGGCAGTGCTTTTCTGTTTACTGATGGTGGAAATACTGCGATTGACCCGCGCCGCGATCTGGCTGACGGTCATGCCGCTGGCGAGCATCCTGACCACTTCCTGTTCCTTGCCCGACAGCTGCGGTGCCTGCGTGGGCTGGGCCAGGCCCGCCAGGTCGAGCTGCGCACGCAGGGACTCACTGATAAAGTTGCGCCCTTGCACTACGGTTTGCAGGGCCTGGGGCAACTCACGCGCCGACGCACTTTTGGCCACCACCGCCCGCGCACCGTGGGACAGCGCTGTGCGCAAGGTCGCAACGTTGGCGAACATGGTCACCACGATCACCGGCACCTTGGGAAACTGGCGGTGCAACAAGCCCAGCAGGCCGTAGCCATCCGCTTGCTGGTCGCCCGGCATGGCGAAGTCCGTCACGATCACATCACAGGGGGTCTTGGCCACCAGCGCCAGCAGTTCGTCCGGGCCATTGGCCTCGCCCACGACTTTACATTTACCACTCGCCTCTATCACGACTTTTTGCCCGACTCGGACGATAGGGTGATCGTCAGCAATAATTATGCGAAGCATCGGTTTTTCCCATGACGGCAATTAGTTAGTAGCAAAATATCCCGACTGGCTGTAGGCAACAACCGTCAATAACTGCGTGAAATTGGCCCCACCCAATGTTTTAAGTGCCATCAGTTGTTACCCACAGAAATAAAAGAAATTACATACAGAGAAGTACTACGACGCAGAAGTATGTATTCCTACAGCAACTAAGGATTAGAGACTTCCCAAGTACTGTAGGTAATGTTCCACATCCCAAAAAAAATCCTGCAGAGCCACTGCATTGTCCGAAACACCCGATTGATTGACCCGTTCAATCAAATGCACGGCCCGTGGTTCAAGGCCGGTGTTGCCCAGAAACGCGACGCTGCCCATCAAACGGTGCAGCCGTTGACTGGTCAACGTCCCATCCAGACAGGCCAGGGCGTGCTTCAGAATGAAGAGATCATGGCGGGCTTCCTGGATCAGGCTGACTAACAGCGGCTGGGTCATTTCCCAGGAACCGAACATGGCGACCAGACTGGCGCGCGTGGGTCGCCTGCCGTGCACAGACAAAGAGAAAGGCTCGACTGCGCCCACCCGTACCTGGGGCGCGGCCAACCAATAGCGCAACACCTCACGGAGTTTGGCCAGGCCGATCGGCTTGACCAGCCAGCCATCCATCCCACAGGCCAGGCAGCGCTGGATATCCCCGGGCCCCAGGCTCGCGGTAAAGGCCAGCACGCAACAGGCTGGGCTGCGCGCCGCACGCTCGCGACGGCGCAGTTCACGCGTCATTGCGTAGCCGTCCATCACCGGCATGCAACAGTCGGTGATGACCACGTCATAGTGCAGCGCCTCCAACGCCTTCAACGCCTGACGACCATCACTGCAACAGAGATGCGAGACGCCAAGCTTTTCCAACAGAGAACCGAGCAACAGGCGGTAGGTGCCGTGATCGTCCACCACCAACACGCGAGCGCCACTTTCACGCCACTCGCAGGCAGCGTCGGGGTCTGCCTGGCATGAACTTCCTTCTGGAAACGTGCCCGACATAAAGCCCTCTTCACGAGAGCGAACTGCCCAGCCGGCATGACGGTGGTCACACGCGAACCTTTCGCCCAAAGACGATGCCCTGAACCTCAACGATGAGATTCAAATAAATGCGCTTCGAGCTTTGAACATATCCGGACGAATGCACATCAGCGATACAACAAGTACGAAAACTCCAGTAGGCGCTTCCCATCTGATAAAGCGATCCGACATTGCCGACCGTGGCTGTACGACATTCGCTCAGTCTCGTATTAGTTGCATTTCCCCACGGAGCCCCTCTGGCTAAATTCCCCGGCGCCTCATCAAGGGGGACAACGCTGACCTACCCCACTTAAAAAACAGACACCGGAGCCGCACCCCATGAAAAAGCCTTTAGCCGCCTGCTCGGCCATTCTTCTCACTGGATGCCTGAGCAACGCCTTCGCCGCCAGCAGCGTCGACCTGAGCGTCAGTGGCGTGATCACACCGAGCGCGTGCACGCCCGGGCTGTCCAGCAACGGCAACATTGACCTGGGCAAGATTTCGGCCGGAGACCTCAAGCAGGACACCAACACCGTGCTGCCCAGACGCACGCTGCGGATGAGCATCGATTGCGACGCCAGCACCTTGTTCGCCCTGCAAGGCACCGACAATCGCGCCTCGTCCTCAACGGCCTCGACGGGCTACGGCCTGGGCCTGATCGACAACACGCAAAAAATCGGGCGTTACTACTTGCTGATGGCCAATTCCGTCGCGGACACCGCGGTCGTCGCGGCCATGGAATCATTCGACGGCGGCGTGACGTGGATGGAACTTGACGATGCCATATGGCAACGCAACAACCTCGCAGCCTTCGGGGCCGGCTTGAACGGTCCGTGGGTGCCGATTCCGATCAAGGCGCTGACGACTGACCTGGTGGTCGCGCCGATGATTGCCCCGGCCAAAGACCTCAACCTGGCCAATGAAGTGCAAATCGACGGCTCTGCCACGCTGACCATCCAGTACCTCTGACGTGCAACACGCTTGAAGAGGGCAACGTCGCGCTCCACTGCAGGGTCGCCACACCACAACCGGCGGCGATGCCCTCAACAACAGGCCTCAATTCCATTGCCACCGTGTCATTCGTATTAGTTGTATTTCCGTTCCGCCGGCCCGGCGCTAAATTTACTCCCACGCGCCCTTCAGCGCTTTAACGACGGCCCTGGGCAACTGCACCACCAGGGTGGTTTGGCTTTCCCCCAGGAATTTTCTTAGAACCCAAGGACGTGTACCTATGGACAGAACCACCCTCGCCTTCCTGCTTGCGGCCTGTGCGCCAGGCGCCTTCGCCGCCAGCACTACCGACTTGAGCGTCTCCGGGGCGATTGTGCCCAGTTCCTGCACGCCCACCCTCACCAATGGTGGCTTGATCGACCACGGCAAGATGACCGCCAAGGACCTCAAGCAGACCCAGCCCACGCTGCTGGCCCCGGCTGAGTTGCGCCTGGAAGTGCACTGCGAGGGTGAAACGTTTTTTACCCTGACCACCATCGATAACCGCGCGGGCACCTCGGCCATCAACCGGCAAGACCACGGCCTGGGCCTGACCCCCAAAGACGAGAAGCTCGGCAGCGTGACGTTCACCCTGTTCGATCCGTTGGCCGATGAAAACGCGGTCAACGTGATCGTCTCGCGCAATGGCGGCAGCAGTTGGTCAGCGTCCAATTACCTCGGCCACGATGGGCTGACGTCGTTCGCCGCCATCGGCACCAACACCCCTATCGCCATCAAGGAACTGAACGCTCGGCTGCGGGCGTTCTCGATCATCGTGCCGGCCAATGCGCTCACGCTAATCGACGAAGTACCCGTCGATGGCCAGGCCACGTTGCAGCTCAAGTACCTGTAAATCCGTTTACCCCCTTCCCCCTGTAGGAGTACCACCATGAAGCCCCTCAATACCCTTTTCGCCGCCTTGCTGCTGACCACTGCCGGCAGTGCAGTGGCGGCCTCCAGCGTTGACCTGACTGTACGCGGGCTGATCACCCCGAGTGCATGCGAGCCAAGCCTGCCGAATGGCGGCAATGTGGATATTGGCAAGATTTCCGCGAAAGATCTGAAGGCCGACAGTTATACCGCTCTGCCCTTCCAGTCGCTGCAACTGACCGTGAGGTGCGATGCGGCAACCCTGATGGCCCTGGAGCCGAAGGACAATCGCGCAGGCTCGGAGTACGAAAACGACACGGGGTTATTCGGTCTGGGCATGACCAACGACAGCGAGAAACTCGGCGGGATGGAGCTGACGCTCTTGAATGCAACCGCCGATGGCGTCGCTTCCCGAGTTATCACATCGTTCAACAACGGCACCAGTTGGACACCGCTGCACATGTTTCAAAAGGGCGCCCTTCTTTCGGTTACCGCAAGCGACGTGAACACGCCCACGCCGGTTAGCCAGATGACCGCTGACATGATTATCCGCCCGGTGATAGCCCCCGCCAATGGCCTGACCCTGAACAACGAAGTGGCCATCGACGGCTCTGTCACCCTGACCGTCAAGTACCTCTAACGCCCGGTCCGCCATGCCTGCACGGCGTGGCGCGATTGCCACGGATGTCTCCTTAAATCACGGTTTCAAACCTGACCATGAACATGCTCTCGCGCCGTCTGCTGACGCTGTGCCTCTGCCTTCCCGCCACACCTGCGCTGTGTGCGTCGTCCACCGAGATGACATTAACCGGCGTCATCACGCCCAGCGCCTGCGCACCGTCCCTGTCCTCCGACGGCGTTGTCGATCACGGACGGGTGCCGGCGCGCTCACTCAACCACTACGAATTCACCGCGCTGCCCACGCGCAACCTTGACCTGCACGTGAGCTGCAATCAGCCAGTGCTGTTTGTGCTGGTGGGTGTGGATAACCGCGCCGCGTCGTCTGTAGGGCCGGGATTTTATTACGGCCTGGGCCACAACATTCATGCGCCAAGTGAGCGCCTGGGATCGGTCTCGCTGGCGATTCGCGAAGCGTACGGCGACAGCCTGCGCGTGCTGGTCCTGGCGTCGAGCAACCAGGGCGAGACCTGGTTTCCGGAAGACAATGCGTATCCAGACAATTACATGGGCTTCGCCACGCCCGGCACGCTGATCCCTGAACCCCATCGCAGGATCGACGCCACCTTGCAGATCGACACGTCGATCAACGCTGCTGCCTTTCTGACTCTCGACCAGGACGTGCCGCTGGACGGCTCCATCGTGCTCGACCTGAGGTACCTCTAGCCATGTTTCCCGCCCCGCGTTTTGCCCTGCTCTCACGGCTGTTCAACCTTGTTCGCTACACCGGCCTGTACCTGGCCGCCGTGGCCCTGACCTTGTGGGGGCCGACCCTGGTGCTGGCCGACGGCATGGTGCCGGATACCTCGGTGGTGATCGTCAATGAAGCCGATGGCGAAGCCTCGGTGTCGGTCACCAACACCGACTCAAAGCTGGCGCTGCTGCATGTGACCCTCGAAGACATTCCGGAAGACACCGCAACGCTGCTGTTTGTCACACCACCGCTGACGCGGGTTGAGCCGTCCAAAAGCCAGTTGATCCGTTTCATCCTGCAATCACCGACGCCACTGACCACGCAACGCTTGAAACGCGTGATCTTCGAAGGCATGCCCCAGGGCCGTGCCGCCGCCGAGGCCGGCCATGCCCGCGTGGGCGTAACGGTGCGCCAGAACCTGCCGGTGATCCTGCATCCCAAGGGCCTGGCCCCCAACCGCACGCCCTGGACCGGCCTGACCTGGAGCCTGCAAAACAACCAGTTGAGCGTGCATAACCCGACGCCCTACGTGGTGCGCCTGGCCCAGGAGCTGAGGCTGTTACCGGGCAACGGTTCGGCACTGTTGCCACGCACCTATGTGTTGCCGGGCGAAACCCTGACGGTCACCGCCAGCCAGACCCGGGCCAGCACCGTGCAATTGCAGCCGGCCACCGTCTACGGGTTTGCCGTGGGGCCTTACGAAGCACCGATCACCCTTTGATCACAGCGCCGTAGGACGGGTTGCGGCGCCCTGACGACGAAGTGGCCTCCCATTGAAGGCCACCAGGAGTGTGCCCGAGTCAGGGAGTGGCGCGGCGCATCTCTCTAATACGAGTACACCTTGTGAGCACAGTTAAG
Source organism: Pseudomonas sp. Leaf59 (assembly GCF_920984685.1). Taxonomy (NCBI): domain Bacteria; kingdom Pseudomonadati; phylum Pseudomonadota; class Gammaproteobacteria; order Pseudomonadales; family Pseudomonadaceae; genus Pseudomonas; species Pseudomonas sp. Leaf59. Next base: position 70,479 of record NZ_CAKLBR010000014.1, on the reverse strand, counting down.
ACTGATCGTGACGGCAAAGCCATGCCCGGCGTTTCACCGCGTACACTGCGCCGACTGCTGGCAGGTCTGGCGCTGAGCCTGGGCACCACGCTGCCGAACGGCGATAGCCTGGCCGACGAAAGCGCCGGTTCGTTCGACCCTCAAACCCTGTCCCAGCGCGGCATCGACCCGCAGCTTGCCAACCTGCTGCTACAGGCGCCCCGATTCGCGTCCGGGCGTCATGCCCTCAACCTCAACGTCAATGGCCAGCGGCGCGGGCGCGTGGAGGTGGTGTTTGATGACCGCGGCGCGCTGTGCTTTAACCAGGCGCTGTTGGACGCGGGCAATTTGCGCGCGCCGGACGCCAACGCCGAGTGCCACGGTTTTCTCGACGCCTACCCGCAAACCGTCATCGAGCAAGACCCGGCCAGCCTCAGCCTGTCGCTGGTGGTGCCCACGGACGCATTGCGTCCGGCGGAGCAGGACGTGTCCGGCTACCAGACCGGCGGGTTTGCCGGGCTGCTCAACTACGACCTCACCGGTCTGTATAACGAGTATGGCGAAGACAACAGCCGCTTCGGCTCGGCCAACACCGAGGTGGGCTTCAATGCCGGTGACTGGATCGTGCGCAGCCGCCAGGTGCGCACTTGGCAGGACAAGGTCTCGCGCACCACGCACCTGGACGCCTACGCCCAACGCACCTTCGCCGAACAACAGGCGGTGTTCCAGGCCGGACAGCTCACCCTGTACAACCCGGTGCTGGCCGGCGCGCAGATTACCGGCGCCCAGGTGCTGAACGAAACCGCACTGCAGGACCAGAACCAGGGCGCAACGATCACCGGCATCGCCAACAGCCCGGCCCAGGTGGAGGTGCGCCAGAACGGCACGCTGATTCATTCCACCGTGGTGCCCGCCGGGCCGTTTTCGCTGACTGACGTGCGGCGCCTGAACGGGCGCTCCGATGTGGAAGTCACGATCAGGGAAACCACGGGGCAAGAGCGACGCTTCACGGTGCCGGCCGCCATGCTCGGCCTGGGACTGCCGGCACCGGGCTATTCGGTGGCCGCCGGTCGGGTGCGCAAGGTCGGCCGAGGTGAAGGCGCCGAGCCGTGGGTGCTAAGCGGCGGCTGGAGCGGCGCGTTGCACCCGCAGGTCAGCATTGGCGCCGGCGTGCTGGCCGCTGAAGACTACCGCGCCAGCGGCCTGAACCTGGGGTGGTTGCCCTGGCAGGACGGCCAGTTTCAGGTCTCGGCCCAGCTCGCCCAGGCCAGCCGCCAAGGCAACGAACGCGGCGTGCAAAGCGATTTTTCGTGGTCCCAACGCGTGTCCGAAAGCTGGTCGATCACCACGGCCGGCTCCTGGCGCAGCCTGGGCTACCGCGACCTGGAAGACTCCACCTACACCACCACGACCCGCGAACAACAACGTACGCGCTACCGCGACCAGCAAAGCGCCACAGCGTCCTGGTCGCACCCGATGCTCGGCGCGTTCAGCGCCGGGGTCTCGCGCTCCTCCAACTTCACCGGCGACAACAGCAGCAGGGCATTGGCGTCGTGGGGTAGCCGTGTTGGTCGGGTGTCGGTGTCGGCCAGTGCCGAGTGGCAAGTCGGCGGGCGCCAGCAGAGCGATGACAGCGTGTACCTGAACATCAGCGTGCCCCTGGGCGAAAACCGCAGGGGTCGCGCCTGGACCCGTAATGCCGGCGGCGAACAGCGTACAGGCGCCGGACTCAGCGAACAGCTCAACGACCAACTGAGCTACCGCGTGGGCGTGGAACGCGACAGCCGCGACCGTGAGGTGGAATCGTCCCTCGGCGTCTCGGCGCTGCCCTATTACAGCCAACTGGACTTCAACTACACCCGCAACAATGCCGAGCGTTCCAGCTATCAGGGCGGCGCGCGCGGTGGCGTGGTGCTGCACGGCGACGGCCTGACCTTCTCGCCCTACCCCGTGCGCGAGACCTTTGCAGTGATGTCGGTGGGCGACATGGCCGGTATCCAGGTCAGCACCCCCAGCGGCCCGGTGTGGACCGACTGGCAAGGCCAGGCCGTGGTGCCGCAACTGAGTCCGTATGGGCGCAGCCCGGTGGAAGTGCAAACCCGTTCGCTGCCGCGCAATGCCGATATCAGCAACGGCCTGGCGGTGCTGTCCGCCGGGCGTGGTGCGGTGGATAAAGTCGAGTTCGGCGTCGCCCTGACGCGCCGCGCGCTGCTCAACGTCAGCACTGCCGATGGCCGACCGCTCGCACGGGGCGCAGCCGTGAGTACGGACGACGGCGAGTTCGTGACCCTGGTGCAGGAAGGCAGCCAGGTGTTCCTGCCCGACGTGCTCAACCGCCGTGCGCTGTGGATCAGCGAGCCGGGCCAGGCCCGCTGCCGCCTCGAATTCGAGCTGCCCGAACGCGGCAATCCCGACGCGTATTACGAAACCGCACCGGCGCGGTGCCAACCATGAGGACCTTAACCATGGGTTTGAAACCTGCCTTGCTCGCCCTCGCCTTGCTGCCGGGCGCCTGCGCCTTCGGCGCGGATGAGTGCCAGTTGAACCTGAGCGAATCGCTGGTGGATTTCGGCCTGATGAATCGCGCCGTCGCATTGACGCCAAAGGCCGACCGTTTATTGGGCGAACGGCGCTTGAGCCTGACCTTCAATTGCCCGAACACCACCGACATGAGCCTGTTCTATCGCGCCATGGGCGCAGGCATCGAGCGCTTCGCGTTCACCGCGCGCGGCAGCTACGGGTTGCAGGTGGGCGATGCACTGCTCGATGGTCGGGCGGTAGACCTGGGCTTGCTCGCCGGCAGCGGCCAGTCCCCGATCAGTACCGCGACAAGCCTGCGCTGGCGGCCGGAACACGGCATCGTGCCGATGCGCGCCGGCGTGCCGGTGAGCGGGCGCAGCTTGTCAGTGCAGATTCAGGTCAGCGCCTGGGCCAGCGCAGACGCATCGCGGGTCAACGATGCGGTGACATGGGACGAAAGCGGCGTGTTCGATGCCATCAATGGCGGCCGCTCGCAGGAACTGCGCCTGCAGGCACGCTTTGCGCCGGCAGCCTGTACGCCGAGCCTGTCCGGCGGCGGCACGGTGGACTTCGGCAAACTGTCGGTGATGGACCTGAACATGCACAAGGAGACCGCGCTGCCCGCACGTCCCTTGATCGTCAGCGTGGCGTGCGATGCGCCCAGCGCCTTCACCCTGCGCCTGGGGGACAACCGCGTCGGCTCAGCAACGGGGCCGGCCGACGACACTCTCTTCGGCCTTGGCCTGGACGCCCGGCAAAACAGAATTGGCCGCTATCGCCTGATATTCGATCCCGCACGCACCACCGCCGACAGTTGGCCACAGCTGTATCGCACCGATTCGGCCACGGGCACCTCGGCCTGGAGCAGCGCCAGCGCCAGCCCTCTTTCGATAAGCGCCAGCCGTTACCTGGGCTTCAGCGCGAGCGTCGGCAGTACCAGCGGCCCTTTGCCAATTCAACAACTCAGCGCCACCGCGAGCCTGGAAGCGGTGATCGCACCGCTGAGTTCCCTGGACCTGGCCAGCGAGGTGCGGCTGGACGGCGCGGCCACCCTCGAAATTCACTATCCCTAGGAGCACCACCATGAAACCCCTGCTGATGCCACTTATTGCATTACCCCTGCTGACGGGCGCGGCGCACGCCGCATCGACCGTTGACCTGACCGTCACGGGCCTGATTACGCCGATGGCCTGCACGCCGCTGTTATCCAGCGGCGGCCTGATCGACTTCGGCAAGATTTCCCGCAATGACCTCAATCTCACCAAAGGCACCCGCCTGCCCCTTAAATACTTGACGCTGACAGTAAACTGCAACGCCCCCGGCCGTTTCGCCCTGCGCATGCGCGACAACCGCGACGGCACGGCCCACGTCAACAGCGAAATTTTCTACGGCCTGGGACTGGACACCAGCGGCAACAAGATCGGTGTGTATTCAGTGAGTTTCGACCCGAAACAAACCGTCGTCGACGACCTGGCGGTGGCGTACGGCACCGAGTCCACCACCGGCGGCGTGGCCTGGCGCACCGCCAACCTCAACCCCATCGATATTGGCTCGCGCAGCCTGTTGGGATTCACCGACGTGATGGGCAGCGTTGCCGGCCCCTCGGCCATCCGACGCCTGACCAGCACGCTGACGCTTGAAGCCACGATCAACGCCCGGCAGAACCTTGATCTCAGTGTGGAAACGCTGATGGACGGCTCGGCCACCCTGGAAGTTGTGTACCTGTAAACAAACACACGACACCCACCCTTTCCCTGAAAAAAGGAACACTTCATGAAGCGCCTGAACATGTTTTTTGCCGCGTCCGTAATGGCGAGCGCGGGCCACGCGGTCGCAGCGTCCAGCGTCGACCTTGGCGTTCGCGGCCTGATCACACCCAGTGCCTGCACCCCGAGCCTGTCCGGTGGCGGCGTGATCGATCACGGTAAAATCTCCATTAAAGACCTGAACCTGACCGAACCGACCCTCATCGCAAGCCACCTGCTGACCCTGGGCGTGAACTGTGAGGCCGCCACCACGCTCGCCTTGCACTCGATCGACAATCGCGTCGGTTCGAGCGTTTTTGACGACCGATACGGGTTGGGTTTCATCGCGGGCGGTCAGCGGCTGGGCCATTACACACTGGGCCTGGCCAATGCGATCGCCGACAACGTGGCGGTGCAGACGATCGGCTCCGATAACCAGGGCGACACCTGGTACAAGCACGATTTCATGAAACCCGGCCGCTACACCTCGATCGCCACGCAGGACGATGCCTCCCAGGTATTACCGGCCAAAGACCTGGTGGTCGACCTGCGCGTCGACACCATCATCTATCGCGCCGACAACCTGAACGTGGACTATGAGCTGCCGATCGACGGCTCAGCCACGCTGGAAGTCAAATACCTGTAGCCCTCAGCGCCGCGCGCGGCCGGCACCCACGTACAGCGCGCGGCCAGCGCCAAGGCCGGCGATGATGGCGGCCACCCCGATCACGCCGAACGCCCAGCCGACCGCGCTCCAGCCGCCGCTCCAGTCGTGGATCAAACCCACGGCCAGCGGCCCCATCGACGCCAGGGTGTAGCCGAAACCCTGGGCCATGCCCGAGAGGCTGGCCGCCACGTGTGCGTCCCGCGAACGCAGCACAATCAGGGTCAGCGCCAGGCTGAACGTGCCACCCTGCCCCAGGCCGAGCAAAACCGCCCAACCCCAGAGGCCGTCGATCGGCGCGTACAGGCAGCCGAACAAGCCACCGAGCGTCATTAGCATCACCACCACAATCGCCAGGCGCTGATCCTTGCCCCGCGTGGCCAGCCACGGCGCGGTCAGTGCGCTGAGCAGTTGCAAGACGATGGATCCAGACAGCGCAAACCCCGCGTCCGTCGCATTCAGGCCCCGGTCGATCAGAATCGATGGCATCCAGCCAAACACGATATATGACAGCGACGATTGCAGCCCCATGTACAGGGTCACTTGCCAGGCCAGCGGATCGCGCAACAGACCTTTGACCCGCGAAGCCACAGGGTGAGCGGTGTGTTTGTGCCGGGCCTGGGGCAACCAGAACAACGCCGCGATAAGCGCCGGCAGCATCCAGAAGCCCAGGCCAAGCGACCAGCTGTCGGCAAAGTAATGGCTCAACGGCACCGTCGCCCCCGCCGCCAGCGCCGCCCCCAGGGACAGGGCCATGGTGTACACACACCGGTCATGGCACCGGCCTGCCTGGCGAAGTCGCGCTTGACGATACCCGGCAACAACACGCCGATGATGCCGATGCTGGCACCGGCGATCAGGCTGCCGCTAAACAGGCCCGCCTCACCAAACGCGCTGCGCAGCGTAATACCAGCGGCCAGCATCAGCAAAATCCCCAGCACCACACGCTCGGCGCCAAAGCGCCGTGCCAGGATCGGCGCCAGCGGTGCGAACAGGCCCAGGCACAGCACCGGCAAGGTGGTCAGCAACCCGGCCCTGGCTGCCGATAATCCAAGGCTGTCGGACACCTGGCTGAGCAGCGGAGCCAGGCTCGATAACGCCGGACGCAGATTCAGCGCCACCAGGATCAACCCCAGCAACAGCAACCAAGGCCGCGTGACGACCGGATGGCTGTGCTGCACCACCTCGTCGTCGATTTCAGCGTCGATCAACAGTTCTTCGAGTTCGGTCGCAGGTTTGGTTTTACGGTTCATTGATCAACTGCCGGCAGAGGGATTTGGCGCGCTGCGGATCTTGCTGTTCCACCGCATCGAGCAGTTCGGTGTGCAGGTCGAACACCGCCTGGCGACGTGGCGTGATGTTCAGGGTCTGGCGCAACTGCGCGCCGACGATCGCGGAAAAGTATTGGTACAGCTCGCTCAACGCGGTGTTGTGCGCGGCATCCACCAAGTATTGGTGGAAGACCAGGTCGGCGCTGATATAGGCCTCCAGGTCGCCGTGGTACAGCGCGGCGCTGGCATCGAGTGCCACCCGCAAGACCTTGAGGTCGTGCTCGGTACGGCGCAGGGCTGCAAGGCCGATCGCTTGCACTTCCAGAATCTGCCGCGTCTCTTGCGCTTGCTCCAGGGAGCAATGGGACAGCACACGCATCGTGCCCAGTGGGTCGCTCATCGAACGCAGGTAACTGCCGTCACCCTGGCGAATTTCGATCAACCCGGAAAACGCCAATACACGCATCGCCTCGCGCACGGTGTTGCGGCTGATGCCCAGCTCGGCGGACAACTCCGGCTCGGTGGGCAGGCGCTCGCCGATGGCCCATTTGCCTTCGGTGATACGCCAGCGCAGTTGCTCCAAGGCCTGGTCGACCAGGGAGCGTTTGATCAGGGGGGCGATGTCTGTCATGGATTTCGTGCTTTCGTCCAATCATAGGATGAATTTCCCTACAACCTATTCGGAGTTGCCTACAAAGGCAAGGCACTAGGGTTCTTAAGCAGGAAAAGGAGCAGTATTTTCGATTGGTAAAATTACCCTTATAGGGTAATTATTGGACTCAGGTGTCTTATGGAAAAGTACACACCTCATTACGATTTGGCGGTGATAAAGGCGGATGTGAGGCGGCTTGGCAGGAAAGCGTTTACCCGCACGGCAGAGGAGTGCGGTGAGGCTCTTGGCTATAGCATCGAAGACATGCAGGCCGTCATTTATGAGTTACAGAACTGGATGTTGTACAAGTCGATGACCACTTATGGAGACCATCGAGTCTGGCAGGACGTGTACCACACTCACTCAACAGGCACACAGATTTACATCAAGGTCACGTACCGAACAAACGGTAGACCTCCGGTAGTCTCTTTCAAGGAGAAAAATCCATGAAAAAAGCAGAGCTGTGCTACATCTGCGGCGCCCCCGACGCATTGCACCACTTCGAGGGTCGCAGCGAAACCATCAGCATCAAGGGCATGGAACGTCGGATCGACAATCTATCAGGCTGGGAATGCAAGGTCTGCGGCGACGGATTCTGGGACCAGGACAACGACAGCGCAGACCGCTACGGCCAAGCAAAGGATGAGTTGATCCTCGCCGCTCGGCAAATGATCGGCGCCGAGATGAAACGCATCCGCCGCAAACTGCACCTGACACAAAAGGAAGCGGTGGAGTTGCTGTCCGGCGGCGGTCACAACGCATTCTCTCGCTACGAACGTGGCGAGTTGCTTGCCCCCAAACCGTTGGTACTGCTGATGCGGCTTCTGGATCGTCACCCGCACTTGCTTGCGGATGCGAAGATCCTGGCAGACGGCGCTGATCTGCGTGGCGCCTTCACCTACACCGTGAACGACGACGCAGAAGCACTCAAGGCGTCCTAGCCCCAAAAAACAAACCCGGCGCCAGGCCGGGTTTATTCATTCACGCTTCGATCAATGCAAAATCTGGCTCAAGAACAACCTGGTCCGATCATTCTGCGGATTGTCGAAGAAGTCATTCGGCGCCGCCTGCTCAACGATTTCGCCCTTGTCCATGAAGATCACACGGTTGGCCACAGTGCGCGCAAAACCCATTTCGTGGGTCACGCACAACATGGTCATGCCGTCTTCGGCCAGGCCGATCATGGTGTCCAATACCTCTTTCACCATCTCGGGATCGAGGGCCGAGGTCGGTTCGTCGAACAGCATGATCTTCGGCTTCATGCACAGCGCGCGGGCAATCGCCACACGCTGTTGCTGGCCGCCGGAGAGTTGCCCCGGAAACTTGTGCGCCTGCTCCGGAATGCGCACGCGCTCCAGGTAGTGCATGGCGATTTCCTCGGCCTTGCGCTTGGGCATCTTGCGCACCCACATCGGCGCCAGCGTGCAGTTCTGCAGGATGGTCAGGTGCGGGAACAGGTTGAAGTGCTGGAACACCATGCCGACTTCACGGCGGATCGCTTCGATCTGCTTGAGGTCGTTGGTCAGCTCCACGCCATCGACCACGATGCGGCCCTGCTGGTGCTCTTCCAGACGGTTGAGGCAGCGGATGGTGGTGGACTTGCCCGACCCCGACGGGCCGCACAGCACGATTCGCTCGCCCTGCTTGACGTTGAGGTTGATGTCTTTCAACACGTGGAACTGGCCGTACCACTTGTTGACGCCCTGCATCTGGATAATGCCTTCAGGGCTCACAGGCTGTTTGATCGCTTCGCTCATCACATCAACTCCTAACGCTTGTGGCCTGTGTCGAGCTTGTGTTCCAAATGAATGGAATAGCGCGACATACCAAAACAGAAAATCCAGAACACCAGGGCAGCGAACACGTAGCCCTCAGTGGCCATACCCAACCATTTCGGGTCGGCGGCGGCTTGCTTGACGCTGTTGAGCAGGTCGAACAGGCCGATGATGATCACAAGGCTAGTGTCCTTGAACAACGCGATAAACGTGTTGACGATGCCGGGGATCACCATCTTCAGGGCTTGCGGCAGAATCACCAGGCCCATGCTGCGCCAGTAACCCAGACCCATCGCCGCAGCCGCTTCGTACTGACCTTTAGGAATGGCTTGCAGACCGCCGCGCACCACTTCGGCCACGTAGGCCGACTGGAACAGGATCACGCCGATCAACGCCCGCAGCAGTTTGTCGATGCCCATGCCTTCGGGCAAAAACAACGGCAGCATCACCGACGACATGAACAGCACGGTGATCAACGGCACGCCACGCCAGAATTCGATGAAGGTCACGCAGACCACCCGAATCGCCGGCATGTTCGAGCGCCGTCCCAGCGCCAGCACGATGCCCAGCGGCAAGGCGCCGGCGATGCCGACCGTGGCGATCACCAGGGTCAGCATCAGGCCGCCCCATTGGCTGGTCGCCACGTTGGTCAGGCCGAAGGCGCCGCCGTGCAGCAGGAAGAACGCGATGATCGGGTACAGCACCAGAAAGCCCAGGCCGTAGATCGCCTTGCGCGGGAAGCGCGAGATGAACAACGGCGCCACGCCAACGATGGCCAGCCACACGGTGAGATCCACGCGCCAGCGCAGGTCGCCCGGGTAGTAGCCGTACATGAACTGCCCGAAGCGCTGTTGGATGAACACCCAGCAGGCGCCCTCCTTGGTGCAGTCGGCACGAGTCGTACCCACCCAGTTGGCGTCGAGGATGGCCCAGCTGAGGATCGGCGGGACCACCAAATAAATCAGGTAAAACGCCAACAGGGTCAGCAGGGTGTTGAGCCAGCTGGAGAACAGGTTGGCGCGCATCCATGCCATCGGCCCGAAGACTTTGTTCGGCGGCGGCATATCAGGTTTGAACGTATGCGAACTCATGCAGGTTTCCTCACCGCTCGATCAGCGCAATGCGCTTGTTGTACCAGTTCATCAGCAGGGAAATGCTGATGCTGATCGCCAGGTACACGCTCATGGTGATGGCAATGACTTCAATCGCCTGGCCGGTCTGGTTGAGCACCGTGCCGGCAAACAGCGAAACCATTTCCGGGTAACCGATACCGGCGGCCAGTGACGAGTTTTTCGCCAGGTTCAGGTATTGGCTGGTCAGCGGCGGAATGATCACCCGCAGCGCCTGCGGGATGATCACCTTGCGCAGCGTCGGCCCGGGGCGCAGGCCCAGGGAGCGCGCGGCTTCGGTCTGGCCGTGGCTGACGGACTTGATGCCCGAACGCACGATCTCGGCAATGAACGCCGCCGTATAGACCGTCAGCGCCAACGTCAGCGCCAGCAGTTCGGGGATCAATACCCAGCCGCCAACGAAGTTGAAGCCTTGCAGTTTGGGCATTTCCCAGTGCAGCGGCGCGCCAAAGATCAAGGCGCACAACGCCGGGATCACGATGAACAGTGCAAGACCGGCCCAGAACTTGTGGAACGGTACGCCCGTGGCCTCGAAGCGCTTGTTGGCCCAGCGCGTCATCAGCACGATGGCGACGATGGCAAGTACCACACTGATCACGAACGGCCAGAACCCATCGGCGGCCAGCGCTGCCGGCATGTTCAGGCCACGGCTGCTGACGAAGAAGGTATCGCCGAAGTTGTGACTGGCACGCGGCCCCGGCATGGTCAGGAACACCGCGAAGTACCAGAACAGAATCTGCAGCAATGGCGGGATGTTGCGGAACACTTCCACATACACCGTCGCCAGCTTGTTGATCATCCAGTTGGGCGACAGGCGCGCCACGCCGATGATAAAGCCGAGCAGGGTCGCCAGGACCACACCGATCACGGTCACCAGCAAGGTGTTGAGCAAGCCGATCACAAACACCCGGGCATAGCTGTCCGATTCGGTGTAGTCGATCAGGTGCTGCGCGATGCCGAAGCCGGCACTGCGCTCAAGAAAGTCGAACCCCGAGGTGATGCCCCGGTGCTGAAGGTTGGTTTGCGTATTGTTGAAGAGGTACCAGCCCAGCGAGACCACCGCCACAATCGTGATGATCTGGAAGAGCCACGCACGCACTTTGGGATCGCTGAAGCTGAGCTTCTGCTTGGGTGCGCCGATTTGATTTTGCATGAAGTGCCCCGAAAAGAATGGAACAGAACATCACCCGGCGGTTGGCCCACCGGGTGACAGAACCATCAGCGATCAGCGCACAGGGGGTGCGTACTGGATGCCGCCGTTGTTCCACAGTGCGTTCAGGCCGCGGTCGATTTCCAGCGGGGTGCTCTTGCCCAGGTTGCGCTCGAACACTTCGCCGTAGTTACCGACTTGCTTGACGATCTGCACGACCCAGTCTTTCTTCACTTTCAGGTCTTTGCCGTATTCGCCGTCGGCACCGAGCAGACGTGCAACGTCCGGGTTCTTGGTGGACTTGGCTTCGGCTTCAACGTTTTTCGAGGTGATGCCGGCTTCTTCAGCGTTGAGCATGGCGTAGCCAACCCAGCGCACGATGGCCAGCCACTCGTCGTCGCCGTTACGCACGACCGGGCCCAGCGGTTCCTTGGAAATGGTTTCCGGCAGCACCACGTAGTCCTTCGGCGAAGCCAACTTGCTGCGCTGGGCGAACAGTTGGGACTTGTCGGAGGTCAGCACGTCGCAACGCCCGGATTCCAGCGACTTGGCGCTTTCATCGGAGGTGTCGAAGGTGATCGGGGTGTATTTGAGGTTGTTGCCACGGAAGTAGTCGGAAACGTTCAGCTCGGTGGTGGTACCGGCCTGGATGCAGATGGTTGCACCGTCCAGTTCCTTGGCACTTTTAACGCCCAGCTTGTTGTTTACCAGAAAGCCGATGCCGTCGTAGTAGGTGATGAAGCCCGGGAATTTCAGGCCCATGCCCGCATCGCGAGAACTGGTCATGGTGGTGTTGCGCGACAGAATGTCGACTTCGCCCGATTGCAGCGCGGTGAAACGCTCCTTGGCATTCAACTGGCTGAACTTGACCTTGGTCGCGTCGCCAAAGACGGCAGCGGCTACGGCGCGGCACACGTCAGCGTCGATCCCGAGGATCTTGCCGCTGGCATCCGGTACCGAGAAACCCGGCAGGCCGTCACTCACGCCACATTGCACAAAGCCTTTCTTCTGCACGGCGTCCAGGGTGGCACCAGCTTGGGCAAAACCACTGACACCCAATACAGCGGCCGCAGTGACGATGGCCAGGGTGGATTTCAATACCTTCATTCAAACCTCCAGTTTTGCTCTTGTTGTGTCGGAGCTCGAACCCCACCGCACCCTTTTGAGGCGACTTTGACCCGTGTTGGCTTTTTTTGGGGTCAAACGGTTTGAGGCTGTCGCTATAAGTCCAGTTGCTATCCCACAAGCGGCGTCACTGATAGTGTTACCGACGTGAAAGAGACCTGACATCGCTCTGTGCATAGCAAGCGCCGTACCAGAGTGACGACTGAGTCGATTCAGCACAGGGTCAAGAGCAAAAGATTCAACCTTGCGACACTTTGTTAACAGATCAACCCGCTACGCACCGTTCCGACGCACCCAATCGGAGCGCCCGCACATTTATGGAGCAGACATGACCGACCCCTTGATTCTTCAGCCCGCCAAGCCCGCAGACGCCTGCGTTATCTGGCTGCATGGCCTGGGCGCTGATCGCTACGACTTCATGCCGGTGGCCGAAGCGCTGCAGGAAACCCTGCTGTCGACCCGCTTCGTGCTGCCCCAGGCGCCGACCCGCGCGGTGACCATCAACGGCGGTTACGCGATGCCCAGCTGGTACGACATCAAGGCCATGAGCCCGGCACGCTCGATCAGCCTGGAAGAGCTGGACGCGTCCACGCAGAGGGTCACGGACCTCATCGAAGCGCAGAAGAGAACCGGAATAGACGCCTCGCGGATTTTTCTCGCAGGCTTTTCCCAGGGCGGCGCAGTGGTATTTCACACCGCGTATCTGAACTGGCAGGGCCCGTTGGGTGGCGTGATCGCACTCTCCACCTATGCGCCTACCTTCGACGACGAGCTGCACTTGTCCGCCAGCCAACAGCGTATTCCGGCGCTGTGCCTGCATGGCCAGTACGACGAGGTGGTACAGAACGCCATGGGCCGCAGCGCCTTCGAGCATTTGAAGAGCCGTGGTGTCACCGTGACATGGCAGGAATACCCAATGGGCCACGAAGTGTTACCTCAGGAGATTCACGACATCGGTGCCTGGTTGCTCGCGCGACTGAGCTGAACCCGGCCTTTATGTAGCCGTATGACAGACGCACTACGCCGCGCCCGATTCTTGCATTACACTGGCCGGCGTACATTCCTTAACCCATTAATGAGATCACCGTGCTCAAAGCACTCAAGAAGATGTTCGGCAAAAGCGAGGCTGAGCCGCTCGCGCCAGTTGCCAGTGCGCCTGTTCCTGCCGCCCCTCGGCGCACGGACGCTCATCAGCCAGGACGCAGCGCGCCGATTGCCCAACCGCCTGAACCTGCCGCAGCGGTGGAACCCGTCGCCGCTCCCAGGCCACCTCGCGAACGTGCGCCCAAGCCCAAACCGGTAGTCATCCCCTGGAAACTCGAAGACTTCGTCGTCGAGCCTCAGGAAGGCAAGACCCGCTTCCACGATTTCAAGCTCGCCCCGGAACTGATGCACGCCATCCAGGACCTGGGCTTCCCGTACTGCACGCCGATCCAGGCGCAGGTGCTGGGCTTCACCCTCGCCGGCAAGGACGCCATCGGCCGCGCCCAGACCGGCACCGGCAAGACCGCCGCGTTTCTCATCTCGATCATCACCCAGCTGCTGCAGACGCCACCGCCCAAAGAGCGCTATATGGGTGAACCGCGCGCACTGATCATCGCCCCCACCCGCGAGCTGGTGGTGCAGATCGCCAAGGACGCCGCCGACCTGACCAAGTACACCGGCCTCAACGTCATGACGTTCGTGGGCGGCATGGACTTCGACAAGCAACTCAAGCACCTCGAAGCCCGCCACTGCGACATCCTCGTGGCCACGCCAGGCCGCCTGCTCGACTTCAACCAGCGCGGCGACGTGCACCTGGACATGGTCGAAGTGATGGTGCTGGACGAAGCCGACCGCATGCTCGACATGGGCTTCATCCCGCAAGTGCGTCAGATCATTCGCCAGACCCCGCCAAAAGACGAACGTCAGACCCTGCTGTTCTCCGCGACCTTCACCGAAGACGTGATGAACCTCGCCAAGCAGTGGACCACTGACCCGTCCATCGTCGAGATCGAAGCGCTGAACGTCGCCAGCGAAAACGTCGAACAGCACATCTACGCCGTGGCCGGTGCCGACAAGTACAAGCTGCTCTACAACCTGATCAACGACAACGGTTGGGAGCGCGTGATGGTGTTCGCCAACCGCAAGGACGAAGTGCGCCGCATCGAGGAGCGCCTGGTGCGCGATGGCGTCAACGCCGCGCAACTGTCGGGCGATGTGCCGCAACACAAGCGCATCAAAACCCTCGAAGGCTTCCGCGAAGGCAAGATTCGCGTGCTGGTGGCCACCGACGTGGCCGGACGCGGGATTCACATTGACGGCATCAGCCACGTGATCAACTTCACCCTGCCGGAAGTGCCGGACGACTACGTACACCGCATCGGCCGGACCGGTCGTGCGGGTGCCGCTGGCGTGTCGATCAGCTTTGCCGGGGAGGATGACTCGTATCAGTTGCCGTCGATCGAGACGCTGCTGGGGCGCAAGATCAGCTGTGAAACGCCGTCGACGCATCTATTGCGGGCTGTGGAACGCAAACGCCCATAAGGGCTAAAACGCGGTCAACAATGTGGGAGGGGGCTTGCTCCCGATAACAGGTTGTCAGTCAATGATGTTGTGACTGATCCACCGCTATCGGGAGCAAGCCCCCTCCCACATTTTGATCTCTGCTGGTGTTGAGATATGTGTCCGGCTGGCTATTTCCAGCGATCCGCAGCCGCGTGATCACTGCTGCGCCCTTCCACCCAACGCGCCCCGTCCGGCGTGTTTTCCTTCTTCCAGAACGGCGCCCGGGTCTTCAGGTAATCCATCACAAACGCACAGGCATCAAACGCAGCCTGGCGATGCGCACTGGCGGCCGCGACGAACACAATCGGCTCGCCCGGCTCCAGCGCGCCAATGCGGTGCAGCACTTCCAGCTTGAGCAACGGCCAGCGCTGCTCGGCCTCCACGCCGATTTTCGCCAGGGCCTTTTCGGTCATGCCGGGATAGTGCTCAAGAAACATCCCCGTTACATCGCGCCCGTCATTGAAGTCGCGCACATAGCCGACAAAACTGACCACCGCGCCCACACCGGCATTGGCCGCGTGCATCGCATTGACCTCGGCGCCCGGGTCAAAGGCGCCGGCCTGCACACGAATCGCCATGTTCAGCCTCCGGTCACGGGCGGGAAAAACGCGATTTCATCACCGGCCTGCACCGGTTCATTGAGGTCGCACAATTCCTCGTTGCGCGCACACATCAAGCTGCTCTCGTTGAGCACTGCGAATTCAGGGTCGCTCGCCAACGCCAGGCGCACTGCATCGACGGTGGCGAAATCGCCCTCCATCTCCAGCGAATCAAAGCCCACCGCTTCGGCGTAGCGCGCAAAAAACAGCACATTGATGCTCATTGCTCATCCGCCTTGAAATGCCCGCTCTTGCCGCCGTGCTTTTCCAGCAGACGCACGCTTTCGATGGTCATGCCACGGTCCACGGCCTTGCACATGTCGTAGATCGTCAGCGCGGCAACACTGGCGGCGGTCAGGGCCTCCATCTCCACGCCAGTCTGGCCGGAGAGTTTGCAGCGCGCCACGATGCACACGGTATCCACGCCTTCGGCGCTGAGTTCGACCTTGACGCCGGTGAGCATCAGCGGGTGGCACAGAGGGATCAGATCACTGGTTTTTTTTGCCGCCTGGATCCCGGCGATGCGGGCCACAGCGAACACGTCGCCCTTGGGGTGGGCGCCGTCGACAATCATTTGCAGGGTGGCCGGCAACATGCGCACCCGCGCTTGGGCCACCGCCTCACGGAACGTCACGGACTTGTCGGTGACGTCGACCATATGGGCGCGACCTTGGGAATCGAGATGAGTCAGCACGGGGCCTCCTTGAGGCAGCAAAAAAAGCTACAAGCTGCAAGCGGCAAGTGAAAAGCTCACTGGACCCGCTTGCGGCTTGTAGCTTAAAGCTTGCTACTCAGAGATGCGACTCTGCGTATTCAGCCAGAATCGAGCGGGGTACCCCTTGCAGCGCAATGTGCACGCCGTTCGGGAAGTCCTTGAAGCGTTCCGTCAGGTAAGTCAGCCCGGAGCTGGTCGCGGACAGGTAAGGGGTGTCGATCTGCGCCAGGTTGCCCAGGCACACCACTTTGGAACCGGCGCCGGCACGGGTGATGATGGTTTTCATCTGGTGCGGCGTGAGGTTCTGGCATTCATCGATCAGGATCAGGCTCTGCTGGAAGCTGCGACCTCGAATGTAATTGAGGGATTTGAACTGCAACGGCACTTTGCTGAGGATATAGTCGACACTGCCATGGGTGTTTTCATCATCCATGTGCAAGGCTTCGAGGTTGTCGGTGATCGCCCCCAGCCACGGCTCCATTTTCTCCGCCTCGGTGCCGGGCAAAAAGCCGATCTCCTGGTCCAGGCCCTGCACACTGCGGGTCGCGATAATGCGGCGATAGCGCTTGGTGACCATGGTCTGCTCGATGGCGGCCGCCAGGGCGAGGATGGTTTTCCCCGAGCCTGCGGCGCCGGTCAGGTTGACCAGGTGAATGTCCGGGTCGAGCAACGCATACAGCGCCAGGCTCTGGTAGATGTCACGCGGTTTCAGGCCCCAGGCTTCCTGGTGCAACAGGGGCTCCTGATGCAGGTCGAGGATCAGCAGCTTGTCGACCTGGATCTCTTTGATCCAGCCTACAAAACCCTGTTCGTCGATGATGAACTCGTTGATGTGCACGGATGGCAGATTGTCGATCAACTGCACCTGGTGCCAGGTACGGCCATGGTCCTGACGGGTCTCGACCTTGGCCACCAGGTCCCAGAACGAGCCCGGCACCGTGTGATACCCGCGCGAGAGCATCGACACGTCGTCGACCAGTTGGTCGGTGCTGTAATCCTCGGCCGCGATCCCGCAGGCGCGGGCCTTGAGGCGCATGTTGATGTCTTTGGTCACCAGCACCAGGCGCAGGTCCTTGTCGCGCGCGTGCAGGTCGATCAATTGGTTGATGATCTTGTTGTCGTTGAGGTTTTCCGGCAGCAGGCTGTTGGGCTCGCCGCGCTTGCTCATCAGGATCGACAGCAGGCCCTTGGGTCCGCTTTTGCCACGCTGGATCGGCACGCCTACTTCAACGTCTTCGGGCGAAGCCTCGCCCAGTGTCTTGTCGATCAAGCGAATGGCCTGGCGGCATTCGGCGGCCACGCTGTGGTGCCCGCTTTTGAGTTTGTCGAGTTCCTCAAGCACGATCATGGGGATGGCGACGTGGTGTTCTTCGAAGTTGAGCAGTGCGTTCGGATCGTGGATCAATACGTTGGTATCAAGCACATAAAGGATTGGCTGGTCGGAAGAAGGGTTACGTCCATGATCATCCATACTCGGTCACCTTTGTGGGAGCCATTCGACGCAATACCTGAGCGGTGCTGCGCCTCGATTCGACCACCGCGCACACCTGAGTGACGTCAAGTGCATTGCCCACAGGAGGAGTCTTGGAAGACGCCACCTGTGTTGCAGGGTTCGGCGGTCTGACTTCGTAATACCGCAAAACCCATGACAGAAAAAAGCACTTTGACGCTTTTTTGAAGTTTATTTTTCAGGATGACGAATAGCACTAGCCGAGTGCCATCTACCCCGCTAAAGTCGGAAGTCCGCCTGCCTTGAAATACTTCGAAAATTCACCGCAAAAACGCCTCATACCCAACAGGGCCGGGCACTTGCGCTTTTCAGCGAAACGCCTCCCGACAGTCCTGCCATCCCAGCCCGCTCTGCGCCGTTTCATGCAACAACATCGGCACTGCCAACCGCGCCCGGTCCTGGGTGTCGTGGAATACGATCACGCCTTTGCGCCATAACAGCATGAGAGTGAGCACCCGCTGCGCCGACTCATCGGCCTTGAGTTTGCCCGGCTCGTCCTGGGAGTCGATATCCCACAACGCCACCTGCAAGCCCTGGGACTGGAAAAAGCCCTGGCTGTCGGCACGGCGCTGCCCATACGGCGGCCGGAACTGCGGCACATAGTTTTCCGGCATCAGGTTCTGCGCCAGCGTGGCGCTGCGGGTGATGGAGCTTTGCCAGTCGACCCAGTGGCTGTGGGAACGGTACTGCCAACCCTGAGTCCCCACGCACTGCCCCTGATACAACGCCTGCACGTCACTGGCCGAACTGCGCTCCACACGGGTTTGCAGGCTGCTGCCGAGCACGAAGAAGGTCGCGTTCATTTTCTGTTTGCGCAGGTAATCGGTGAGCCAGTCGGTATTGCCGCCGACCGCTGCCGGGCCGCCGTCGAAGGTGAGCAGGAACAGGCGGTCATTGAATTCGTCGCCGTTGCGTTCATGGTCGCCGAAGCGCGCAACTTCGCTGCTGATCTGCGGGAACAGGGCCGCCTTGCGCAGTAATTCGTCCAGGTAGCGCTCATGGAAGGCATGGCTCGGTGCGGCCCAGCCTATATAGAAGGAGTCTTCACTGAGCTCCAGCTTGCCGGCCTGCTCGCGCAGGTCGTCCATGCTCTCCACCAGGTAGCAGAACGAGGCATCTTCCTCGCAGCTCTGCTGGGCGAAGGTGTAGTTGGCCAGCAGGCGTTTCCACAGTTGGCGGCGCAGATCGTCGATGGCGGCCAGGTTGATGATTTTCAAGCCCAGGCGCTGTTTGAGCGCGGGCTCATCGAGGGACTCGCTGGCCAACAGGCTGCGGGAAAACATCAGGATTTCGGCGCGTGAAGCTACGTCGAACAGCGCCGGGCTGCCGAGCTTTTCGGGCCAGGTGCCGCGGTCCAGGCTGGCGACGTCAGCGGGGGCGGCTTGGGCGTTCAGGCATAGCAGATATGCAGACAATAAGAGTGCTAATCGCACAGGGGGACTCCCTTCCGGAATTGTTGGGCACTATAGCTGATCGACTCGAGGGATTGGGGTAAGTGCCCACCACTCGGTGCCTCGCTTAGGCTCGGCATGCCCAAGCGCAGGCCAGCGTGGTTGGCGGGGAACTTGAGATCAAGATCAAAAGCCAGAGCCAAGCAGATCAAAAGCAGTGTGATCTCCATCAGACAAATGGAGATCCAAATGTGGGAGGGGGCTTGCTCCCGATGAGGGTGGGTCAGTCAGCTTATTGGTAGCTGACCCACTGCTATCGGGAGCAAGCCCCCTCCCACATTTTGCACAGCGCTCGGCAAACCATTCCGGTCGGCTATTGGGCGCGCCGCAAGGGCGGAGCCCCCATCAGCCATTACCGCAGCAACGGATATACCCCCAATCCCCGCAACCCCCTACAATCCCCCAACGACTAAAGGAGCCAACCCATGCTGACGGTCATTTCCCCCGCCAAAACCCTAGACTTCGAATCCCCCCCGGCTACCCAGCGCTTCACCCAACCGCAATACCTCGACCACTCCCAGGAACTGATCGAACAACTGCGCCAACTGACCCCAGCGCAAATCAGCGAATTGATGCACGTCTCCGACAAGATCGGCGGCCTCAACGCCGCGCGCTTCGGCAGCTGGACGCCCTCCTTCACCCCCGAAAACGCCAAGCAGGCGCTGCTCGCGTTCAAGGGCGACGTCTACACCGGCCTCAACGCCGACACCCTCAGCGACGACGATTTCAGCTACGCCCAGGACCACCTGCGCATGCTCTCGGGCCTCTACGGCCTGCTGCGCCCGCTCGACCTGATGATGCCGTACCGCCTGGAAATGGGCACCAAACTCGCCAACGCCCGTGGCAAGGATCTGTACGCCTTCTGGGGCACGCGCATCAGCGAATGGCTCAACGAAGCGCTAGCCGCACAAGGCGATGACGTGCTGCTCAACCTGGCTTCCAACGAATACTTCTCGGCGGTCAAGCGTCCGGCCCTGAAGGCGCGGATCATCAACACCGAGTTCAAGGACCTGAAGAACGGCCAGTACAAGATCATCAGCTTCTACGCGAAAAAAGCCCGGGGCATGATGAGCCGCTTTGTTATCGAAGAACGCATCAACGATCCGGCCAGGCTCAAGGAGTTTGACGTGCAGGGCTATCGCTTCAATGCAGAGCAATCCAAACCGGACAAGCTGGTGTTCCTGCGCGATCACGCACCGCAATAGCGCCTGATCGACACTGACATCCACAGGTGGGAGCACGCAGCCTCCCACTTTTCTACCTGCCTCTCACGCCACGAAATGGTGTTTTATTGGCGTCAAAAAAAATTCACATGAAATCCTGAAAAATCTTTCACTCGACATTCGTCGATTTTTTTCGTAGTGGCACCACTTTTCCAAAACACTAGTGGCACAAAACTATCTTTGCGCACCATGTCCCCATGACTACTGGCTTAAATAGCAAGTGCTATCAATATAATACCAGTGCCATCTTTTCTAATATTTCAAGAAATTTCCAGAAACAGGATGAGCGGCCAGGAACTTCACCTCAAAGCACTGCTCATACCACCGGTAACGAAATTCTATGTTTCTGTAGGAGATGACTTACATGGCAGACCAACGGAAGTAGCGAAGTTGTCACATCAACTTTCGCTCAGGGGTCACAACACCAACCCACTAGTTAAGAGCGGCGATAAGGATGCATTGCCACACACTATAAGGCCAAGGCCGAGCTTCCCCTGATGGGTCAGTGAGACTACCCAAGCTATTGATAATTAAAGGCTTATAGCCACTATCAAGGCTTTGCGGCACTGGCGCCACGTCCTTCTCCCAGGAAGGCTGGCTGCATTTGAGGGCAGGCCCCAATAATAAGGCCACGTTGCGCACAACTTGAGTGCAATCGTTAGTCACTCGTTATTCAACATGCCTGTATGCGGCAAGTCGGCGTCTATTCGCCTAACTTTCGCGGCATTAATTACGCTTGCAAACATGAACTCCGGCCATCTAATGGCACTGATTTAAATACAGAGGTAATTGCGATGCGCATCAGCATATTTGGTTTGGGTTACGTTGGCGCAGTCTGTGCCGGTTGCCTGTCTGCCCGTGGCCACGATGTGGTTGGCGTAGACATTTCCAAGGACAAGATCGACCTGATCAACGCTGGCAAATCGCCTATCGTTGAACCCGGTCTGGGCGAGCTGTTGAGCCAGGGTATCGAAACCGGCCGGCTGCGTGGCACTACCGACTTCGCCGAAGCGATTCGTGACACCGACCTGTCGATGATCTGCGTCGGTACGCCAAGCAAGAAGAACGGCGACCTGGAACTGGACTACATCGAAGCCGTGTGCCGCGAAATCGGTTTTGTGCTGCGTGACAAGGCCACCCGTCATACCGTGGTAGTGCGCAGCACCGTGCTGCCAGGCACCGTGGCCAACGTGGTCATCCCGATTCTCGAAGACTGCTCGGGCAAAAAGGCCGGCGTCGACTTCGGCGTCGCGGTCAACCCGGAATTCCTGCGTGAATCCACTGCCATCGCCGACTACGACCTGCCGCCGATGACTGTTATCGGCGAGTTCGACAAAGCCTCCGGCGACGTCCTGCAGTCGCTGTACGAAGAACTCGACGCACCGATCATCCGCAAGGACATCGCCGTTGCCGAGATGATCAAGTACACCTGCAACGTGTGGCACGCCACCAAAGTGACCTTCGCCAACGAGATCGGCAACATTGCCAAGGCTGTCGGCGTCGACGGTCGCGAAGTGATGGAAGTGGTCTGCCAGGACAAGACCCTCAACCTGTCCCAGTACTACATGCGCCCTGGCTTCGCGTTCGGCGGCTCATGCCTGCCAAAGGACGTGCGCGCCCTGACCTACCGCGCAGGTTCGCTGGATGTGGAAGCGCCGCTGCTCAACTCGCTGATGCGCAGCAACGAGTCCCAGGTGCAGAACGCTTTCGACATCGTCTCCAGCCACGACAAGCGCAAAATCGCCCTGCTGGGCCTGAGCTTCAAGGCCGGCACCGATGACCTGCGCGAAAGCCCGCTGGTGGAACTGGCCGAAATGCTGATCGGCAAGGGCTATGACCTGAGCATCTACGACAGCAACGTCGAGTACGCCCGTGTCCACGGCGCGAACAAGGACTACATCGAGGGCAAGATCCCCCACGTGTCGTCCCTGCTCAACGCCGACTTCGACGATGTGATCAACAACTCCGACGTGATCATCCTCGGCAACCGTGACGAGAAATTCCGCGCCCTGGCGCATAACGCACCGCACGGCAAGCAAGTGGTCGACCTGGTGGGCTTCATGTCCAAGGCCACCAGCGTCAGCGGCCGCACCGAAGGCATTTGCTGGTAACAGCAACGGCGAGTTTCAAGCTGCAGGCGCACTCGGCGCCTGCGGCTTGAAGCCTTCTTCACCTTCGGATGACGCTTATGTCCAAGTTAAAACATGTACTCCTGCAATCGGCTGGCTGGCTGTTCTTTCTCAGCCTGCTGATGGGACTCGCCCTGCTGCTGCCGGCGAGCACGTTCGACTCCGAGTCGAAGAATTTTATTTTCCTGATTGGCGCCGTGGGTATCTGGCGCTATTCGATGGGTGCGACGCATTTCTTTCGCGGCATGCTGTTCCTGTACGTGGTGTACCCGCACCTGCGCCGCAAAGTGCGCAAGCTGGGCAAGGCTGCCGACCCGTCCCATGTGTTCCTCATGGTCACCAGTTTTCGTATCGATGCGCTGACCACCGCGCAGGTCTACAGCTCGGTGATCCGCGAAGCCATCGAATGCGGCTTCCCCACCACCGTGGTCTGCTCGCTGGTGGAAATGTCCGATGAGCTGCTGGTGAAAAGCCTGTGGGAGAAGATGAACCCACCCGAGCACGTGAAGCTCGACTTCGTGCGCATCGCCGGCACCGGCAAGCGCGACGGCCTGGCCTTTGGTTTTCGCGCCATCTCCCGCCACCTGCCGGATGACCGCGCCGTGGTAGCCGTGATCGATGGCGACACCGTGCTGGCCGAAGGCGTGGTGCGCAAGACCGTGCCGTGGTTCCAGCTGTTCGGCAACGTCGGTGGCCTGACCACCAACGAGTTCTGCGAAGTGCGCGGCGGCTACATCATGAGCGAGTGGCACAAGCTGCGCTTCGCCCAGCGCCACATCAACATGTGCTCCATGGCCCTGTCCAAGCGCGTGCTGACCATGACCGGACGCATGTCAGTGTTCCGTGCCAGCGTGGTCACCGACCCGGGCTTTATCGCCGACGTGGAAAGCGACTCGCTGCAACACTGGCGCCTGGGCCGCTTCAAGTTCCTCACCGGTGATGACAAGTCCAGCTGGTTCAGCCTGATGCGCCTGGGCTACGACACCTTCTACGTGCCGGACGCCGCGATCAACACCGTGGAACACCCGCCGGAAAAGAGCTTTATCAAGGCCAGCCGCAAGCTGATGTTCCGCTGGTATGGCAACAACCTGCGCCAGAACTCCCGTGCCCTGGGCCTGGGTGTGCGTCGGTTGGGCGTGTTCACCAGCATCGTGCTGTTCGACCAGCGCGTGTCGATGTGGACCTCCCTGCTCGGCTTGACCGTGGCGATCATTGCCACTTTCAAGTACGGCGGCGCCTTCATCCTCGCGTACCTGCTGTGGATCGGCATCACCCGCCTGATCCTGACCCTGCTGCTGTCGTGCTCCGGTCACACCATCGGCCCGGCTTACCCGGTCATTCTCTATTACAACCAGATCATGGGCGCGCTGGTGAAGATCTACGTGTTCTTCCGCCTTGATCAACAGTCCTGGACCCGCCAGGACACCAAACTGACCCGCGATTTGGCCAGCTTTCAACGTTGGTTCAACACCTGGTCGTCTCGGACCATGACCTTCTCCGCCGGCAGCATTTTCGTCGCCGTGCTCTTGATGATGGTCTGACCCTGCCAAGCCTGAATTAACCTAGGAATTACACCGATGAATAGCCAAGTAAACGCCAACGTTGTCCACGAGTCCGAAGCCCAGCGCCAACATGCCCGGGTCAAAATCCCGGCCAAGCTGCGCTTTTTCAACACCGACCGCACCCAGACCGAAGCACGGGTGATCGACCTGTCCGCCGGCGGCCTGGCGTTCACCGCCACCCAGCCGTTGACCGTGGGTGAAGTGCACAAGGGCCGCCTGCAATTTGTGATCGATAACCTCGGTCTGGCGATGGACGTGGAGCTGCAGATCCGCTCCTACGACCGCCAGACCGGCCGCACCGGTTGCCAGTTCCAGAACCTCGACGCCCAGGATATTTCCACCCTGCGCCACCTGATCACTTCGCACCTGTCCGGCGACATCGTGACCATGGGCGACGTGCTCGCCACGCTGCAGCGTGACAACTTCACCAAGGCACGCAAGGTCAAGGACGGCGGCAGCGGCATGACCGCGTTCGGTCGCCTGCGCGCCGTGGTGTTCAGCGCCGGTATCTTCATCGTCGGCCTGGCCGCGTTCGGGTTTGTCTTCAAATCGGTGTACGGCATGTACTTTGTCAGCCACGCCCAGGCCGGCCTGGTCAGCGTGCCCGGCATGAACGTGACCATGCCGCGCGACGGCACCGTGCAGAGCCTGCTCAAAGGTGACGCGATTGCCGCCAAAGGCGCACCGCTGGCCACCTTCAGCACCAGCATGCTCGACGTCCTCAAGGGCCATCTGGACGAAGACCAGCTGCAACCGGCCAAGGTTGAAGAGCTGTTCGGCAAGCAAATGACCGGCACCCTGACCTCGCCGTGCGATTGCGTGGTTGCCCAGCAAATGGTCGCCGACGGCCAATACGCCAGCAAAGGCGATGTGATCTTCCAACTGGTGCCACGCGGCGCCCAGGCCAACGTCGAAGCGCGCTTCACCTATCGCCAGTTCGGCGACGTGCGCCCAGGCACGCCGGTGAGTTTCCAGGTGGCCGATGAAGAACAGGTGCGTACCGGCACCATCGTCAGCAGCACCAGCCTGAACAGCGCTGACCTGTCCTCCGACATCCGCGTGCAGATCAAGCCCGATGCACCGCTGGACAGCGCCTACGCCGGCCGCCCGGTGGAAGTCACCAGCGACCGTGGCCCGTCGCTGAACTGGCTGATCGACAAAGCCATGGCTCACGGTCTGTAAGCGAGGACATGCCTGTGAAGCCTATTTCAAGCACAACACAATCGCTGTGGGAGCGGGCTTGCTCGCGATGGGATCAGCGCGGTTTGCCTGATTCACCGAGTCGCCTGCATCGGGGGCAAGCCCCCTCCCACATGGGTTCGGTGGCGTTGCTGGCGGTTGCGGTGAGCCTGGCCGGTTGTGCCGGCCTGCCCGACCAACGCCTGGCCAACGAAGCCCTCAAGCGCGGCGACACCGCCACCGCGCAGCAGAATTACCAGCACCTGGCCGACCTCGGTTACAGCGAGGCCCAGGTGGGCCTGGCCGATATCCAGGTGGGCACCCGCGATCCTGCGCAAATCAAACAGGCCGAAGCCACTTACCGCGCTGCGGCCGACACCTCGCCGCGCGCCCAGGCCCGCCTCGGCCGCCTGCTGGTGGCCAAGCCGGGCAGCACCGAAGCCGAGCACCATGAAGCCGAAGGCCTGCTGAAAAAAGCCTTTGCCAATGGCGAAGGCAACACGCTGATCCCGCTGGCGATGCTGTACCTGCAATACCCGCACAGTTTCCCGAACGTGAACGCGCAGCAACAGATCACCAAGTGGCAAGCCGCCGGTTACCCGGAAGCCGGCCTGGCCCAGGTGCTGCTGTATCGCACCCAGGACACCTACGACCAGCATCTGGCTGACGTCGAGCGCATCTGCAAGGCCGCGCTCAACACCACCGATATCTGCTATGTCGAGCTGGCCACCGTGTACCAGAAACAGGCCGCGCCGGAAAAACAGGCCGAACTGCTCAAGCAACTGGAAGCCGGCTACAGCCGTGGCACCGTCACTGCGCAGCGCGTCGACAGCGTTGCCCGCGTGCTTGGCGATGCCACCCTCGGCACCCCGGATGAAAAAACCGCCCAGGCCTTGCTGGAAAAAATCGCCCCCGGCTACCCGGCCTCCTGGGTCAGCCTGGCGCAACTGCTCTACGACTTCCCGGAACTGGGCGATGTCGACCAGATGATGCAGTACCTGGACAACGGCCGCGCGGCCGACCAGCCGCGCGCCGAACTGCTGCTGGGCAAGCTCTACTACGAAGGCAAGTGGGTGCCGGCAGACGCCAAGGCCGCCGAAGCGCATTTCGAAAAAGCCGTGGGCAGGGAAGTCGCTGCCGACTACTACCTCGGCCAGATCTACCGCCGTGGCTACCTGGGCAAGGTTTACCCGCAGAAGGCCCTGGACCACCTGCTGACCGCTGCGCGCAACGGCCAGAACAGCGCCGACTTCGCCATCGCCCAACTGTTTTCCCAAGGCAAAGGCACCAAGCCCGACCCATTGAACGCCTATGTCTTCAGCCAGCTGGCCAAGGCCCAGGACACCCCGGAAGCCAATGAGTTGGCCACCCAGCTCGAAGCACCGCTGACGCCTGAGCAACGCACCGAAGGCCAACGCCTGGTGCAGCAGGAATTGGCCGCCCGCGGCACCCTGGCCCAGAGCACGCTGCAATTGCACGCCCTGGATGAAGAAGACGACGGCGAGGAATCCCTATGAAGCTCAACCCATTCGTCAAGGCCGGAATCGGCCTGACCTTCGCCCTGCTGTGGTCGTGCCCGACCCTGGCCGCGCTCACCGAAGCGAAGAACTTCGGCCTGGAAGTCAAAGTCACCGGCCAGTCCGAGGACGACCGCGACCTGGGCACCCAGAAAGGCGGCGACGTCAACGGTATCGGTATCGACCTGCGCCCGTGGATCTTCGGTGAAAGCGGCAACTGGAGCGCTTACGCCATGGGCCAGGCCGTGGCCTCCAGCGACATCATCGAAACCGACACCCTGCAACAGTCGGCCGATGACGAGAACCAGCAAACCAGCAACAGCGACCGCAAGACCAAAAAGAATTACCTGGCAATGCGCGAATTCTGGGTGGCGTACGGCGGCTTCACGCCCTACCCCGGCGAGCTTCTCAAGTTCGGTCGCCAGCGCCTGCGCAATGACGACGGCCAATGGCGCGACACCAACATCGAAGCGCTGAACTGGACCTTCGACACCACCCTGCTCAAGGCCAATGTGGGCGCCGCCGAACGCTTCAGCGAATACCGCACCGACCTCAAGGAACTGTCCCCGGTCGACAAGGACCGCCAGCACCTCTACGCCGACGCCGCCTACCAGTGGACGCCGGGCCAGTGGATCGGCCTGCGCGGGCACCACACCCATGACAACGGCAAGCTCGACTTCCCGGAACCGGGCGTGGCCACCGACTCGCTGGACAAGCGCGAAAACGGCGACCTGACCTGGCTCGGCATCGAAGCCAACAGCGACGCCTATAACTGGCGCAACACCAACACCGTCAACTACTGGGCCAGCGTCACCGGCATGAAAGGCGACCGCGACACGGTCAACGCGCTGAACGCCGACGGCAGCCGCCCTGCCACCGCCAAGCGCAGCGACAACATCAGCGGCTGGGCCACCGACCTGGGCGTGCGTCTGCGCCTGGACCCGCAGTGGCAAGTGGGCGCGGCGTACTCCCGTGCCAGCGCCGAGTACGAGCAGAACGGCCTGCAAAGCAACCGTTCGAACTGGACCGGCACCCAGTCCCGCGTGCACCGCTTCGGCGAAGCGTTTCGCGGCGAGATGAACAACATGCAGTCCATGAGCCTGTTCGGTTCCTGGCAACTGCGTGAGGACTACGACGCCAGCCTGGTGTACCACAAGTTCTGGCGCGTGGACGGCAACAAGCCGGTGGGCAGCAACGGCATCGACGCGGTGCAGAACAACACCGATGACGTGACCGGCGCGATCCTCTCCAGCACCTCGCTGCCTCTGGAAGACGGCAAGAAAGACCTGGGCCAGGAGATGGACCTGGTCGTCACCAAATACTTCAAGAAAGGCCTGCTGCCGGCCGCGCTCAGCCAGTCGATTGACGAGCCGTCGGCGCTGGTGCGCTTTCGCGCCGGCGTGTTCAAGCCGGGCGACGCCTATGGCAGCCAGGTCGACTCGTACATGCATCGCGCCTTTGTCGACGTGATCTGGAAGTTCTGATGGGAGCCTGTGCAATGAATGCTCAAAGCCTACTCGTCGCGGCAATGCTGATGGCCAGCGCCACGGCCTTTGCCGACACGGCGGCCAAGGCGCCGACCATCGCCAAGGAACTGCAACAGGCCAAGACCTACACCATTTCCAGCCCGCCCACCGCGCCGCTGGAAATGGCCAAGCCGGCGCTGCCCGACCTCTCGGGCTACACCGCGGCGGCGATGGAAAAGAAGATCGTGCGCAGCAAGCCGGGCAAGGTCAGCATCCGTCGCATGATGCAGGAAGACGCGCTCAAGGACTTTATCGGCGGTGATAACAAGATGGCCGAATGGGTGGTGCGCCAGCACGGCATTCCCCAGGCGATCTTTGTCGACGACGGCTACATGAACCTCAAGGACCTGTTGGCCAAAGTGCCCAAACAGTACTTGAGCGAAACGTCGCCGGGAGTGTTCCTGGCCAAGCTGCCAATCGTGGTGGGCCGCAAGGGCATCCTCGAAATCGACGGGAAAACCCAGGAGCTGCGCCTGTCCCAGCAAGCCGGTTCGTTCCTGATCAACGACGGCCAGCTGTTTGTGCGCGACACCAAAATTACCGGTTGGGATGAAAAAGCCAACGGCCCGGCGCTGTTCAAGTCGCCCAACGAATTCCGCCCGTTCCTGCTGGCCTGGGGCGGTACCCAGACCTATATCGCCAACAGCAAGATGGCCAGCTTCGGCTACGCCAACAGCAAGTCGTACGGGGTGAGTATTTCCCAGTACACGCCAAACATGGCCAAGGTGCTCAAGCGCCCTGAGCCGACCGGCTGGATCATCGATTCAGAGTTCTCGGACATGTGGTACGGCTTCTACTGCTACGAGACCACGGGCTTTGTGATCAAGGGCAATACCTACAAGGACAACATCGTCTACGGCATTGACCCCCACGACCGATCCCACGGCCTGATCATCGCGGACAACACCGTGTACGGCACGAAGAAGAAGCACGGCATCATCATTTCCCGCGAAGTGAACGACAGCTTCATCTTCAACAACCGCAGCTACGACAACAAGCTCTCGGGCCTGGTGATCGACCGTAACAGCGTCAACAACCTGATCGCCGATAACGAGATCTACCGCAACCACACCGACGGCATCACCCTCTATGAGAGCGGCGACAACCTGCTGTGGGGCAACAAGGTGATCAGCAACCGTCGTCACGGCATCCGCGTGCGTAACAGCGTGAACATCAAGCTGTACGAAAACACTTCGATGGCCAACGGGCTGACCGGCGTGTACGGCCACATCAAGGACCTGACCGACACCGACCGCGACATCGCCCTCGACCCGTTCGACGCCAAGGTCTCGCTGATCGTGGTCGGCGGTGAACTGGCCGGTAACGGCAGCGGGCCGCTGTCGATCGACTCGCCGTTGAGCATCGAGCTGTACCGCGTGTCGATGCTGGCACCGACCAAAACCAGTGGCATCAGCTTCTCCGGGATTCTCGGTGAACGCCAGGAAGAAATTCTCGACCTGCTGGTGCGCCAGCAGAAAGCCGTGCTGATCGACCCTGTCGAACGCCAGACCGAAATGCTGGACTGAGGATGACCCTTATGCACCCACACATGATCAAACTGCTGAGCCTTTCGGGTCTGACCCTCGGCCTGCTGGCGGCCAGCCAGGGCGTGCGCGCCGACGAAGTGAAGGCGCCGACCTTCACCGCCGAACCGTGCTGCAGCCTGTGCCCGGCCGCCCATGACGCGAAGAACTACACCACGCGCTACCAGCAGAACTTCACCACCCTGGTGCAAGCCCAGGGCGACTGGCTGTTCCGTACCCAGGAAGACCTGCGCACCGAATTCGACACCAGCCCCGCCGGCTACAAGCGTCTGCAACAGCTGCACGATGCGTTCAAGGCCAAGGGCGTGGAACTGGTGCTGGTGTACCAGCCGACCCGTGGCCTGGTGAACCGCAACAAGCTCAACCCGGCGGAAAAAGCCTCTTTCGATTTCGACAAGGCACTGGGCAACTACAAAACCATGCTCGGCCGCTTCGCCAAAATGGGCTACGTGGTGCCGGACCTGTCGCCCTTGACCAACGAGCAACTGCCGGATGAATTGCCGGCCCACGATTTCTACTTCCGCGGCGACCAGCACTGGACCCCGTACGGCGCCCAGCGCACCGCGAAGATCGTCGGCGCCAAGGTGCGCTCACTGCCGGAATTTGCCGATATTCCTCGCCAGGAATTCGAAACCAAGCGTTCCGGGCGCATGGGCAAGACCGGCACCCTGCACAACATGGCCGGCCAGCTGTGCGGCACCAGCTACGCAATCCAGTACATGGACCAGTTCACCACCGAGCCCAAGGGCGAAGCGGGCGACGGCGACCTGTTCAGCGATTCGGGCAACCCGCAGATCACCCTGGTGGGCACCAGCCACAGCGGCAAGAACTACAACTTCGCCGGCTTCCTCCAACAGGAAATCGGCGCCGACATCCTCAATGTCGCCTTCCCCGGCGGTGGCCTGGAAGGCTCGATGATCCAGTACCTGGGCAGCGAAGAATTCCAGAAAACCCCGCCGAAAATCCTTATCTGGGAATTCTCGCCGCTGTATCGCCTGGACCAGGAAACCATCTACCGCCAGATGATGGCGCTGCTCGACAACGGCTGCGAAGGCAAGCCTGCGCAGATGAGTGCCAGCACCACGCTCAAACCCGGCAAGAACGAACTGATGGTCAACAGTTCGAACAAAGACCTGCGTAACGTGAACCACCAGGTCGATATCCGCTTCGCCGATCCATCGGTGAAAACCTTGCAAGCCACCCTCTGGTACATGAACGGGCGCCACGAGGACATCAAGATCGAGAAACCCGAAACATCCGATACAGACGGGCGTTTCGCCTTTGAACTGCGCACCGATGAAGACTGGGCCTCGCAGAACCTGCTGGCCGTGGAAGTGCAGGGCCCCGAAGCGGGTGCTGCCGCGCAGAAAGTCGAAGCGAAAATTTGCACACGCAACGTATTTCCAGGCGGCGGTCAACAGACCGCCCAACTCGGAAAGTGAGGTTACCTATGCAAAAGTTATTGATTCCATCGTTGCTCGGCCTGGCGATCTTTGCCGGCGCCGCCAACGCCGCCGCGCCGCTGCGTCCGCCCCAGGGCTATTTCGCCCCGATCGAAGCGTTCAAGACCGGCGACTTCAAGGAAAACTGCGACACCATGCCCACGCCCTACACCGGGCCATTGCAGTTTCGCAGCAAATACGAAGGCTCCGACAAGGCACGTTCCACGCTGAACCTGCAGTCGGAAAAAGCCTTTCGCGACAGCACCGCCGACATCACCAAGCTGGAAAAAGACACCAGCAAGCGGGTGATGCAGTTCATGCGCGACGGCCGTCCGCAGCAGCTTGAATGCACACTGAACTGGTTGGTGTCGTGGGCCAAGGCCGACGCCTTGATGTCCAAGGACTTCAACCACACCGGCAAGTCCATGCGCAAATGGGCACTGGGCAGCATGGCCTCGGCCTATGTGCGCCTGAAGTTCTCCGACTCGCACCCGCTGGCCAATCACCAGCAGGAATCGCAGTTGATCGAAGCCTGGTTCAACAAACTCGCCGACCAGGTGGTGAGCGACTGGGACAACCTGCCGCTGGAAAAAACCAACAACCATTCCTACTGGGCCGCCTGGTCGGTGATGGCCACGTCCGTCGCCACCAACCGTCGCGACCTGTTTGACTGGGCCGTGAAGGAATACAAGGTCGGCGTGAACCAGGTCGACGACCAGGGCTTTTTGCCCAATGAATTGAAGCGCCAGCAACGCGCCCTGTCGTACCACAACTACGCCCTGCCGCCGCTGTCGATGATCGCCAGTTTCGCGCTGGTGAACGGTGTGGACCTGCGCCAGGAAAACAACAGCGCGCTCAAGCGCCTGGGCGACAAAGTGCTGGCCGGGGTCAAGGACCCGGAGATCTTCGAGCAGAAGAACGGCAAAGAGCAGGACATGAAGGACCTGAAACAGGACATGAAATTCGCCTGGCTCGAACCCTTCTGCACCCTCTACACCTGCGCCCCGGACGTGATCGAGCGCAAGCACGGCATGCAACCGTTCAAGACCTTCCGCCTGGGCGGTGACCTGACCAAGGTCTACGACCCGGCGCATGAAAAAGGCAACAAAGGTTCCTGAGCAAACTCGGTTAGAAATATGGGAGGGGGCAAGCCCCCTCCCACAGTTTGAGCCGGTTTCGTCAGTAGGAATGTTGTACCGCCCTCCCCGTCTTTTCGTGGGGGGGTTTGGGGGGGCTGCGGCCCTTGACTGTTGGTTAAACATGGAGAGATCGGGATGGTTTTCTCGTCCAATGTGTTCCTGTTTCTGTTCTTGCCGATCTTTCTCGGCTTGTACTACTTGAGCGGGCAACGCTATCGCAACCTGCTGCTGCTGATTGCCAGCTATGTGTTCTACGCCTGGTGGCGAGTGGACTTCCTGGCGCTGTTCGCCGCCGTCACGCTGTGGAATTACTGGATCGGCCTGAAGGTCGGTGTGGCGGGCGTGCGCACCAAGCCGGCCCAACGCTGGCTGCTGCTGGGCGTGGCCGTCGACCTGTGCATTCTCGGCTACTTCAAGTACGCCAACTTCGGCGTCGACAGCATCAACGTGATGATGAAGTCGGCGGGCCTGGAGCCGTTCATCCTCACCCACGTGCTGTTGCCGATCGGCATCTCGTTCTACATCTTCGAGTCCATCAGCTACATCATCGACGTGTATCGCGGCGACACCCCGGCCACGCGCAACCTCATCGACTTTGCCGCGTTCGTGGCGATCTTCCCGCACTTGATCGCCGGCCCCGTGCTGCGTTTTCGCGACCTGGCCGACCAGTTCAACAACCGCACGCACACCCTCGATAAATTCTCCGAGGGCTGCACGCGGTTCATGCAGGGTTTCATCAAGAAGGTATTCATTGCCGACACCCTCGCGGTGGTGGCCGACCATTGCTTCGCCCTGCAAAACCCCACCACGGGCGATGCCTGGCTCGGCGCGCTGGCCTACACCGCGCAGCTGTACTTCGACTTCTCCGGCTACAGCGACATGGCCATCGGCCTGGGCTTGATGATGGGTTTTCGCTTCATGGAAAACTTCAAGCAGCCGTACATCAGCCAGTCGATCACCGAGTTCTGGCGGCGCTGGCACATCAGCCTCTCCACCTGGCTGCGTGACTACCTCTACATCACCCTGGGCGGCAACCGCAAAGGCACACTGACCACCTACCGCAACCTGTTCCTGACCATGCTGCTCGGTGGCCTGTGGCACGGCGCGAACATCACCTACATCGTGTGGGGCGCCTGGCACGGCATGTGGCTGGCGATTGAAAAAGCCATTGGCCTGAACACCGCGCCGCGCAGCTTCAACGTGGTGCGCTGGGCCTTCACCTTCCTGCTGGTGGTGATGGGCTGGGTGATCTTCCGCGCCGAAAACCTGCACGTGGCCGGGCGTATGTACGGCGCCATGTTCAGCTTTGGCGAGTGGTCGCTGTCGGAACTCAACCGTTCCAGCCTCACCGGCCTGCAAGTGGCAACCCTGGTGGTGGCCTACGCCACCCTGGCGTTCTTCGGCCTGCGCGACTTCTACACCAACCGCCCTGCGGATAAAGCCAAACCGGCCGACCCGAGCCTGATCAAGGCGGTACCGGGCGACAACCCCGGCAGCATCCATCAGCCCGGTTTCAGCGTGGGTCGCGATGCGGCCGTGCAACCGGCCTACTGGACCGCTGACTGGCCACGCTACGCCATGCGCGCGGCGGTGCTGCTGCTGTTCGTGGCGTCGATTCTGAAACTGTCGGCGCAGAGTTTCTCGCCGTTCCTTTACTTCCAATTCTGAGGGAGCCGACCATGACCCGTTCATTACGCGTCCTCTATATAAGCCTGTTCCTGGCGCTGCTGCTGGCCCTGGGCGCCTGGTCGCTGCGCAGCTTCATGGGCTTTAGCACCAACGCCGACGCGACCGTGCTCAACGGTCGCTGGACCAAGGCCGTCGAGACCCATTACGACAAAGAGTTCCCGATCAAACGCCTGGGCACCAACCTGTGGGCAGCGCTGGACTACAAGCTGTTCAACGAAGGCCGCACCGGCGTGGTACTGGGTCGCGATCACTGGCTGTACAGCGATGAGGAATTCAACGCCATCGCCAACCAGGACCAGAACCTGCAAGACAACTACGCGCTGGTCGAGGGCGTACGCCAGCAGCTCAAGGCCCGTGGCATCCAGCTGGTGATGGCGATTGTGCCGGCCAAGGTGCGCCTGTACCCGGAGCATCTGGATGAGGTGAAACCGGCGAGCATCCACGCCAACCTGTACCAGGACTTCCACGCCCGTGTCGCCGCCGACAAGATCGTCGCGCCGGACCTGCTGGGGCCGCTGCAACAGGCCAAGCTGGCTGGCACGCAAGTGTTCCTGCGCACCGACACCCACTGGACTCCGGACGGCGCTGAAATCGCGGCCAGGCAGTTGGCCAAAACCATCTCCGAGAAAACGCCGTTGAGCGGCGAGCCGCAGCGCTTTGTCACCGAGGCGGAAAAAACCGAGCCGCACAAAGGTGACCTGCGCCTGTTCCTGCCCCTGGACCCGCTGTTCGAAAACCTGATGCCGCCCAAGGAGCCCCTGCAAAAGCGCGTGACGCACCTGGCTGAAGACAAAGGCGACGACGCCCTGTTTGCCGACAGCGAGACCCCGGTGGCACTGGTGGGCACCAGCTACAGCGCCAACCCCAACTGGAACTTCGTCGGCGCGCTCAAGCAGGCCCTGCACAGCGACGTCATCAACTACTCCGAAGACGGCCACGGCCCGATCCTGCCGATGCTCAGCTACCTGAAAAGCGATGACTTCAAGAACAACCCGCCGCAAGTGCTGATCTGGGAATTTCCTGAACGTTATCTGCCTGTGAACAACGAAATCGGCGACGCCGACCCCGACTGGGTTGCGCAGCTCAAACAAGCCGGTATGCGCCAGCAAGACATGGCGTTGAACAACACCCTTAAAAAATCCGAGACGCCCGACCGGGCGCAAAACTGAAAGAGAGGTAACTCACATGACTTTCACTACAACTGCGCGCCATCTCGCCAAGTCCCTGGCCATCGCTGCCGGCGTAAGCTTCGTATCGATGTCCGCCTTCGCCGGTGGTGACGCCGCCCTGTACGGCCCCACCGCGCCAAAAGGCTCGAGCTTTGTGCGCATCTACAACGCCAGCAACCAGGAAGTCAGCGCCACCGTGGGCAACACCAACCTCAGTGAGGTTGCGCCACTGGCCAGCAGCGACTTCAGCTTCATGCCCGGCGGTGACTACAGCGCCAAGGTCGGCAGCCAGACCGTGCCGGTCAAACTGGCCGCCGATCACTACTACACCCTGGTCAACAGCGGCAGCGGCCAGCCGCAGCTGATCGAAGAGCCGCCGTTCAAGAACAAGCAGAAATCCCTGGTGCGCGTGCAGAACCTCAGCGACAAGGCCCTGACCCTGAAAACCGCCGACGGCAAGACCGATGTGGTCAAGTCGGTGGCCGCCAAGGGCCGTGGCGAGCGTGAAATCAACCCGGTGAAGGTAAGCCTGGCGTTGTATGACGGTGACAAGAAAGTCGGCGATGTGAAGCCGGTTGCGTTGGAACGTGGTGAAGCGGCGGTGCTGTATGTCACCGGCACAGGTTCGAGCCTGTCGCCAGTGTGGGTGAAACGCCCGGTATCGACCCGCTGATTAGCTTTTGAAATTGACTCTGACTCAATCGATTCAAGGAGAAATACCGATGATTCCAGTAATCCTTTCCGGTGGCAGCGGCTCACGTCTTTGGCCGCTTTCGCGCAAACAGTTCCCAAAACAGTTCCTGGCCCTGACCGGTGAGCACACCCTGTTCCAGCAAACCCTGGAGCGCCTGGTGTTCGAAGGCATGGACGCGCCGATTGTGGTGTGCAACAAGGACCACCGTTTCATCGTCAACGAGCAGTTGAGCGCCCGCAAGCTCGAGTGCCAGCGCATCCTGATGGAACCCTTCGGCCGCAACACCGCGCCAGCCGTGGCGCTGACCGCGATGATGCTGGTCAACGAAGGCCGTGACGACCTGATGCTGGTGCTGCCGGCCGACCACGTGATCGACGACCAGAAAGCCCTGCAACGCGCCCTGGCCCTGGCCACCGTGGCCGCCGAGCGCGGCGAGATGGTGCTGTTCGGTGTCCCGGCCACCCGCCCGGAAACCGGTTATGGCTATATCAAGTCGGCCAACGACTCGCTGCTGCCCGAAGGCGTCAGCCGTGTTGAGCAGTTCGTGGAAAAACCAAACGAGAAGCGCGCCGTCGAGTTCGTCAAAAGCGGCGGCTATTTCTGGAACAGCGGCATGTTCCTGTTCCGCGCCAGCCGCTTCCTCGAAGAGTTGAAAAAGCACGATCCGGACATCTACGACACCTGCCTGCTGACCCTGGAGCGCAGCGAGCAGACCGCCGACACCGTGACCTTCGACGAGGCTACCTTCGCCTGCTGCCCGGACAACTCCATCGACTACGCCGTGATGGAAAAAACCCAGCGCGCCTGCGTGGTGCCGCTGAGCGCCGGCTGGAGCGACGTGGGCTGCTGGGCCTCGCTGTGGGCGGTCAACGAAAAGGACGCCAACGGCAACGTGAGCAAGGGCGACGTGGTGATCCAGGACAGCCGTAACTGCATGGTGCACGGCAACGGCAAGCTGGTGTCGGTGATCGGTCTGGACAATATCGTCGTGGTGGAAACCAAGGACGCGATGATGATTGCCCACAAGGACAAGGTCCAGGGCGTCAAGCAGATGGTCAACACCCTCAACGAGCAGGGCCGCAGCGAAACCCAGAACCACTGCGAAGTCTATCGTCCGTGGGGCTCCTACGACTCGGTGGACATGGGCGGGCGCTTCCAGGTCAAGCACATCTCGGTCAAGCCGGGCGCGTGCCTGTCGCTGCAGATGCACCACCACCGCGCCGAACACTGGATCGTGGTGAGCGGCACCGCCGAGGTCACCTGTGACGAGAACGTGTTCCTGCTCTGCGAGAACCAGTCCACCTACATCCCGATCGCCTCGGTGCACCGCCTGCGCAACCCGGGCAAGATCCCGCTGGAGATCATCGAAGTGCAATCGGGCAGCTACCTGGGCGAAGACGACATCGAACGCTTCGAAGACATCTACGGCCGCTCGACGCCGATTGAACGTGGCGTGTCGGTGAAAACTATCGCGCAGTAACACGGTCGTAGAACAAGCCCCCACCCGGCCCACTGCGTCCCCTATCCGCAGTGGGCCGGGTGGGGGCTTTTTTTTGGATTGCTGGCGACTGTGAAAGCCCCTGCGCTTTTGCCTAGCCAGGATTAGGCGGCATATAGGGCGTCTCACCACGAGAGATGACTCGATTGGTCAGCCCCGAGCCAGGGCCGGTCCTGTACTGCAATGGGATGTCGAACTTGGTGTCCACATAGAAAATATGTGGGTAATCCGGGTCGCTCAACAGCACCAGGCCTGAGGTGTTGACCTCGAAATAGTTGGTCATTTTATCCAGCGTGTTGCCATATCTTCGCCGCCCGAAAATCAGCCGGGATATCTGCTCCGTTGGCCTGTCTTCAGGGGCCAGGTCCGTAAAGTAGTGCCTGCCCTGCCCTCGGGGCAGAGGGGTTCCGTTCAAATGCGTGGAGGATGGCTCGAAGGCGCGTTGCGCGACGAACGAAGCCTGACGGTCTTGCGACGTATATTTGTAGAACACGTTCTTTCCTTTGACGGGAGGCTCCAGCTCAGCCTTTTCACCGGGAAAGGCTTCAGCCAACCTGGGCCGCTTGAACGTGGATTGCCCGGCCTGCCCGTCGCTGGACGTTGCTGAAGCCGAGGTCCCAGTCGCGTCTCGCGGGCGCTTGCTCGGTAACTGCTGCCCTTCCCTGCCACCGCCGAGCATTCTGTTCATGCGCCACTGGCCGTTGCCTGTCGGCTCCAGCAGCATCACCCTGGCTCTGGTCACCGGATTGATGACCCAGACAGGTCCTCCGGATTTGTAGACACGACTGATTTCGAAAACCCCGCGTTCATCCCCGCCTTCGCCGTAGCGCACATAATGCTGCTCCCCGACTTGGTAAGTACCGTCGCCCTTGATCGTGCAGCCCTCCAACAGGGCATCGGGCAACGCGTGTTCGCTGAAGTCAGGTAACCCGATATCGGCCTCGCTGAACTCCGGCACGATCACGGGAGGCCCTTCCTGGGGAAGCGTAAAGGGGTCGTCGACTTTTGCCCCGCCACTGATCGAGAACAGGGTGTTGAGCATGCCGTCGATCACCTTGGCGTTTCCAACCGCACGCTCTGCCTGTGTATCGCCAGAAACAGTTTTTTCGACCCCCACTGCAGCTTCCGCAAGGCCTGTGAATACGGCCGCCGCCGCAGCAGGCGCGCCCAGAGGCGCCAATCTGGCCAACAATTGGGCGGCAACCGACAGGTCGTTAAGCCAGGTGTCGCGGGTGACTTCACTGTCGGATTTGATGGCAATATCCGCGTCGCTGTACATACGCTCGGCTGTCAGTTGCGCCATGTGGCTGAAAATATCGTCCTTGATGGCGAAATTGCTGCGGTCAATGACGGTACCTTCCAGATTATCGCTGGCGCCCGTACCGAGATGTTCCAGGGACACGTCGACGCCTTCCTTCGGGCGGCTGGGAATCAGCGCGATCAGCTCGGTCAGCGGGTTCACGGCGTGAAGCAGGTTCAGCCAAAAGGTATCGGCCCCCCTGTCCTGCCGATTTTCCAATGAGAAGTGCGATTCCAGAGCTTTTCGCGTTGATGCAGAACGGGCTTGGTCGGCGACCCACTGGTCCATTTTCTCCAGTGAGGCGAATGTAAGAAATGCGGGCCTGGCGCCCGGTATATAGAGGATCTGCCTGCCGTTGAGGCGGCCCTTCAAGTACTCGCGCGGGCCTGTGTCGGGCAGAGTGAAACGCAAAATATCAGTGGACTTGAATCCATTGATATCGAAGGCGTGAACGTCAACGCTGCCGCTGACCGGAAACGGGGCCTTCAACTGTTCGACGCCCAGAGGCTGGTTTTCATCCACAGGCACGCCGCCTATCGCTTCCATCAGCCTGCGAAAATCATTACGGGAGAACTGATGCTCAGGGACCTGCAATGCCCGCTCGGCAGGCAGACTGTTCAATTGGGTTTGCAGTTGCTGACGCGCCTGGTAGATGAATTCGCCTTTCAGGACTGTTCGGTAGTCATCGACATGATCTTTCCAGAAACGGCTAATTTTTTCGGTGACCTTCGCCTGCAAATCGTACTTCCAGACGCCGCGCATAAAATCCGACGGGGCCAGCGGAATTTGATTATGCGCGCCGTACCCTGATTTTTGACTCTGGCCGCGGCCGTCTTTATACAACCCGGCCTCCAGGTCCAGATTGCCTGGAACCCAATCATGCTCGGAAAAGTTGTTCAATACTGCGTCGGTCAAGCTGATTGAGGAGGCTGGTTCCTCATCCAGATGTTCCCAACCGGATGCGGTCGAGGCCGATTGCGAACCATGAAAACGGTTCAGGTAGGTCTTGTCGGCATCCACCTGCAAGCCGGTCAGGTCGAACACAATTGCTTCAGCGCATCGCCTGGCTTCGGCGCGCACATCCGGGAGTGCAGCCGCCGCACTCATTGCAAGCTTGCTGAACTTGTCTTTCTCGAGCGAGGCCCTGGCGGCTTGCCCGGTATCGACCACAGGGGCATTTGAGCGTACCGCCAACGGGACAGAACGGACAGGCTCTTGCGGCATAGACCGCACCGCCACCGGCTCTGGCGGATAGGCAGGCTCACTGGGAGCTGTCTGATGTTGCGAACGCTGAGGAGCGGTGATCATTGGCGGGGGCTCATACACGTTGACAGACCATCTGGTCTGGGAATTATCCGAAAGGACGTCATGACCTGAGTGTCAATCCGAGCAAAAAAACGCGAACACACTCCGTTAGGATTAATGTCTATTGCAGAACATTGCGCCCGTCATCCGCAGCGAGTTGGACACCGCTTTTTTTGGGACGTGTGGTGGCATCCCCATCAAACATGCACGCGAACGCACCAGCGACGTATCAGGCATTGCCCGTGTACTCACACTGGCTGTTCAGTCAGTAAGCGTTCGCGAGCAAATCGCACCGCCGCTTCCACAGAGCATCTGCACTTGACTGAACGGCATCAGGGCTTGCCCCGCATTGGGCTGCGCAGCAGCCCCAAAACCATGTTCTGCGTAGTGTCACGTACACCGCGTTTTCTTTGATTGGGGGCGCTTCGCGCCCCAACGCGGGGCAAGCCCGCTCGCCACAGGAATGTGGCTGCCTGAAACTTCAGGTTTTAAAATCAATAAGTTTGATAAGCGCTGGCTTGCCTGCGATGGCGTGCGAAAGCACACCGGATAGTCAACCCGCCTCCCTCACAGTAGGATGGTCCATCCATTCGCGAGGCGGTCTCCATGTTCTTCGGCGTTCTCCTGATCATCACCTGGTTGATCCTGCTGCTGCGCTACCCGGCCAAAGCCTTGCCGGTGTCCCTGGCCGCCGCCGCAGGCCTGGGTCTGGTCGCGGTGTGGGTGGTGTGGCTGGACAACCGCGAAGCCTCGCAACTGGCGCGCCTTGAACTGCGCATCGTCTACGCACCCCAGGAATGCCCCGCCGACCGCCCACTGAAACTGACCCTGAACAACGGCAACGACGTACCCCTCACCGAACTGCGCTGGCGCGTCGCCGCCTACGCACCGGGCGACAGCGTGAACCTGGCCGACAACGTCTACGCCGCTCCGCGCTATCGCGGCCCCGGCGAACTGCAGGCCGGCGCCACCTGGGACGACTGCCTGCCCACCCCGCCACTGCGCCCCGGTTACCGCGCGCAAACCCTGGAATTTCGTGCCGAGCA
Source organism: Pseudomonas sp. Leaf59 (assembly GCF_920984685.1). NCBI lineage: Bacteria > Pseudomonadati > Pseudomonadota > Gammaproteobacteria > Pseudomonadales > Pseudomonadaceae > Pseudomonas > Pseudomonas sp. Leaf59. The sequence goes on along the minus strand of NZ_CAKLBR010000014.1, from coordinate 29,684 downwards.
CCTGCAAGGCAGTTTCTCGGACTGACAAAGGATTGACCCATGCCCAACGTACTCATCACCGGCTGCTCCAGCGGCATCGGCCGCGCCCTGGCCGACGCGTTTAAAAGCGCAGGCTTCGACGTGTGGGCCAGCGCCCGCCGCGCGGACGATGTCGCCGCCCTCGCCGCCGCAGGCTTGCGGGCCGTGCAACTGGACGTCAACGACAGCGCCGCCCTGCAGCACCTGGCCGAGCAACTGGGCGAGCTGGATGTGCTGGTCAACAACGCCGGCTACGGCGGCATGGGGCCGCTGCTCGACGGCGGCACCGAAGCCATGCAGCGCCAGTTCGAGACCAATGTGTTTTCCATTGTCGGCGTGACCCAGGCGCTGTTCCCCGCCCTGCGGCGCAGCAAGGGCCTGGTGGTGAACATCGGCAGCGTCTCCGGTGTGCTGGTCACCCCGTTTGCCGGCGCCTACTGCGCCTCCAAAGCCGCCGTGCACGCCCTGAGCGATGCCCTGCGCATGGAACTGGCACCGTTCGGCATCCGTGTGATGGAAGTGCAACCCGGCGCGATCAATACCCAATTTGCGAAAAACGCCGGCGCCCAGGCCGAACAGTTGATCAACGAACAATCACCCTGGTGGCCCCTGCGCGAAAGCATCCGCGCCCGCACCCAGGCCTCACAGGACAAGCCGACACCCGCCGGCGTATTCGCGGCGCATGTGCTCCAGGCCGCGCAGCGGCAACAGCCCCCGCGCCTGCTGCGCTCGGGCAATGGCAGCCGGGTGTTGCCGCTGATGGCGGCGTTGTTGCCCAGGGGCTTATTGGAAAAAGCATTGAAGAAACGCTTTGGCTTGAATGGGAGTTTATAAATGATCGACTACAGCGACTTTTTCGAAGAAGTGATTCAGACCCACATCGAGATCGAGCAATGGTTCGCCGGTGTCGCGCCGCAGGGCACGCTGCAACAGTTGCTGGCGCGCTTCTCGCCGGAGTTCACCATGATTGCGCCGTCCACCGGTACGCGCATGAATGCGGCCGGGGTCAATTATCTGTTTACGCGGCTCGGCGGGCAGCGGCCGGGGTTGAAGATCACCTTGAGCGAGCTGACCGGCATTGACCGGCACGCACGCGGGGCCATCGTCAGTTACCGCGAGCATCAGGTCGATGACAGCGGCACCCAGACAGACCGCCGGGCCACGGTGGTGTTCGAGAAGCTGGCCAGCGGCGCCCTGCTGTGGCGCCATTTGCACGAGACCTACTGCCAGGCCTGATCGGCCACTTCCCCAAGGCTGGCCCGCGCGCGCGGTCGCCAGCCCGCTCATTGCGCTGCAATACAATTTCGCTACAGAACTGAACGGGCGCTATGGGTACAGTCGCGTCCTGAATCCAGACTCAGCATCCTCAGACCCCTCTCGCGTTTGTCGTTGATCGTAGTCCGCCTCGATCCAATCACGCCCTTGGGTGACCCCTATCAAGTTTCCTAGCAGATCGCGCTCGTGTCGCATGCTATGCACCCTGTCCCTGGTGTTGATCGCCGGCTGTTCGGTAGCCCCCCTGCCGGCCTTGAAACCGTCCACGCCGCAGGTCTGGCGCAACACCCCGCCAGACCTGGCGCCGCGCAAGCCCGACGTCAATCAGTGGTGGCGCGCCTTCAACGACCCCGAACTCGATGCCCTGGTGGTGCGTGCCCTGCACAACAATCTGGAGGCGGGCGCGGCCATCGAGCGGTTGCGTGCCACCCGCGTGCTCAGCCGCAGCGCGCAGGCACCTTACCTGCCGTCGCTGGGCGTGAAGACCCATGATGCGATCAGCCCTGACACCAGCACCTCGTACTTTCTGATCGGCTTCGATGCGCAGTGGGAGTTGCCCCTGTTCGGTGCCCGGCAGAGTGCCGAACGCCTGGCCCAGGGCCATGAAGCGCTGCTGCAGGCCGAGGTGCGCAGCGTGCAAGTGTCACTGGTGGCCGAACTCACGCGGCAGTGGCTGGAGCTGCGTTCGGCGCAACAGGCGCAGCTCAGCCTGACCCGCCAGCGCGACACCCAGCGGGAAAAACTGGCGCTGCTGCGAGTGCGCGAGCACCTGGCCCTGGCCTCGCCCGCCGAAGTGGCCGCCGCTGAAGTGGAACTGGCGCAGGCCGAGATGAGCCTGAGCACGCCGCGTCAGTTGATCAACCGCCACGCGCAACAGTTGGCGCTGCTGGCGGGCCAATCCGAACCTGAACCGCGCTGGCTGCAACCGCGACCGCTGCCCACCCTTGGCCCGTGGCAACTCGACAACCTGCCGGCGGACCTGCTGCGCACACGCCCGGAAATCGCCAGCGCCGAAGCCCAGGTGCTGGTCGCCGCCGGTGAGCTGGGCATGAGCCGCGCCGACATGTACCCACGCCTGAGCCTGGGCGCCTCGTTGCAGTGGTCGGTGAACATCGCCAGCAACCGCAAACGCACGCCCAGCGGCAACGGCATTTTCTCGGCCGGACCGGGCATCAGCATTCCGCTGTTCGACTGGGGCCAACGCGCCAGCGCCGCTCGCGCCAGCGACCACCTGCTGCAGGCCGCCCTGCTGGATTATCGCCAGGCCGTCCTGCAAGGCGTCACTCAGGTGGAAATGGCGCTGGGGGATCTGGAACAGACACGCTTGCGTGAACAGGCATCCCGCCAGGCACAGGCAGCGACGCAAGCACGCCTGCACGCCTTGCGACAGCGCACGCAGCTGGGGTTGATGAGCACGCTGGAGCTGGCGGGCGCCGAGGTGCAGGCGCAGCAGGCCCGGCAACAGGCCGACGCTGCCAGCACTGAACGGGGTATCGCCTACATCGCGCTGTACAAGGCGCTTGGTGGCGCGCCGTTGCCGGCCGGCGCAATCAAGGAAACGGACTGATGGTTGCGCTCGCCCGCCTGACCCTGATCCATGAATGGCGCCGCTTCCTGCCGGCAATCATTGCCGTGGGCTTCGCCGGGTTGCTGCAATTGCTGCAGGCCGCATTGGTGCTGGGCATCTTTGGCAGCGCCAGCGTGTATATCACCGGCTCCACGGCCGACCTGTGGGTCGGTTACCCCGGCACCCAGAGCGTCAACCTCGGCAGGCCCATCGACGCCGGCGTAGAGATGCGCTTGCGCATGGACGCCGATGTGGTGCGGGTGGAACCGTTTCGCTGGGTCGACGCCGATTGGCGCGGCGCACGGGACACCGGCGGCGTGTCGGTGTTTGTGTCGGGTATCGACGCGGGTCCGCAAGGCCTGATGTTTGAACGCGTGCTATCGACCGATCTGCGCGCACGCCTGGACGAACCCGGCGCCGTGATCGTCGACCGCGCCGACCTCGACAGCCTGGGCGTCAACCTGGGGGACGCCGCAACCATCAACGGCCATCGCGTGCGCGTGGTCGGCATCGCCAGCGGCCTGCGCGCGCTGGGCGGGGTGAACGTGCTGGCGTCGCTGACCACCGCGCGACAACTCGACACCACCGCTCCCGCAGACCGCATTACCTACCTGGTGGCCAAGGTGCGCGACCCGGCTCAGGCCGAGGCGGTTGCCACACGCCTGGGCGACGGCGCCGCGTTCGGCAGCTACGCGGTGTGGACGGCACAACAGTTCGCCCAGCGCTCGCAGTGGTACTGGATGTTCGACACGGGCGCCGGGGCCGGCGTGCTGTTTCTGGCGGCCATCGTATTTCTGGTGGGCGCCGTGATCACCAGCCAGACGCTGGTGGCTGCGGTCGTCGGCTCGATCCGCGAATACGCCACCTTGAACGCCCTCGGCGTCGGCGTCACGGCCTTGCGCAAAGTGGTGATGGAGCAGGCGTTCTGGGTCGGGGCCCTGGGCCTGCTCGGCAGTTCGCTGCTGGCCGGGCTGTTCTTCGTGCTGGCCGGCTACTACAACGTGCCACTGCAGCTCTCGCCCATCGCAGCCCTGGCGTGCCTGCTGCTGAGCATGACCCTGGCCCTGGTGTCAGGCCTGGCGGCCATCCGCACTTTACGTCACGCCGACCCGGCGAGCCTTTTGAGATGACCCGCCCATGCGCATCCTGACCTCGGCAGCCCCTATCACCCTGCACGCCAGCGGGATCAGCAAATCCTTCACCTCGGGACGGGTGGTGACCCCCGTGCTGCACGACATCACCCTGGCGATACGCCCCGGCGAACTGACCCTGATCTCCGGCCCGTCCGGCTGCGGCAAAAGCACCCTGCTCGCGATTCTCAGCGGCCTGCAGCGGCCCGACCGCGGCAGCGCCAGCGCACTCGGGCACGACTTGGACAGCTTCGACGCACGCGCCCTGGAGCAGTTTCGCCTACGGCACACCGGCTTTGTGTTCCAGGGCTTCAACCTGTTTCCGGCGTTGACCGCGCTGCAGCAGGTGGCGCTGCCGTTGGGCTACCTCGGGCTGCCGGCCAGGGAAATCCAGCAACGCGCCATCGAAGCGCTGGAAGAGGTCGGCCTGGGTGCGCGCCTGAAACTGCGCCCGGCCGAATTGTCCGGCGGCGAAAAGCAGCGCGTCGCGATTGCGCGGGCAGTGGCCAAGGCGCCCGAGTTGTTGTTCGCCGACGAACCGACCAGTGCGCTGGACGCCGCCAACGGCCACATCGTGATCGACATCCTGCACCGCATCGCCCGCACGCGGGGCACCACGGTGCTGTGCGTCAGTCACGACCCGCGGTTGATCAGCAATGCCGACCGGGTGTTGACCATTGAAGACGGCCGCATCCTCAACGACACCCCTTCTCCCTTCCAGCCGGCGACGATCGCCGGTGCCCAGGAACCCAGCGCATGAACCCACGTCTGTTTCGCCCCTGGCTGTTGTTGAGCAGCGCACTGCTGGTGCTGAGTGCCTGCTCCCGTGAAGACGTCCCGGCCAAGCCCGCTGCGGCGCCCCCGACCTATCTCGCGGTGGCGCGCGGCCGCATCGACGTGGAGGGCGGCCTGCTCAGGCTGGGCGTCACCCGTGACGGCGTGGTGGCCGAGGTCAAGGTCAATGAAGGCGAGTCCGTCAAGCAGGGCCAACTGCTCGCCACGCTGGACAGTGAGGCCGCGCAACTGGCGGTGGCTGCCGCGTTGGGGGAGCAACAGCAGGTGGAGGTCCAGGCCAGGCAACTGGCCAGGCAACTCACGTTCGCCGAGCAGACGGCCACGCGCCTGAGCACGGCCGCTGCCGCCGGTGCTGGCGATAGCCAGAGCGCCGACGAGGCCCGCGAGAGCGCCGCGCGGTTACGCGACGCGCTTGAAAAGAATCAGGGCGACGCCCAGGCAGCCGCAAGAAAACTGACGGCGGCCCGCTACGAACTGACCCGGCGCAGCCTGCGTGCGCCCATCGACGCCGAAGTGGTCCGCCGCCTGATCCAGCCTGGCGCCGCCGTCTCCGCACAATCGGGCGCAGCATTCGTGTTGCTGCCCAACCAGCCACGCATCGTGCGCGCCGAGCTGAATGAGTCATTCACCGGCGTGGTGGTCCCGGGGATGAAAGCCGAGGTCACCGACGACAGCGTCAACGGCTCCACGCCGCTGACCGCCCACGTGGTGCGCATCAGCTCAGTGCTGGGCAGCAGCACCCTGGAAGACGACCCCCAGGTCAGAGCCAATATGCGCACGGTCGAATGCATACTCGCGTTCGACCAACCACCGCCGGCATCGCTGCGGGTGGGGCAGCGCATGCTGGTGCGGTTTGGGCCTTAGCTATCGGCAAAGGCTGCCCTGTGGCAGACGGGCTACTGTGGCGAGCAGGCTTGTCCTGCGTTGGGCTGCGCAGCAGCCCCAAAACCAGGCGCTGAGGCGTATCAGGTACACCGCATTTTGCTGGATTGGGGGCGCTTCGCACCCCAACGCGGGGCAAGCCCGCTCGCCACAAAAGACCGCCGTCACAGCTTGCTCGCCACAGTTCGCCAAGGTTCAGTGCCGCACGGGCTTCACGATTACGGTGCAGGTGATCCCGGCCGCCAACAACACACCTTCTGGCACCCGATCGATATGAATGCGCACCGGCACGCGCTGGGCCAGTCTCACCCAGTTGAAGGTCGGATTCACATCCGCAATCAGCTGCCGGCTCTCGGGGTTGTCGCGGTCGTAGATGCCGCGCGAAATGCTTTCCACATGGCCTTTCAAGGTCTCGCCGCTCATCAATTGCATATCGGCGCTGTCGCCCACCTTCACATGGGGCAACTTGGTTTCTTCAAAGAAGCCGTAGACCCAGAACGAGTTCATGTCCACCACGGCCATTTTGGCTTCGCCGATGCGTGCATAGTCGCCGCGGTGCACGTTGAGGTTGGTGACGTAGCCGTCGACCGCCGCGAGCACTCGGGTGCGTTTGAGGTTGAGTTCGGCGGCCTCCAGTTGCGCCAGGGCGTGCTGGTAATCGGCCAGGGCCGCGTCGGCGATGTTGCTGGCGTCGTCGCGGTTTTCCCTGGAGATCACCAGCGCGTCGAGGTCGGCGCGGCGGTGGGCGTTGACCTTGCGCATGTCCCAGGTGGCTTTGCGGGAGGCCACCAGGGACTGCGCCTGCTTGACCGCAATGCGGTAATGCTCGGGGTCGATCTGCATCAGCAGGTCACCTTTTTTGACCAACTGGTTATCGCGCACGGGCACCTCGACCACCTCGCCGGTCACGTCGGCCGCGACGTTGATGATGTCGGCACGCACGCGGCCGTCGCGGGTCCAGGGTGTGTCCATGTAGTGCACCCACAGCGTGCGGCCAATCCAGATCGCCAGCGCCAATACCAGCAAGGTGGCGAGCAGGCTGAAAAACTTTTTCATCGGGGCATTCTCAACGGTAGATGCAGAGCGCCAAGGCGCCGAACAGGCAGACGAACAGGCTCAGGCGCAGCAACGCCGGGTGCCAGAAGAAACGGTACAGATCAAACCCCGCCATACAGCGATCCAGCCCCCAGGCAAGGCCCGCCGCGATCAGGAACATCAGGCTGATGCTTGGCATGTAGAGGCCGTGGAACGCGATTTCACGAGGCATGCAGCGGTCCTTGCGGGTCGAGCAACGAGGTGCGGATAAAGTGCAGGTAGCTTTTGATCCGGCGCAGGGCCGAGGTGTCGAAGTGCGGGGCGAAGGGTTCGTCGGTGGCCTGCACGCGGCTGATCGCGTGGTCGACGGCGATCAACCCGCGCTCCAGATTGCCGGCGTTGGGTTGCAGGAACAGGCGCATCAGCGCACGGCCCATCACGCGGATGGACTGGCGCCAGGGTTGGGACTCGGCGTAGGCCGGGTGCACCGGCAGCATCGCCTGCTCGTTGCGCAACTCAATGATCGCGTGGCCGACTTCCTGCACCAGCAGCATCCAGCGCAGCAGGTCGCGTTGCACCTGCGGCTGCGCGACGGCGAGGCCGTAGGCCTGGTGCAGCAGGTCACGGGTGCGGCTTTCGAACCGTGCGGCCAGGCCCTTGAGTTTGCCACCGATGGCATACACCACTTGCTCGCGCAGGTCCTGTTCGAGGCGGCGCCACAGCCAGCGGCTGTTCGGCGGCAGGATGATCGCCCCGGCCGCCGCGCACACCAGCATGCCGATCACCATGGCCAGGTAATCGTTGATAAAGGTGTAGGGGTTGTAGACCGTGAGGTTGTCCGGCACCGAGCCGGTGCTGAAGAAAATCAGCAGGCCAAGGCCCGCCCCGGCGTACTGCGGGCGTGAGGCGAGGAAGGCACCCAATACGATCACCGGCGCAAGCACCACGCACAGCAGCGGGAAACCGTCGATCCAGGGGAAGATGAAGAACATTTCGACAAACCCCACCAGCGCGCCGATCAAGGTGCCGCAGGCCATCTGGAACGCCATGCGTTTGGGGTTGGGCGTGGCGGCGGAAAGGCCGACCGTCGCAGCGGCGATCAGCGTCATGGTAGCTCCGCTGGGCCAGGCGGTGGCCACCCAGTAACTGCCCAGAACAATCAGGATAAACGCCGCGCGAATGCCCGAAGCGGCGCAGGCCAGCCAGTTGGTTTTGGGGGTGTAGGGTTCGTTCCCTTGTTCGCGCGCATGGCGATGATCGGCCAGGGACGCGTGGGTTTGCACGTAGTTGTGCAGGTCGTCGACGAAGCGATAGAGCAGCTCGCAGGCGGTATGGAAGTCCAGTTGCTCGGCGTCGCCTGGGCTGCCCTGCTCAAAGTGCGCACGCAGGCTGCGCAGCGCAGTGGGCAGGTCTTGCCGATAGGCGCGCAGTTGCTCGGCAAGGCGTGCGGCGTCGGCACTGGTGAGAGCGCGGCCCGAGAAACCATCGAGGTGTTCTGCGAGGTCCTGCAGGCCCGGTTTGATTGCATCCACCGCATGATCGGCGCCGCCCGCCCGCAGTCGCGCGAGCAACTGATGCAGGGCGTTGAAGCGCGTGGTCAGGCTCATGAATTCGCTGTTGAGGCGGTTGAGCCGACCGTTGCGCCGACGCATGTGCGGGTCTTCGAACACCGTGACGCTGCGCAGCCCTTCCAGGCCCACGGCCTCGGCGATAAAACGCACATTGGCGGTTTCGAACCCATCGCGTTGGTAGCGCCCACGCAGGCCTTCGGTGACAAACAGCGCGAACATGCCAAAACGCTGATACAGCGCATTGCGCATCGCGGCGCTGGCGGTTTGCGGCAGGATCGCGGCGCTGACCAGCGTGGAGCAGAGGATCCCCAGGGAAATTTCCAGCACGCGCCACACTGCCGCCATGAAGGCGCTGTCCGGGTGCGCCAGCGCTGGCAGGCCGACCATTGCCGCCGTGTAGCCGGCCAGCACAAAACCATAGGCGCGAAAGTTGCGGTTGCGCGTCGCGCCCGCCGTGCACAGGCCAACCCAGATCGCCAGCGCGCCGAGGAACAGTTCGGTGTGCTGCGCAAACAGCGCAATCAGCAACACCATCACCGCCGAGCCGGCCAGGGTGCCGAGCAAGCGATAGAAACTCTTGGCGAACACCTGGCCGCTCTGCGGCTGCATCACGATAAACACGGTGATCATGGCCGTGCGTGGCTGCGGCAATTCCAGGCGCATGGCCAGCCATAGCGTGAGGAACGCGGCGATCAGCACCTTGAAGATAGATACCCAGGTCACGCCGTCGCTGCGCGCCCAGTCGAAGAAACCACGGCGCCATTCAAGGGACTGCAGGTATTTCATTGCGGCGCGTCCTGCCCGGCGTCGAGGCCACCGCCCAGTGCCGTCACCAGTTCGGCATGGGCACTCAGGCGTGCGGCCTGCACCTGCTGCTCGACCTGCTGCTGGCGAAACAGCAGGGTCTGCGCGTTCAGCACATTGAGGTAGTCGGTGAGGCCGCGTTGGTAGGCGATGGTCGCGATGTCATAGGTGTTCTGCGCTGACGCCACCGATTGCGCGGCGAAAGAGGCTTGCTTGTCCATGGATTCGCGGCGGATCAATTGGTCACTGATGCCCTTGAGTGCATTGACCAGGGTCTGGTTGTAGTGCGCTACGGCGATGTCATACCCGGCGCTGGCTTCTCCCAGCTCGGCACGCAACCGCCCGCCGTCGAAGATCGGCAAGGTGATCGCCGGCCCGAGGGTGTAGTTGAATGTGTGGCCGGCCAGAAAGGCCAGCAAACCGCCGCCGGTGGCCATGTAGCCAAGGCCGCCGACCAGGTCGACATTGGGGTAGAAACCGGCCTGCGCGACATCAATGCCACGTGCCTGCGCCGCGACCTGCCAGCGACTGGCGACCACGTCCGGGCGCTGACCGAGCAACTGCGCAGGCAGGCGCGATGGCAACTTCAGCGGCGCGGCGAGTGACAGCGTCGGGCGCTGCAACTGCGCGCCCTCGCCGGGCCCTTTACCGGCAAGCGCCGCCAGCTGGTTGCGGCCGAGGGCGATTTCTTCGTCGAGAGCGTCCAGTTGGCGACGGGTTTCCGCTAATGGGGTTTCAGCCTGGCTAACCTCGAGATGCGTGCCGATGCCCGCGTCCAGACGCTTATTGGCCAGATCGAGAATTTGCTGTTGCTGGGCCAGCGTGGCCGCCACGCTATCGCGGTTGGCGTAATGCAACGACCACTGGATATAGGCGCGCACCACGTTGTTTTGCAGCTCGAGCTGAGCCTGGCGCGCCTCGGCCGCGCGCATATGGGCCAGGTCGACGCCACGCTCGGTGGCATTGCTTTCGCGGCCCCACAGGTCAAGGGCGTAGCTCAGGCCCAGGGATGAAGTGTTGTCCCAGGTGGTCGACCCGCTCAGCTCGCCAGGGCCATAGAACTGATCCGTCGGCCAATGGTGGCGCTTGAGGGTGGTGTCGCTGTTGATCTGCAGGGATTCGGCCGACTCGGCAATGCCGGCCAGCGCGCGTGCCTGACGCACTCTGGCGGCGGCCATGGCCATGCTCGGGCTGCTGTGGGTGGCAAGCTCGACCCAGCGGTTGAGCTGAGGATCGCCGTAGGCCTGCCACCATTGCGCGGTGGGCCAGTGCGCGTCTCGGGCGGCGTGCTGGATAGCCTCATCGGTGGCCAGGTCATTGGCGTTCAAGGACTGGCCTTGGGGGGCGATGCCTGCGGTTCCGATACAGCCGCTGATTGCTAACGATAAAGCCCAAACACTGAGAGTCTTCAGCTCTCTGCTGATGCGACGCGGCACGGCAAGCGAATTCCTGAGGTGAGGTGCGGGAGAGGCGGCGCAATTCTAGGCGGGGCGTTGGAGGAGGATAAGCTGGCATTCCTGTGAATCTTTGTTACCGTTCACGCGATAATCCGTTGGTAGGGATCACTGGACGGGGCCACTTTCTGTCACAATTTGTCATCTCCCCTGAGAACTCTCCATGGACACTTTGCAAAACATGCGCGCGTTCAGTTGCGTGGCCGAAGCCGGCAGCTTCACCGCCGCCGCCGTGCAACTGGACACCACCACCGCCAACGTCTCGCGCGCGGTCTCCAACCTTGAGGCCCACCTGCAAACCCGCTTGCTCAACCGCACCACCCGCCGCATCGCCCTCACCGAAGCCGGCAAACGCTACCTGCTGCGCTGCGAACAGATCCTGGCCTATGTCGAGGAAGCCGAGGCCGAAGCCAGCGATGCCCATGCGCGCCCCGCCGGGCAATTGAAAGTGCACACCATGACCGGTATCGGCCAGCATTTCGTGATTGACGCCATCGCGCGCTACCGCCGCACGCACCCCGACGTGACCTTCGACCTGACCCTGGCCAACCGCGTGCCCGACCTGCTGGACGAGGGCTACGACGTGTCCATCGTGCTGGCCAGCGAACTGCCGGACTCGGGCTTCGTCTCCCAGCGCCTGGGCATCACCTACAGCATCGCCTGCGCTTCGCCGGATTACGTCAAGGCCAAGGGCTGCGCCCATCGCCCCCATGACCTGCTCAACCACGCCTGCCTGCGCCTGGTCAGCCCGGTGATCCAGTTGGACAAATGGATCTTCAACGGCCCCGAAGGCCAGGAAAGCGTGGCGATCAACAGTTCGCCGTTTCTGGTGAACTCCGCCGACGCAATGAAAACCGCGATCACCAGCGGCATGGGCATCGGCCTGCTGCCGGTGTATGCGGCCATCGAGGGCCTGCGCAACGGCACGCTGGTGCGGGTGATGCCCAACTACCGTTCCCAGGAGCTGAACCTGTACGCCATCTACCCGTCGCGCCAGTACCTGGATGCGAAGATCAAGACTTGGGTGGAATACCTGCGCGGTTCGTTGCCGGAGATTCTGGCGGCGCATCAGGCGGAGCTGGTGGCGTATGAGCTGAGTGGCAGCCTCAGCGGGGCGCGGCTGGCTAACTGAGCTGTCCGCTATTTCAGGTGACCAGATCGCTATGGCTTAAGGGCTTGTTGTGGCGAGCGGGCTTGTCCTGCGTTGGGCTGCGCAGCAGGCCCAAAGCCAGCCTCCGCGTAGTATCAGGTATACCGAGGGTTTCTTGATTGGGGGCGCTTCGCACCCCAACGCGGGGCAAGCCCGCTCGCCACAATAAGCCCACACATGTTCCTTGACTGAACGGCATTAGGGCTTGCCACAACAAAGCCCGCTCGTGCTGGCTGCGCGGCCTGACAATTGTCGGTGGGGATGTTAGCGTGCCTGGCATTCTTCCGTAGTCGATGAGCCCGCCTGCCATGAAAAAGACTGTCCTCGCCTTCAGCCGTATCACCGCGCCCATGATCGAACGCCTGCAACAGGATTTCGAGGTGATCGCGCCCAATCCCAAGCTCGGCGACATCAACGCGCAGTTCAATGAAGCCCTGCCCCATGTCCACGGTCTGATCGGCGTGGGGCGCAAGCTGGGCCGCGAGCAGTTGCAGGGCGCGAGCAAACTGGAGGTGGTGTCCAGCGTGTCGGTGGGCTACGACAACTATGACGTGGCGTATTTCAATGAGCGCGGGATCATGCTCACCAATACCCCGGATGTGCTGACCGAAAGCACTGCTGACCTCGCTTTTGCGCTGCTGATGAGCAGCGCACGCCGGGTGGCCGAGCTGGACGCCTGGACCAAGGCCGGGCAGTGGAAAGCCAGCGTTGGCGCACCGCTGTTTGGCTGCGATGTGCACGGCAAGACCCTGGGTATCGTCGGCATGGGCAATATCGGCGCCGCCGTGGCGCGGCGCGGGCGCCTGGGTTTCAACATGCCGATCCTGTACAGCGGCAACAGCCGCAAGACCGCCCTCGAGCAGGAGCTGGGTGCGCAGTTTCGCAGCCTGGAGCAACTGCTGGCCGAGGCGGACTTTGTCTGCCTGGTAGTGCCGTTGAGCGACAAGACGCGTCATCTGATCAGCACCCGGGAGCTGGCGCTGATGAAGTCCAGTGCCATCCTGATCAACATTTCCCGAGGCCCGGTGGTGGATGAGCCGGCGTTGATCCAGGCCTTGCAGAACCAGACCATTCGCGGCGCCGGGCTGGATGTGTACGAGCAGGAACCGCTGGCCGAGTCGCCGCTGTTCCAGTTGAGCAATGCGGTGACGCTGCCGCACATTGGCTCGGCGACCGATGAAACCCGCGAAGCCATGGCCAACCGCGCCCTCGACAACCTGCGCAGCGCCCTGCTGGGCCAGCGCCCGCAGGATCTGGTGAACCCGCAGGTGTGGAAGGGCTGACAGCACACACAGTGTGGGAGAAGGCTTGCTCCCTCCCACATTGGGTCGCCACATGAACGAAAAATCGGTTAAAGGCTGGCTTCTTCAAGTCGATAAAGGTTCATAGACTGTCTTCCCTGATCCACAGAAGGTTTTTATGCCCACCACCAAAGCCCGCGCAGACTCACTCTCGCTTCTGCTCTTTACCTTGCGCAGCGGCAAGCTGATGGCGATCAACCTGCTCAAGGTCAGCGAAATCATCCCCTGCCCGCCGCTGACCAAGCTGCCGGAGTCGCACCCGCACGTCAAAGGCATCGCCACCCTGCGCGGTAACTCGCTGGCAGTGATCGACCTGAGCCGGGCGCTGGGTGAAATGCCCCTGGCGGACCCCGACGGTGGCTGCCTGATCGTCACCGATGTGAGCCGTTCCAAGCAGGGCCTGCATGTGCAGGCAGTGAGCAAGATCGTGCATTGCCTGACCACCGACATCCGCCCGCCGCCCTACGGCTCGGGCGGTAACCGTGCGTTTATCACCGGGGTGACTCAGGTGGAAGGCGGCCTGGTGCAGGTGCTGGATATCGAGAAGGTGATCCACGGCATCGCGCCGGCACCGATTGAAGCGGCGCCTACCGACTTGACCATGGACGAAGCCGAAGTACTCGGCAACGCCCGCATTCTGGTGGTGGACGACAGCCAGGTGGCCCTGCAGCAATCGGTGCACACCCTGCGCAACCTCGGCCTGACCTGCCACACCGCGCGCAGCGCCAAGGAAGCCATCGATGTGCTGCTGGAGCTGCAAGGCACCGTCGAGCAGATCAATGTGGTGGTGTCCGACATCGAAATGTCGGAAATGGACGGCTACGCCCTCACCCGCACCCTGCGTGAAACGCCGGACTTCCAGAACCTCTACGTGCTGCTGCACACCTCCCTGGACAGCGCGATGAACAGCGAAAAAGCCCGCCTGGCCGGCGCCGACGCGGTGCTGACCAAGTTCTCCTCGCCCGAGCTGACCAAGTGCCTGGTGGTGGCCGCACAGACCGTGGCGCAAAAAGGCCTGTAAAGGGTGACCGAGTATTACCAGTTGCTGCGGCGCGACCTCATGGGCAACTTGCCCGCGCCGCAGTGGCCGCCGGCTATGCGGCTGGAGCCTTACCGCGACGAGCTGGCGCCGGCGATTCATGCGCTGTTGCGCCTGACCGAAGACCAGGGCGGTGGTCGTGTCGCCAGTCTGGCGCAATGGCGCCAGTCGTTTTTCACCGATGCCGAGTTCGATCCTGCGTTGTGCCTGGTGGTCAGTCGCGCGAATTCCGTCCTCGGCGTGGCGCAATGCTGGACCAGCGCGTTTATCAAGAACCTGTCCGTACACCCTTGCGCCCAGGGCCAGGGGCTGGGCCGGGCCTTGTTGCTGCACGCTTTTGCAGTGTTCAAGCAGCGCGGCGAACCCTGTGTCGACCTCAAGGTACGCGAAAGCAACCTGCGCGCTCGACAGCTGTATGAAAGCGTCGGCATGAGATTCGTCCTGCGCGACCTGGTGCCTGACGCCTGACAACCACTGGCGCATAACTTGCTTCCAGAGAGTCTGAACGCTGGGTAGCGGTAAAAAACCGCCGCCGTTCAAGAGCGCCCTCTGACCTTGCCTGGTGACAGATACGCCATGAACACTCACTTTTCCTGCGTCGGTTGCGGCAAGTGCTGCACTGACCATCACGTGCCCCTCACCCTCGCCGAGGCCCGCCAGTGGGCGGCCGATGGCGGCAATGTCATCATCCTGGTGGAAGCTTTTCTCGGCAATGGCCTGGGCCTTCCGACAGACCAGCGCGAGCATGCCGAGCGCCGTTCGGTGGTGGTGCCCAGCGGCACGGCCGAGGCGTTCGTGGCGATCACCTTCGCCGCCTACAACGCCGGACGCTGCCGGAATCTTGACGAAGACAACCGCTGCGGCATCTATGAACGTCGTCCATTGGTGTGCCGTATCTACCCGATGGAAATCAACCCGCACATCCCGCTCAACCCCGGTGCCAAGGACTGCCCGCCGGAATCCTGGGAACAGGGCCCTGCACTGATCGTTGGCGGTGAACTGGTAGACGGGGAATTGGCCGAGCTGATCAAGCGTTCACGCCAGGCCGACCGCGATGACGTGCAGACCAAGGAGGCGGTGTGCGCGCTGCTGGGCATCTGCACCACCGCCCTGAAAGGGGATGGATTTACCGCGTACCTGCCGGATATGAACGCCTTTGCCCAGGCGATCGAATTGGCTATGCAACAGCCGGCAGAGAGCAACGAGTGGGTGTTTCATGTGTCGGCAATGGACATTGCCGAACAGATGCTCGATTCCGGCGCCCGGATTGCCACACAAGTGCCAGCCAATTACGCCTTTATTTCATTGCGCGCGTCCTAGCGCGCCAGCTCACAGCCCGGCCAGGCATTCGATTTCTATGCGGGCATCGTCCAACAGCTTGCCGGCGGCGAACGTGGTACGCGCCGGCAGGCGATCGGACGGGAAATAGCGGGTGTAGACGCTGTTCATCGCCGAAAAATCGTTGATGTCGGCAAGAATCACCGTGCACTTGGCCACCCTGTCCATTCCCAAGCCTCTGCTCTTGAGGGTATTGCGCAGGGTCTCAAGGGCCTGGGCCGTTTCTGCGCGAATGCCACCGCGCACGAGCTTGCCGCTTTCATCCTGCCCCAGCACCCCGGAGAGGTAGAGGGTTTGCCCCAGTTGCACGGTTTGCGAAAACGGCAGACCAGCGCCTGCCGGTACGTAAACCATCGTGGCCTGCTGTGGCCTGGCGGCCGCCGGCGCCAGGTACGACTGGGTGATCGCCGCGTATTTGCCGTTGTCTTTCAAGTTTTGCAGGGCACGGTTGAGGGCTTCCGTCAAAGCGGGGTCAGTCTTGCGTGTGGCAATCGCAACACCGCCGCCGAGCATTTCATCGACAATGCTGGGGCCCGCGAAGGCAAACGCAGCGCCTTTCGGGGTGTTCAACAAGGCTTCGGTGATTTCGATGGTGTTCTGCAAGGTCGCGTCCAACTCGCCTTTGAACAGGCTGGCGATCAACTCACCATTGAGGTTGAAGCTGCGTACCACCACGCCCTGGGGCGCCCAGCGTGCCTGGGCGAAGGCTTCCCGGCTGGTGCCGGCCAATACGCCGACACGCTTGCCCTTGAGCGATTGCGCATCGGGCAACAGATTGGCCCCGGTACGCGCTACCAGGCGGCTTTCCAATGGATAAAGCAGGTGGGTGAAGTCGAGGGTTTCGCGCCGCGCCGGGGTCGGCGTCATCGGCATGATTGCATCGAAGCGCCCGCTCTGCAGCGCCGCAATATTGGTGGCATAGGGCTGATCGACCCACACGCAGCGTGCGTTGAGTTCGGCACACAGCGCATTGCCCAATTCGATATCCAGGCCCTTGAGCTCGCCTCGCTCATCCCGGTACTCGAACGGTTTCACATCGGCTTCGACGCCAAAACGTATTTCGCTCCACGAAGCTGCAGGCGGCGGGGGAACCGCACATCCGCTCCCGGCAAACAATGCCAGGCTAAGCGCCAGTATTCGTCTAGTCATACAAACTGTCCTGCGCAAAGAGGGTGGGAGGCGTCGCGGCTCAACCGATCAGGCCCGAACGCACTCAACTTTCCAGAAGATAACTTTCCAGCAGACACTTTTTAGCAGGCACCCGACAATGTCCAAGCGCGACGTGTCCGTTTACCGCGTAGGGAATTTCCCAGAGACACCGAAAGGCATGGGTCCATCGTCACAGATCACTCAGCCATCACCCTGGGGAGCGAGCGCATCAAGGCGGTAAGGCTGGACGATCCGCTGGTACTCGCCGTTGTGCATCAACTGCTCAAGCGCGCCGTTGAGATCGCGCCGCAACGCGCTATCGGACTTGCGCACCGCGATCGCTACGCTGTTGCCAAGGAGGCTCGACGAGACAACCGGGCCGAGAAAGCCGAAATCCTGGCCAACAGCGGTGTCGAGCAGCACCTCGCGAATTTCCACGGTGCCTTGCAATGTAGCGTCGATATCCCCCGCCACCAGCGCGCGAATCAGTTGATCGTTGAGCCAGTAACTCTTGACCCTGACCCCCTTGGGGGCCCACTCGGCCAAGGCGAAGGCCTCGCGATTGCTGCCCAGCAAGACGCCCACGCACTTGCCCTTGAGCGCGCGCGCGGAGGGCATCAGGCCGGAGTTTTTGCGCGCAACCAGGCGCGTGGTGAACGGATAGAGGTCGTCGGTGAAGCTCACCTGTCGGCGACGCTGCGGTGTCGGGGCGATGCCCATGATCGCGTCGAATTGCCTGGCCTCAAGGCCCGAGAAATTTTCTGACAACACCTGGTCGACCCAGGTGCACCGCACATTGAGCTGCTGGCACAAGGCACTGCCCAGCTCGATATGCAGCCCTACCAACTGGTCCTGCCGATTACGGCTTTGGAAGGGCGGAAATTGTGCGACGACGGCAAAACGGATTTCGTTTCGCGGCGAATCATCCGCCAGGGCGAAGGGAAAAATACCCGTCGATAGCGCTAAGGCAAACACTACGCAGGTGCGTATCTGGGCCACGGGAACGTCCTTTTCCAGAGAGATCGGCATGGGTAACGGCCCCTTTCAGGTGGGGCCATGGGCAAATGCCGTGCAAGCTTTCAAGAAACGGACGTGGACCTACAAGCGGAAATATCAGCCAGCTTTGTAGGCAAAGGCCGATAAAGTGCTCAGCCGAATATTCTCAACGTTTACCCATTGACCGACGCGTACCCGGTGGCGCCATGCCCGGCGACTTGGTGTGACCGTTTTTGGCACCGTTCTTGTACCAGGGCTGGGCAGTCTGCTTGGCGCCGGCCAGTTCACCCGGTTTGAACGGGAATTTGAACGGCGCAATCCCGGCTTTTTCAACGCCGTCAGCGCTGGCCGGATCGACGAGATTAGTCGCTTCAACAGGGGGTTGTGTCGGGGAAGTCATGGGGCGCTCCGGGCGTGCAAAAAATGATGCGAGGCCGGCTTGCGGGCCACGTTGGCGCGCAGTATACCTGCGCGGTTCAGATGTTTAAGCACGTCCGTACGAATGGTCGGTGTTTACTGACAGCGCTGTCAGTTAGCAGTCACCGTGCTGACCCGATTGCCCGGCTATAAAGAACGCTCACGTCTCCCTCCTTGCCCCGGCGCGCCTACCTGATGCCCAATCAACGCAAAACCGCTCTTATCGTCGGCCTCCTCGCGGTGCTGGCCGTGACCGCCTGGGCCCTGACCCGCCCGGCCAAAACCCGGCTGGCAGCGCCCAGCGCCATACCCGTAAGGGTGGTGACCGTGGCGCAGCAGGACGTTCCGCGCTTTGTCAGCGGCATCGGCACGGTGCTGTCGTTGCACAGCGTGGTCATTCGGCCCCAGGTAGACGGCATTCTTACCCAATTGCTGGTCAAGGAAGGCCAACGGGTCAAGGCCGGCGACCTGCTTGCCACCCTCGACGACCGCTCGATCCGCGCCAGTCTCGCCCAGGCCAGGGCGCAATTGGGCGAGAACCAGGCCCAGTTGCAAGTGGCGTTGATCAACCTCAAGCGTTACAAGGAACTGAGCGTCGATAATGGCGTGTCGAAGCAGACCTATGACCAGCAACAGGCCCTGGTCAACCAGCTCAGGGCCACTGCGCAAGGCAACCAGGCGGCGATTGATGCGGCGCAGGTGCAGCTTTCCTACACGCAAATTCGTTCGCCGGTCAGCGGTCGCGTGGGGATTCGTACCGTCGACGAAGGAAACTTCCTGCGCACAAGCGACACTCAGGGATTGTTTTCGGTCACCCAGATCGACCCGATTGCCGTCGAGTTCTCCCTGCCGCAACAAATGCTGCCGACCCTGCAGGCCCTGATCGCTGCCCCCGACAAAGCCAGCGTCGACGCGTATCTGGGCGCCGACACCGACGGCCAGACCGGTGACCTGCTCGGCGCCGGCCACTTGAGCCTGATCGACAACCAGATCAGTTCCACCACCGGCACCCTGCGCGCCAAGGCCGAGTTCAATAACGCCACGCAACGCCTGTGGCCGGGTCAACTGGTGACCATCAAGATCCAGACCGCCCTCGACAAAAATGCCCTGGTGGTGCCGCCTACCGTGGTGCAACGCGGGCTGGACACGCACTTTGTGTACCGGGTCAACGCGGGCAAGGTTGAAGCGGTGCCCGTGCAAGTGACCTATCAGAACAGCGACCTCAACATCATCAAGGGCGTGCAGGCCGGCGACGTGCTGGTGAGCGACGGGCAATCGCGGCTCAAGGCCGGCGCCCAGGTGGACGTCCTCAAGGAGCCGCCGCAGGTGATCCAGACCGTCGATGCCAAGGTGCAGCCATGAAGTCGCCCTCGGCCTGGTGCGTCGACCACCCGGTCGCCACCCTGCTGCTGACTTTCGCCCTGGTGCTGCTCGGGATCATTGCCTTCCCGCGCCTGGCCATCGCCCCACTGCCGGAGGCGGAATTTCCGACGATCCAGGTCACCGCGCAACTGCCCGGCGCCAGCCCCGACACCATGGCCTCATCGGTGGCAACGCCACTGGAGGTGCAGTTCAGCGCCATCCCCGGCATGACCCAGATGACCTCCAGCAGCGCACTGGGCTCAAGCCTGCTGACCCTGCAGTTCACCCTCAGCAAGAGCATCGACACCGCCGCGCAGGAAGTGCAGGCGGCAATCAATACTGCAGCCGGCAAGTTGCCCCGTGACATGCCCAACCTGCCGACCTGGAAGAAGGTCAACCCGGCCGACAGCCCGGTGCTGATCCTCAGCGTCAGCTCCAGCAGCATGCCCGGCACCGAGCTGAGCGACTACGTGGAAACCCTGCTGGCGCGTCAGATCAGCCAGATCGACGGGGTCGGCCAGATCAATATCACCGGCCAGCAACGCCCGGCGATCCGTGTGCAGGCCTCGCCGGACAAACTCGCTGCCATCGGCCTGACCCTGGCCGACGTGCGCCTGGCCATCCAGCAGTCCAGCCTCAACCTGGCCAAGGGCGCGATCTACGGCAAGGACAGCGTGTCGACCCTGTCGACCAACGACCAGCTGTTTCAACCCGAGGACTACGCCCAACTGATTGTGTCCTACCGAAACGGTGCACCGGTTCAACTGCGCGACATCGCCAACGTCGTCAACGGATCGGAAAACGCCTACGTGCAGGCCTGGTCCGGCGATACGCCCGGCGTCAACCTGGTGATCTCGCGCCAACCCGGCGCCAACATCGTCGAGACCGTGGACCGCATCCAGGCCGAGTTGCCGCGCCTGGAGGCGATGTTGCCGGCGTCGGTGCAGGTCAGCGTGTTGACCGACCGCACCCGGACCATTCGCGCCTCGCTGCATGAAGTGGAAGTAACCCTGCTGATCGCCATCCTGCTGGTGGTGGCGGTGATGGCGCTGTTCCTGCGCCAGCTGTCGGCCACACTGATTGTGTCCAGCGTGCTGGGGGTGTCGCTGATCGCCAGTTTCGCCTTGATGTACCTGATGGGTTTCAGCCTGAACAACCTGACGCTGGTGGCGATCGTGATCGCCGTGGGCTTTGTGGTGGACGATGCAATCGTGGTGGTGGAGAACATCCACCGTCACCTCGAGGCCGGACTGGGCCAGCGTGAAGCGGCGATCAAGGGCGCCGGTGAGATCGGCTTTACCGTGGTGTCCATCAGCTTTTCGCTGGTGGCGGCGTTTATTCCGCTGTTGTTCATGGGCGGTGTGGTCGGGCGGCTGTTCAAGGAGTTCGCGCTGACGGCGACGTCGACCATCCTGATTTCGGTGGTGGTCTCGCTGACGCTGGCGCCCACCCTCGCCGCGCTGTTCATGCGCGCGCCCACGCACCCGGCCCACGACAAACCGGGCTTCAGCGAACGCCTGCTGGCCGGTTACGCGCGCAACCTGCGCCGCGCACTGGCCCATCAGCGCAGCATGGCGGCACTCTTTCTGGTGACGCTGGCGCTGGCCGTGATCGGCTACGTGTTTATCCCCAAGGGCTTTTTCCCGGTGCAGGACACCGGCTTTGTGCTCGGCACCAGCGAAGCAGCGGCCGACGTGTCGTACCCGGACATGGTCGCCAAGCACAAGGCCCTGGCCGAGATCGTCAAGGACGACCCGGCGGTGCTGGCGTTTTCCCATTCGGTGGGCGTTACCGGCAGCAATCAGACCATCGCCAACGGCCGCTTCTGGATCGCCTTGAAGGACCGCGGCGAGCGCGATGTGTCCGCCAGCCAGTTCATCGACCGTATCCGCGCGAAACTGGCGAAGGTGCCGGGCATCGTCCTGTACCTGCGCGCGGGGCAGGACATCAACCTCAGCTCCGGCCCCAGTCGCGCCCAGTACCAGTACGTGCTCAAGAGCAACGACGGTGCGACGCTGAACACTTGGACCCAACGGCTCACCGAAAAACTGCGTGGCAATCCGGCGTTTCGCGACCTGTCCAACGACCTGCAACTGGGCGGCAGCATCACCCACATCAGCATCGACCGCCAGGCCGCCGCGCGCTTCGGCCTCACCGCCACCGATGTCGACCAGGCGCTGTACGACGCGTTCGGCCAGCGCCAGATCAACGAGTTCCAGACCGAGACCAACCAGTACCAGGTGGTGCTGGAGCTGGACACTCGGCAACGCGGCAAGGCCGAAAGCCTCCACTACTTTTACCTGCGCTCGCCACTGACCAATGAAATGGTGCCGCTGTCGGCGCTGGCCAAGGTCGACGCGCCCACGGTCGGGCCGCTGTCGATCAGCCATGACGGCATGTTCCCGGCCGCCAACCTGTCGTTCAACCTCGCGCCCGGCGTGGCCCTGGGCGACGCGGTGATCATGCTTGAGCAGGCCAAGAATGAAATCGGTATGCCGACCACGATCATCGGCAACTTCCAGGGCGCGGCCCAGGCGTTCCAGAGTTCGCTGGCCAGCCAGCCCTGGCTGATCCTCGCGGCGCTGGTGGCGGTCTACATCATCCTGGGGGTGCTGTACGAAAGCTTCGTGCACCCACTGACGATTATTTCCACCTTGCCGTCAGCCGGGCTGGGGGCGCTGATCATGCTGACGTTGATGGGCCAGGACTTTTCGATCATGGCGCTGATCGGCCTGGTGCTGCTGATCGGTATCGTCAAGAAAAACGGCATCCTGATGATCGATTTCGCCCTGGAGGCACAACGTGTACGCGGCCTGCCACCCCACGAGGCGATTTACGAGGCCTGTGTCACGCGGTTCCGGCCGATCATCATGACTACGCTCGCCGCCCTGCTCGGCGCCGTGCCGTTGATGCTGGGTGCCGGCCCCGGTGCCGAGTTGCGCCAGCCACTGGGCATCGCGGTGGTCGGCGGGTTGCTGGTGAGCCAGGCACTGACGCTGTTCACCACGCCGGTCATATACTTGTACCTCGAGAAGTTTTTCCACCGGCCCAAACCAGCTGCCGAGCTGGCGACCACACGCTGAGGCGGTGTCATGCGCGTCCTGATTATCGAAGATGAAGAAAAAACCGCGGACTACCTGCACCGCGGCCTCACCGAGCAAGGCTACACGGTGGACGTGGCGCGCGAGGGCGTCGAGGGTTTGCACCTGGCGCTGGAGAACGATTACGCGGTGATCGTGCTCGACGTGATGCTGCCCGGCCTCGACGGCTTCGGCGTGCTGCGGGCGTTGCGCGCGCGCAAGCAGACACCGGTGATCATGCTGACTGCCCGCGAACGTGTGGAAGACCGCATTCGCGGCCTGCGTGAAGGCGCCGACGATTACCTGGGCAAGCCGTTTTCCTTCCTCGAACTGGTGGCGCGCCTGCAGGCGCTGACCCGGCGCAGCGGCGGCCACGAGCCGGTGCAGGTGACGGTCGCCGACCTGTGGATCGACCTGATCAGCCGCAAGGCCAGCCGCAACGGCGTGCGCCTGGACCTTACCGCCAAAGAGTTTTCGCTGCTCAGCGTGCTGGCCCGGCGCCAGGGTGAAATCCTCTCCAAGACGGCGATTGCCGAAATGGTCTGGGACATCAATTTCGACAGCGACGCCAATGTGGTCGAAGTGGCGATCAAGCGCCTGCGCGCCAAGCTCGACGGGCCGTTCGAGCACAAACTGCTGCACACCATTCGTGGCATGGGCTATGTGCTGGAGAACCGCAGTGTCGGTTAACTCGATTGCCGTGCGTCTGAGCGGCCTGTTCACCCTGGTGGCGGCGCTGATTTTTCTGTTGATTGGCGGCGTGCTGTATCAGCAGGTGGATCGCGGCCTTGGCCTGTTGCCAGGGGCGGAGCTGGACGCGCGTTACAGCGTGCTGGAGTCCTCGGTCAATCGCTTCGGCACGCCGGAGCACTGGGTGAAGATCCGCGCCAAGCTCAAGCTGCTCGGTGAAGAAGACAAACGCATCCGCTTTTGGGTGGTCAGCAGTGACCCCAACTACGAGTACGGCGAACCGGACGCGCAGATTCGCGCATTCGCCGCAGGCCCCGTCGGCAAGCGCGATTTGCGCCTGCCGGGCCATGCCTACCCGTTCAAAGTGCTGGTGAGCCAGTTCGCCGCCCGGGACCAGCGACCGCCGCTGCGTTTCATGATTGCCATCGACACCGAGAACTTTCGCGCCACCCAGCACCACCTGCTGGTGGCATTGGTCAGCCTGGCGCTGGCCGGCGTGGTGCTGGCCTCGCTGCTGGGTTTCTGGGTGGCGCGTATCGGCCTCAAGCCGCTGGAAAGGCTCTCGGGCGAAGCGCGCAAGCTGGCGCCGCCCAAACTTTCCGGACGCCTGCAACTGTCGCCGCTGCCGCCGGAGCTGAGTCAGTTCGTCAACTCGTTCAACGCCACCCTCGACCGCGTCGAACAGGCCTATTCACGCCTGGAATCGTTCAATGCCGACGTGGCCCACGAGCTGCGCTCACCGCTGACCAACCTGATCGGCCAGACCCAGGTGGCCCTTACACGCGGGCGCTCGGCCGAGCATTACTTCGAGGTGCTGCAATCGAACCTGGAAGAGCTCGAGCGTCTGCGTTCGATCATCAACGACATGCTGTTCCTGGCCAGCGCCGACCAGGGCAGCAAGGCCACCAAACTGATCGAAAGCTCCCTGGCCAATGAAGTTGCGACCACGCTCGACTACCTGGACTTCATCCTCGAAGACGCTCAGGTCGAGGTACGGGTACAGGGCGACGCCCAGGTGCAGATCGAAAAAGCCCACCTGCGCCGTGCACTGATCAACCTGCTGAGTAATGCGGTGCAACACACCACGCCGGGACAGGTCATTGAGGTCAATATCGATGTGCAACAGGATCGTGTGGTGATTGGCGTGACCAACCCCGGCGAGGCGATTGCCGACGAGCATCTGCCACGGCTGTTCGAGCGTTTCTATCGGGTGGACGCGTCGCGCAGCAACAGCGGGGCCAATCACGGGCTGGGGCTCGCCATCGTCAAGGCGATTGCGTTGATGCACGGCGGCGATGTGTTCGTGCGCAGCGAAAGTGGTGCGAATACCTTCGGCATCACCCTGCCCCTCTAAGCACTGTTGCGGTTTGGGCAACAGTCATTATCTTGTTACACTCCTCGCTTCCAAAAGCCGCTGCTCTTCAGCGGTTTTTTTTTGCCATCCATACAGGAGCCCACCGGTGCAGACCTCGCTCACCCCGTTATTCCTCGCCATTGCAGCAACGATCAGCCCCCTTGCCCACGCAGCCGACACCACCCCCACCGACGGCTTCGTCGAAGGCTCCAGCCTCAAACTCAATGCCCGCAACTACTACATGAACCGCGACCGTCGCGACATTCATACCGACGACAGCAAGGAGTGGGGCCAGGGCTTTCTCGGCACGTTCGAATCAGGTTATACCCAGGGCCCCGTGGGTTTTGGCCTCGACGCCCATGCCATGCTCGGCCTCAAGCTGGACGGCGGTGGCGGCACCGACGGTTCCAGCATCCTTCCCTACGGCGGCGGCAACGGCAAGGCGCCCGGCGCGTTCTCGACCGCTGGCGGCACCCTGAAAATGCGCGCGTTCGACACGGAGCTCAAGGCCGGCGACCTGTTCCTCAACAACCCGGTGATCGCCGGCGGCATGACCCGTATGCTGCCCCAGACCTTCCGTGGCGTCAGCCTGACCAACCACAGCATCGACGGCTGGCTGCTCGAAGGCGGCCAGGCCAGTTTCACCAAGCCCTACAACCAGAGCGGCCACCGACGCATCGGCACCAGTTACGGCGCGCTGCCGCTGAACACCGACAGCCAGCACCTGAACTGGGCGGGCGTATCGTTCAGCGCCATTCCCAGTGTAACCAGCAACCTCTACGCCTCCGAACTCAAGGACGTATGGCAGCAGTACTACTACGACCTGGACTACACCTATGTGGTGAACGAGATGATCAGTCTCAATCCCGGCCTGCACTACTACCATACCCAGGACACCGGACAGTCGCTGCTGGGGGCTATCGACAACAACACCTACAGCCTGCACTTCACCGTCGCCGCCGGCCATCACAGCGTCACTGCCGCGTACCAGCGGGTCAACGGCAACACCCCGTTCGACTACATTGCCCAGGGCGACAGCGTGTTCCTCGACAACTCCCAGCAGTACTCGGACTTCAACGGCCCCAACGAACGCTCGTGGAAACTCAAGTACGCCTATAACTTCGGTGGCCTGGGCCTGCCCGGCCTGACCTCGGCCGTGTCCTACATCAGCGGCCAGACCGACCTGACCAGCGTCGACCCGCAGAGCCGTGGCTACAGCGCGTGGTACAGCGCCGACGGCAAGAATGCCAGGCACTGGGAACGGGATATCGATTTGAAGTATGTGGTGCAGAGCGGCAAGGCCAAGGACCTCGCCGTACGTCTGCAATGGGCTACCCACCGGGGTAGCAACGGCTACTCGGCGGTGGACCGGGACGTGGATGAGTACCGCATGATTCTCGACTATGCATTCGAAGTGTTCTGACGCGCCAAATCTTTCTTTTTAGCAGAGCATTCACTTTTTATCGGGTAGAACTAAACTGCCAGCATCTGCGCTGCTGAAGTCTGCCCGATGAATAAACGCTCTGGTCGCACCCCGCCTGCTCGCCCGGAACTGTTACTGATGTTGGGCAGCGGTCTTACCGTCGCGCTGATTATGATCATCGTCACGGGGCTGTTGATCCGTGAGCATGCCAGCACGCTGCTGGCGGCCACGCGCTCGACCACCAACATTGCCCAGTTGATCAATGCCGATGTGCTGCGCAACGTCGAGCTGTACGACCTGGCCCTCACCGGATTGATCGAGGCCAGGCAGCGCGGAGACTTGTCCGGGGTAGCCGCGGACATTCGCCATCGGCTGCAGTTTGATCTGTCTACTGCCGCGCCTTACAAGGGCGAAGTGCTGTTACTGGACGCCAAGGGCGACGTGATCGCGGACTCCTCGACCCTCAAGCCCACGCCGCGTAATTTTGCCAAACGTGATTATTTCCAGGCGCACGCCAGCGACGCAAAGACCGGCTTGTTCATCAGCCGCCCTTTCAGGATTCACTGCAACTGCGACCAGGTCTGGCGCATGGCATTCAGCCGGCGTGTGTCGGGGCCCAACGGTGAGTTCGCAGGCGTCGCGGTGGCGACCATGCGCCTGGCCTACTTCGACCAGCTGTTCAGCAGCCTGACCATCGGCAACGGCAGCAGCATCAACCTGTTGAGCAGCAAAGGCGTCCTGTTGGCCCAACAGCCGCTGATGGAGCGCGACATGATTGACAAGGACCTGAGCGACCGTCCCAACTTCAAGCGAATACTGCGTGAGGGCATGGGCAGTTTCCAGGCGATTTCCGCCATCAGCGGCAAGGAGCGCCTGTACACCTTCACCAGTGTCGGCGCGCTGCCACTGATCGTGGTGGTGGCGCTGTCCAGCGAGGATGTCTTCGCCCAATGGCACCGCGCGGCGCTGCTGACCGGTGGGGCCACCGGCATATTGTGCATTGGCGTACTGTGGCTGAGCTGGATGCTGCGCCGCGAACTGCGACGTCGGCATCGCGCCGAACGCGTGCTGTCGGAACTGGCCGCCACCGATGCGCTGACCGGTCTGCCCAACCGTCGCATTCTCGATGAGCGCCTGCGTCTGGAATGGGACCGCGCCCAGCGCTCAACCGAGTCGCTTACGCTGCTGATGATCGACGTGGACCACTTCAAGGCCTTCAATGACCGGCATGGCCATAACGGCGGCGACGAGGCACTGCGCAACGTGGCCCAGGTGATCGGCAGCAACATTCGTCGCCCGGCCGATCTGGCGGCGCGCTATGGCGGGGAAGAGTTTGCAGTGGTGCTGCCGCATACCGACGCCAAGGGCGCCTGGGTGATTGCCGAGCATATCCGCAGCGGCGTGGAGCATTTGCCCAGGGTGGCCGAAGATGGCCGCCCCATCACCGTGAGCATCGGCATGAGCACCTGGAACAAGCGCAGTCGAACCTCCCTGGAGGCGTTGCTGCTCAGTGCGGATCAGGCGTTGTATGAAGCCAAGCACACGGGCCGCAACCGGATTGTGGATGCTGCAGCCCTGGGTTGAAAAACGCCTGCCTTTGGCACAGGCGTTTTCTGAGTGCCGGCGTTTAAACCGTATAGCTGGCGTCGGCAGAGAACCTGACATAGGGTTGAGCTGCAACGGAAGCGCTGAGACTGACCGGCCAATCGCGGGGTAACAACGACACGCCGACGCTAAGGTCCCCGTCCACCCGCACTCCGGGTGACACGGACACTTCAGTTTTGGGGGGCGTCTTGCTCGCAAGGTCAGTGCTGAACGTCACTTTGTACTTGACCGTAACACCCGGTGAGACCCTGGCCCCCGCATTGACCGTAATAGGACCGGCCTGGGCGTTCGCGTTGACGGACGTTCGCGGCAGGAAGCTGTAACTGTTGGAGATGGACACCGTTTTATCAAAGTTCTGCGTTATCGTCGGCCTTCCAGCAGGTGTCATTTCGAACTTGACGCCTGGACCGCCGAGCTTGAACTCTTGCTGCGTCTGATGCGTAAAAGCCTGATCCACCCCAGCGCCAGCGCCAAATCCCGAGGCTGAAACACGGCCCTGCACCCCACCATTAAGCCCAATACGCTGGGTAGTTGTCAGTGCGGGATTGAGATTGGCGCTTACGTTAAATGAAAGGTCCGGATTCAGATTGAAGCTGGCCTGCGGAGCATTGAACGTAAACCACTTGGAAGCACTGCCGCCGCCCCTCACGCCAATCCCCGTCCCCAGGATATTGGGAATGCCAGCCGTTAAATCGGCGTTCAGTTCGAGCTGCATCTTGGGCGTTACGCTGACATTGAGGCCGCCCGCATCGTTTGGACGCAAGACGATTTCGGGTAGAAACTTCGCCGTCGCGCTTGCACCCACGCTCGGGCCGCCAGGCAACGGAGTGATTCTGGCCGCAATGGTGGCAGACGTAGCGGGCACAAAAGTGACGGTGGGAATGGGTTGAAACTTGGCCTCGCCTCCAAACACATTGGCGGTATAAGGGGCAGTGAAGGCCCGCGAAGGGTGTTGTTGTTTATTCACCTCACTATTGTTTTGTGGCTGTGGGGTAGGCGAACGATACGGAGAATTTGCAGAAATCTGGTTCATGGCTAATACACTCGCTTTATTGGTTTGTGCAGCCCCTGATGAATTGACGATTATCTATTCGAATGTCGTAATTCGACGGGTCTACGCAAACTATGTGGGACACAGCGAAGTAACAGTTCCTACAAATACTGCGTAGGTAGTTTCAACAAATGTCACGAGGAAGACGTGCTTGCACCCGAGATCGATACCGTTCTGTCGAAATTGCTGGATATTCTTGGCTGGCCGGTGGAACTCAACTGAAACTGAACGCCCGGTCCACCGACTCTTAACTGCTGCGCAAGACTGTGTGAAAAACGCTGATCCGCACCGACACTGACAGCGCCCGCACCAAAGTTCGCGCCAGCATTCACGCTTAATGTTTGCTCACTGCCAAACGTGGGATGTAAATCGGCCTTGGCTTTGAATACGCCCGTCGGTTCGAGATTGGCCCTGAATTGCGGAGCACCAAACGTAAACTTCTGTGCGCCACCCAGCCCCCCATTCACGCCCAGTCCAGTATTAAAGATATTCGTCAGGCCTGCACGGACGGCTCCGCTTAATTCCACTTCCAGCCGTGGAGCGAAGCCCACAGTGACGCCGCCAGTGTCTGTCGGGCTGATCCTGATCAACGGATCGAATCGAATGGTCTTGCTGGCGCCCGCGCTGACAAGACCAGGAATCAGGTTGGCTGTCGCATTGAGCGTGAGATAAGTCTTAGGGCGAAAAACAAGCGTGGGGATTGGCTGAAACGAGGCCTGACCACCGAAAACATTCGCGGTATAGGCGGCAGTCAAAGCGCGCGGTGCCTGGATGGCGTCGGATTTTTTTTGCTGTTTTCCTATATCGCCCTCAATGCGTGACCGAATATTAGCGGGACGATAAGTTTGAGCTGCAGACACGCCATTCATAAACAACCTCTTTAGTTGTTACTAATAGTTTATTTTCCATATCGACCTTTATCCAACATTCACACTCCATTAATAGCTCATCCCTACTTGCATATTGGATTATTCGACGATCTGATATTTAACTTGTGGTACGTATAGCTGTATCAGTTCCCACAAAAACAATGACTGCTTTCAAAAAAATATCATCTGCGCCGAATTTTCAGATCGAGTAGGAGGCGGGATTACTCCCGCCGTCCTCTCACACCACCGTACGTACGGTTCCGTATACGGCGGTTCAGGCTATGCGGTTGAGTCGGTTTATCGTATCCAGTATCGAGACCAGCCCGAGT